>JBCCIR010000006.1:0-70103 GCA_039028175.1 Verrucomicrobiota bacterium
AGCGCGCCCTCGCCGAGGGCGCACAACGCTCCTCCCTCCACGTCCGTCCTCCCCCAACCCCCCCTCCCCTTTCTGAATACCGATCACTGAATACTGATTACCCCCTTGCCCTCCGCCCTCCGCCCTCTGCCTCCAAACTCCCCCCAAACCTTGACCCCACCTTGTTCCTCCGGCATCATATCCCTACCCATCCCTCCCTTTTCGCCCCTCTTCTTCACCTGCGCGCCACCCGTTCTCCAGGCCATGAAGGAAGGCCCTAAGGGATATCCCATCCCACCCCATGCCTTTTTGTAAAATCATAGACCCGTCACGCCCGCGTTCACTTAGTGCAGCTCTTCTCGTCCTCGCCTTACTCTTCTCCCTCCTCATCACCCCACCCGCCCCCGCCCTCGAACACGGCACCCTCGAGGTCACCGATTCCCCCTTCAGCGTCACGCTCCTCCCCACCGCCTCCGACAACGTCACACTCCCCGCAAACACCGATCCTGCCGAATACACCATTGGTATCGACCCTCCGGGCGCCAACAATGACGGCGTCGTCATTAGCACCATCGCTCAAAACGGCACCGACGCCGTCCGCTACCCCTCAGTCAGCGGCTTCCCCGATGCCGCCTTCACGATCCCCCGGCTTCACTACATCCAGGTTCGCGAGTCCGCACGCAACCAAGGTATCGCAGACAACGCCGATGTCGCCTTCCTCTTCTCCACCTTTCAGGAGTTCTATTGCGGCGTCGCCTTGAACTCCACCAACGGAGGAGCCATCACCACCCTGAACTCCTCCGCGAATATCCGCCTGGATATCGAGTTCAAAGACAACGAAGACGGCACCTACACGCTCGATCTCACCGATCCCTTCTTCGGCGCATCAACCTCCTCCGATGGCATCCTCCTCGTCAACGGCGCCAAGGACGAAAACAACTTCGCCCTCTCTGAAGCCAATGCCGACGGCACATTCACCATCTTCAATCACGACAACGGCCGCGACGCCACCACCTATGAGCGAGACCCCGTCTCCTTCCTCTACCTCCCCCTCGATCACCAAAACCCCGGCATCATCGCCATGGGCCGCATCCTCGGCTCCGGCGACCCCGTGACGGTCGGCGGCACTCCCATTGCGGACGGCAATTTCACGGTCACCAAATCCTCCACCAACGGCTTCTACCACCTCGATATCCCCGGCCAAACCAATTGCACCGGCACCCTCGTCCTGAGTCCCGAAGGCGGCTCCGGCTCCAACGTCGATAATCTCTGGTCCTACGAATGGGACCACGGCGCCGGACACTTCGTCATCGCCAGCCGCGATATCCTCGATGACCCGCCCGGTGGCGCCGTCATCCATCCCGCCACGAATCCCCAACACATATCCAACGGCACCCCCGCCTTCAGCTTCGCCTTCGTCGCCACGCCCAGCAAAAGAATCTACGTCGACCAAAACGTCTTTGGTGGCCTCAACAACGGCACCTCGTGGAGCAACGCCTACACCGACCTCCAAACCGCCCTCACCAACGCCAAATCCAACACCGAGATATGGGTCGCCCAGGGCAACTACAAACCCGGCCCCGCCGGTGACCGCACCGCCACCTTCCAGCTCAAATGTGCCGTCAAACTATACGGCGGTTTCCCCACCGGCGGCGGCGATGGCACTTTCGGCGCCCGCAACCCGGACCCCCAAACCAACAACACCATCCTCTCCGGTGACCTCATGGGCGATGATGCCGCAAACTTCACCAACCGCTCCGACAACGCCTACCACGTCGTCGACGCCTCCGGCACCGATTTCACCACCTGCCTCGATGGCTTCACCGTCTCCGGCGGACAAGCCGACGGCACCGCCGACCAATCGGAGGGCGGCGGTATCCGCATCAACAACGGCCGGCCCATCATCGCCAACGTCCAGTTCACCGACAACTACGCCACCAAGGGTGGCGCCGCCTACCTCGAGATGGAATCCCACGCCACTTTCGACGACTGCCGATTCACCGACAATCAAGCCGTGGATGGCGCCGGCCTCTACATGACCAACAGCGACCCCATCATCGACGACGGATGGATTGAAGATAACAATGCCACGACCGGCGGTGGTCTCTATCTTTTCCAGGCGGATCCCGAGGTGATCGATTCTTTCATCATCGACAACGATTCCGACGTCGGCCCCGCCGCGCACATCAGGCAACAGTCGTCGCCGACCTTCCTCCGAACCAGCATCAACCAGAACGACGCCGCGACATTCGGCGGCGGCATTACCGTTTCAGAAAGCGCCTCCCCTCTTTTCGACTTCTGCACCATTTCCCGCAACTCCGGCCCGGATTCAGGCGCCGTCCGCCTCTACATCGGCGCCCAAGCCACCTTCACCAACACAACCTTCTTCTTCAACGACTCCTCGGACAACGGCGGCGCCGTCCGAATCGAACCCGTCTCCGGCGACAGCCTGCCCATGACCACCACCTTCGAAGATTGCCTCTTCATCGGAAACGAAGCCACTCTGGGTGGAAGCAGACGAGGCGGAGCCATCTACTCCTTCGCATCCGGAAATACCACTCACGTCACCAATTGTCGCTTCGTCGGAAATGAGGCCGGCAGCGGTGGCTCCATCGCCACCATTCTCGCCACGACACATGTCACCAATTCCGCATTTTCCGGTAATGCCGCCAGCTTCGGTGCCGGTGTCTTCCAGCAAAGCGGTGTCCTCACCATTGCCAACTGCTCTTTCACCGGGAACACCGGTATCAGCGGTCGGTGCTTCCACTACTTTCTCCAAGCCCCCGGATCCTCCGCCGATTGCACCAATAATATCTTCTGGGATACCGCCCCGCTCCAGCAGAACAGCGGCATCTTCGTCCCCACCTTCACCAACAATCTCACCTTAGGAACCCCCGGCGCCACAGATCCCCTCTTCATCAATCCCGTCGGACCCGACGGCACCATCGGCACCACCGACGATGACCTCCGCCTCCCGCCGGGATCGCCCGCCATCAACGTCGGCGACAATTCCCTCGTCCCGGCAGGCGTGACCACGGATCTCGACGGCAACGCGCGCATTCAGGACACGACCGTCGACCTCGGTGCCTTCGAACAATCCACCCCGCTCGATCGCTCCATCATCTACGTGGACCAGGCCAACCCCAACACCTTCCAGAACGGCGCCTCCTGGTCGAACGCCTTCAGCGACCTGCAGGACGGAATCGCCGTCGCAGTCGCCGGCAGCGAAATTCGAGTCGCCGAAGGGACCTACAAACCCGGCACCAACCGCGCCGATGCCTTCGTTCTTCCCGCCAACGTCACCATCCTCGGCGGCTTCCCCCCGGGAGGCGGCACCCCCGCGGAACGCAACCTCAACCCCGACACGAACAACACCACTCTTTCCGGAGACATCGATGGCTCCGGAACGCTCGCCGGCAACAGCTACCACGTCGTTGACGCGCTCTCCTCCAACGCCAGTTCGCGCCTCGATGGCTTCACCATCACGGGCGGGAACAGCGACAGCGGGTCGGGTCCCAACGATCGCGGCGGCGGCATCACCGTGGGCGCCGCGTCTCCGAAATTGTCCAATCTCATCTTCCTCGAGAATCGCGCCAAGTTCGGCGGCGGTCTCCACGCAGGCGGGGGCGGCGGCGCAGAACTGACCAACGTCGCCTTCCTCGGCAACTACATCGACATCGCCGGTGGTTCCGGCGGCGCCTGCTATCTCACCAACGGTGCCAACCTCGTCTTCAACAACGTGCTCTTCGCCGGCAACTACTCCTCCGTCATCGGCGGAGCCATGCGCGCCTTCAACTCCTTCCCCGTCTTCACGAACTGCACCGTCGCTTACAACGAATCTCCCAGCGGCGGCGCCTTCTACCTCGACGGCGGAGCCAGCCCCCTGCTCTACAACAGCATCTTCTGGGGTAACACCGCCAACACGTTCGCCGGGCCAAACTCCCCGAGCTCAAGCGGCAGTGATAACCTCGTCGAAGGCGCGACCATCACAGGATACGTCACCGCCAACACCGATCCCTCCTTCTTCGACACCCCAACCCCCGGCACCGGCGGCTGGACCAACGCCGCCACCAACAACTACGGCAACCTTCGCTTCGACCAGAACTCTCCCGCCTACGACACCGGCGACGACACCCTCCTCCCGGCAGGCCTCACCACCGACCTCGACGGCAATCCCCGCATCATCCCCGCCGAGATCGAACTTGGGGCCTACGAGTTCAACCCCATGACCAAGTTCGGCCAGGATGTCGACGCGCCCGTCTCCACCGGCGCCGAGTTCTCTTCCGCCGGCTGGGCGCCCGATAGCTCGGCTCTCAACAGCGGCAACGGCCTCTCCTTCGCCTTCACGCTCCTCGGCACCACCGGCTCTCTCGCCTTCGACGCGCTCCCCGTCGTCGATCCCGATGGCACGCTCCGCTTCACGCTGGCCGAAGGCACCCTCGGCACCGCCACGTTCCAGGTCATCGCCTCGGACCCCGGCATGCTCCTCGACGATTCCGCACCCATGATCTTCACCTTTTCCAGCGGCACCATCCACTACGTCGACGAAAATGCCCCCGGCCCCACCCACGACGGCACGTCCTGGAACGACGCCTTCCTCCATCTTCAGGATGCAATCGATGCGGCAGCCGCCGGAAACGAAATCTGGGTCGCCGAAGGCATTTACCGTCCCGATGAAGGCGCCTCGGTCCCGCTCGGAAACCTGGGCGCCACCTACACTCTCCCGGCCGGTGTGAAGATCTACGGCGGCTTCCCCATGGGCGGCGGCGACGGCTCCTTCGCCGCGCGCAACGTCCCGATGTACAAGTCCATCCTCTCCGGTGATCTGCTCGAGGATGATGATTCCGTCGGCAGGACCGACAACAGCTACAGCATCGTGACCGCCAGCAATGCCGATGCGGCGTCGCGCCTCGACGGCTTCACCATCAAGGCCGGAAACGCCTTCGGAACGGGCAGCTTCGTCCGCGGCGCCGCCCTCTTCAACTTCGGGGGTTCGCCCACCGTCGCCAATTGCAGCTTCGAGGACAATGCCGCCAGCAGCGTCGGGGGCGCCATCTACACGGCGAACGCCCCCGACCTCATCCTGGCTGATTGTTCCTTCACAAACAACTCGGCCCCATCCGGAGGAGCCGTCTACACCTTGTCCAACCTCACGGTCACTCGCTGCACCTTCGACTCCAATCACGCCACCACTTTCACCGGTGGCGCGATCAACAGCATCAACACCTCCTGGATGCTCACCGATTCCACGTTTACCGGCAATACCGGCGCGCTCGGCGGCGGCGCCGTCAGCATTACCGGCACCCCCAACGCCACCATCTCGAATTGTAACTTTGAGGGGAACAGCAGCGCGACCGGTTCAGGCGGCGCGATCGTCCACCAGTCGGGCGCAGGTCCCGACATCACCGATTGCTCCTTTGTCGGCAATTCCTGCGGTGCTTCCGGGGGCGCGCTCTCCTACCAATCAGCCGGCACCGATCCCTCCATCACCAACTGCGCCTTCACCGGGAACGATGCCGCCGTTCACGGCGGGGCGGTCAGTCTCGTCGCCACCAGCCCCACCGTCACCAATTGCTCCGTCCAGGGCAACAACGCCACGAACAACGGCGGCGGTTTCTGGTGCGGATCGACTTCAAGCGTGGCCAATTCAAACGTGGCCTTCGTGAACTGCATCATCTGGTACAATCACGCCTCATCGGTCCGCAACACCACCTCCGCCTCGGTCTTCACTGCCGGCAATTCCACGCCCACCTACTCCCATTGCCTCGTGGAAAACTTCGACCTCACCGGCAGCGGCCCCGGCAATTTCAACGGCGCCCTCCCCGCCAACGACCCACTCTTCATGACGCCGACAGATCCCGCCTCCGCCCCAGTCACCAACGGCGATCTCCATCTCTCCCCCCTCTCCCCCCTCATCGGTCAGGGCCTCAACAGCGCCAATACTCTCCCCACGGACCTCGACGGCAACCCACGCATCGCCGGAGCCAACATCGAACTCGGCCCCTACGAACTCGCCCTCACCTTCGCCCTCCTCTTCCCCGCCGCCGATCCTAATGCGGACCTCGACGAAAACGGATACCCCGACTACTACGACTACGCCGCCGGTGGCGACCTCGGGGCTATCCCCTTCCTCTTCGGCGGCTCCGGCAATTTCTTCTTCCAAGCCACCCGAAGAACCGAGGCCGCCGACGTCTTCGTCCACTACCAAAAATCCACCAACCTCACCAATTGGTCTGACATGGTCGAATCCGTCGACTACACCGTCGATTCCACAACAACACTCGCTCCTGGCATCGAACAGATCACCCTCCAACTCCTCAACACCCCCGACCCCGTCACCAACCGCCTCCTCTTCTGGCGACAAAAGTTCTCCACCACCCCGCCCGCTCCCTGAGCGAACGAGCCCGCCGCGTCAAACCACACCACACCATGAAGCCACTCGTCCTCTCCATCTTCCTCAGCCTCACAATCGCAACCGTCACCCTCGCCGGAATCAATGTCCCTCCCACCGCCAACGATGATTCCGGATCAGGCAACGAAGATTCCGCCGGCATCGTCGTCGACGTCCTCGACAACGACTCCCCGGACACCGGCACCTCTCTCGACCCGGCCTCAGTGATGATCGTTGCCGGATCCGAACCCATGACCGGCAGCACCTCCATCAACCCGTCCAACGGTGAGATCACCTACACCCCCGATCCCGATTTCAACGGCTCCGATTCCTTCCAATACACCGTCAACGACAACATCCCCAGCGGCCCGAGCGATCCCGCCACCGTCTCCATCACCGTCAATCCCGTCAACGACCCGCCCGCCATCACCCTCGGCCCCGACCAAGTCGTCCTCAATACCGATGGCGCCCAATCCATCAACACCTTCGCCACCGCCTTCGACCCCGGTCAGGCTTCCGATCCCAGCCTCGCCGACGACGAATCATCACAATCCATCTCCCAATTCATCGTCTCCAACGACAACAACCCCCTCTTCACCTCCCAACCCGCCATCGACACCAGCGGCGCCCTTACCTTCACCCCCGCCTCCGGCACCACCGGCGTCGCCACCGTCGATGTCCAGGTCCAGGACGACGGGGGCAACGCCAACGGCGGCAACGACACCTCCGCCGTCCAACAATTCACCATCACCGTTAACACGATTCACTACGTCGACCGCAACGCCACCAACGGACTCAACAACGGCACCTCCTGGACCAACGCCTTCCTCAATCCCCAGGCCGCCCTCGCCGCCGCCATCGCCGGCGATCAAATCTGGGTCGCCAACGGCACCTACACCCCCACCGCCACCACCGATCGAACCATCTCCTTCGCCCTCGTCGAAGGCGTCGCCGTTTACGGCGGCTTCACCGGGGTCAACTTCCCCACCATCGTTTCCGGGCTCGAAGAAACCATGCTCTCCGAACGCGACCCCGAAGCAAACCCCACCATTCTCTCCGGCAACATCGGCAACCAGGGCCTCGACACCGACAACAGCTACCACGTCGTCACCGCCGCCAATACCACCCACGCCGCCACCCTCGACGGCTTCACCATCCGCGACGGAAATGCCAACGCTTCCAGTCCGAACGATCGAGGCGGCGGCATCGAAACCTTGGGTGGATACCCGGTCCTCCGGAACCTGATCATTTGTAACAACATCGCCGGAGACAACGGCGGCGGCATTTACCACGTGAATGGGACTTCCGCCCTCGCCGACCTCGTCATCGACCGATGTGAGATAAAGCTGAATACCGCAAACGGGGGCGGCGGCCTCTACAATGTGGGCGAGGTTTCCCTCTCCAAGGTCATCGTTTCCGGAAATTCGGCGGGAAGTGGCGGCGGCATCTACGACGCATCGCTCACCCCCGATATCGTCACCGATTCCACCTACGTAAACGTCGTGATTTCGGGGAATGATGCCACGTCGTCGTCTGGCGGAGGACTCTTACTCCTCGGCCTCTTCAACACGAGCTTAACCACCCCCTCCACCCTGACGTTTACAAATGTGACCGTCACCGGAAACCGGGCCAACAGTAGCGGAGGCGGATTCTTCCTCAATCCACTGACAATTTCCACCGTCTCCATCAACAATTCGATCATCTGGAACAACGAAGACAACTCAGGCACAGGAACCGCCAGCGCTTCCATTGCCGACAGCACCTCTTTGACCACCATCACCCATTCTCTCGTTCAAAGCGCCGCCGCCATCTTTGCCGCAGCCACGGGCCCCACCGACGGAGGCAACAACCTCGACGCCGATCCCGACTTCGAGATCCCCCTCGACCCCTCAACCGCTCCCGACATCGCGGGGAATTTCCGCCTCATCCCGAACTCTCCCGCCGGAAACGCCGGAAACAATGCCCTCCTCCCCGCCGGCACCCTCACTGACCTCGACGATACCGACCGCATAAAAGTCACCACCGTCGACCTCGGCCCTTACGAAAAAGACCGCAACAATCGCATCTATGTTTTTGACGTCGCCACGACTGGCTCCAACAACGGCACCAGCTGGTCCGATGCCTTCACTGACCTCCAGGCCGGCATCGCCGCCGCCTCTCCTGGAGACGAAGTGTGGGTGGCAGGCGGCCCCTACACCCCCACTAGCGGCACCGATCGCACCATATCCTTCCTGCTCAAAGGCGGCGTCTACGTCTACGGAGGATTCCTCGGGACCTCCAGTGAGCGACTCCTCTCGGACCGCTTCATGTCGTCTGGCTTCCCACCCCGCCCCTCAATCACCACCATCCTCTCCGGCGATATCGGCACCCCCTCCGATACCTCCGACAATTCCCTGCACGTCGTAAAAAACATCTCCCCGGACGTGCTTCTCGATGGCTTCACCATCCAGGACGGCAACGCCAATATGTCAACCAGCACCGGCGGCGGTGGCATCGATGTCTTCCAGGGAGATGGAATCTTTCGCCTGCTCACAATTAAGGACTGCCTGGGCAGTAGCCGGGGCGGAGGCGTCCTCATCCAGAATGCCTCCCCGCACTTCGATCAGGTCATCATCCGGGACTGCTACGCTCCCTTTGGCGGCGGCGGCATGTATCTCACCCCCTCCGGAGGCAACTCGCCCAAGATCACCAATACCCGCGTCTGCGGCAACACGACCGACTTCAATGGCGGCGGCGGACTCGCAAGCATCAGCGGTCCCCCGGGCTCGGTCTTTATCAATGTCGTCGTCTCCGGAAACAGTGGCGGAGGCATCTGGGTCCAAGGCAACGACACGTCCCAGTTCATCAACGTCACGGTCACCGGAAACCATCGCGCGGACGAAGGCAGCGGCTGGCGCAGCAACTTTGGCGGCGGCGCTCGCCTCGAAAATTGCATCGTCTGGAACAACGGCCCCGGTCAAAACTTCAGGGCCACGAACCCCCTCGACCCCG
Source organism: Verrucomicrobiota bacterium (assembly GCA_039028175.1). Classification (GTDB taxonomy): domain Bacteria; phylum Verrucomicrobiota; class Verrucomicrobiia; order Verrucomicrobiales; family DEV007; genus JBCDBW01. Next base: position 9,362 of record JBCCIR010000006.1, read on the forward strand.
CCAGCTCCCACAACCTCATCGAAGGCACCGTCAGCGCAAATGCCAGTTTCGCCGTCGCCCTCACCAGCGACCCCCTCTTCCTCAGCCCCGTCGAGCCCGCCGAAGCCCCCACCTGCGAAGGCGAGTTCGGCCTCGTCGACCCCTCCCCCGCCCTGGATGCGGGCGACAACACCGTCAACACCACCCTCCTCGACATCCGCGGCCAACCCCGCATCAGCGGCTCAAGTGCCTTCAACCAAGTCATCGATCTCGGCGCCGTCGAGGGTGCTTTCCTATTCTCTTTCGAAAAGCTCTATCGCAACCTCAACCGCGAAGACGACGACAACAACGATGGCTACACCAACTTCGAAAACTTCCACACCGGCACCGACCCGCTCGGCCCCTACGATCCCGATATCGCCGCCACCCTCACCAACAGCGGCGGCACCCTTGTCTACACCATCCTCGAACGAACCAACGACAACACCTCCTCACCAAACCTCCAGATGTCCACCAACCTAGTCGATTGGTCATCCCTCACCCGCAACGTCGATTTCTTCATCGATTCCGAAGTCATCCTCCGACCCGGAGTCAACAAAACCACTTTCACCATCCCCTTCGATCCCGCCACCACGCGAAATCTCTTCATCCGAAATCGCTTCGGTCCCTAAGAAGCGCCCCCTCCCGCCCGCGCCCGCTGCACCAAAGCCATCCCCGCAAAAACCAGCGGCACCCCCACCACCAAGGTCCACGCCGGTACCGTCCCAAACACCAGGTAAGCCAGCAATATCCCAATCAACGGCATCGTATACCCGTTGAAACTCATAAACACCCCGCCCGCCCGCGCCACTAACACAAATACCAAAAGGTTCGGCACCGCTGTCCCCGGCAAAGCCATCCCAAACATCGCCCACCATTCCTCCCGGTCCGCCGCCACCATCGTCGGCGACTCAAAAACAAACGCTAATACCCACAACACAGCCGCCGCATACAAAATCATCACCCCCGCCGCCGTCGAAGGCGCAATCCCCTTCGCCAATCGCTCCGTCAGCACACAGTATATCCCGAACATCACAAACCCTAACCCCGCCAAGCTCGCCCCCTCCAAAATCGCATCCCCCTTCAAAATATGCGCCGGCCCGATCGCCAATAACAACCCCACCCCGCCCACCACCAATCCCATCCACCCCTTCCACCCCACCTTCGCTCGAATAGGCGGCAGCGCACTGAACAACAACGCCGATGCCGGTAACAACGCCGACATCAAAGTCGCCAACCCCGACCCGATAAACTGCTCCCCCGCTGGCACCAACGTCCACGTCGACGCAATCCCCACGACCGCCAACAACAACATCGCCCGCGACTTCTTGAACGCCGGTCCCAAAGCCTGCTTCGTCACCACGCAAAAAAGCAAAATCCCCGCCGCCGCAATCGTCGCCCGCCACGCCCCCAGCGTCATCGGCGGAAACGCCGCTACATCAATCTTCGACAACAACACCGCCCCTGCCCAAAGGGTCGATATCGTCAACAACAACCCAACATCAACAACCCGCTTCAAGCCCCCGGTCTACCCACCACAACCCGCCACGTCCAGCTCATTCCCCAACCGGACATCCAGGCGTTACACGTGTAATGTCTAAATGCCCAACCCGTCTCTCACCGTCACCTTCCCCCTGTAGGCCGGGTGCCCCCACCCGGCGCCGCCTATCTCCTAAGAAACACCTCGCTCCCCACCACTTCCTCCACCAAACTCCGCATCCCATCCCCCTTCTTTCCCGTCGTCGCCACAATCTCATCCACCGCCGCGCGATCCAATCCCTCCACCCGGCGCCCCGTCGCATACGTCAACAAACGCTCCGCCAACATCCGCACAAAGAAATCCTTCCGCTCCAGCAACAACTCCTTCAACCCGCCCACATCCTCAAACGTCCCCCCACTCGCCAATTCCGACGACGCATCCACCTTCGGCCCTTGCTTCCGACCCGCCGGATAATGCGACCGCCACCCCCCGATCGGGTCAAAGTTCTCCAAGGCAAACCCCGGCGGATCAATCTTCCGATGACAATCATTGCAAGCCGCAATATCCCGATGCTTCGCCAGGATGTCCCGCACCGTTGTCGCCCCGCGCACATCCGGATCGATCGCCGGCACGTCATCCGGCGGCGGTGCCGGCGGCGTCCCTAACACATTCTCTAAAACCCACACCCCGCGCGTCACCGGCGAAGTCTCAATCCCGTTCGCCGTCACCGTCAACACTCCGCCCATCCCCAGCAATCCCCCGCGCCGCGAATCCCTCAAGCTCACCCGCTGAAACTCATGCGCCTTCCCCCGCTCCCACTTGCCCCCCTCAATCCCGTAATGCTCCGCCAAATACTTGTTCACAAACGCATAGTCCGAATCAATAAAATCCGTCACCGGCCCGTCCGTCTCCAACAGGTTCCGCAAAAATAACCGCGCCTCTTCCTTCATCCCCTCCTGGAAATTCTTCGTGTAATAAACACTGAACAATTCCCGGTCCGGCGGCATGTCCCCCAACGCCCGCAAGTTCAACCAACTGTCCAAAAACCCGCCCACAAACGCTTCCGATCGCTCGTCCGCCAACATCCGCGCCAGTTGCCCCTCCAATACCTCAGGCTTCAATAGCTCCCCCGAATCCGCCAAGGCCCGTAATTCCTCGTCCGGCATCGTCGCCCACAAAAAATAGGACAACCGCGACGCCAAATCATGCGCCCCCAACTTGCCACCCTTCTCCTCCGGCTCCGCCAAATACAAAAACCCCGGCGAACACAACACCGCCTTCACTCCGTCCTTCATCGCCCCATACGCACTCCGCCCTTCCTTCCGCCGCTGCTCCACCACCGACATCAAACGGTCCACCTCATCCTTCGTCACCGGCCGCCGATACGCCCGCTCCGCAAACTGCTCCAAAACCTCCCGCTCCCGCCCCTCCTTGTATCCTTCTTTCCCAAAAACAATCCGCTGCGGCTCCGGCGGCCACTCCTCATAGATCGGCCCCCGCACGGCCACCTCGTGAATCCGGATATGCGGCATCTTGCCATGCTCCAAAACCACTTTCCGCGCCTCCACAATCCCCCCACGATACGCCCCCTTCGGCCAATGATCCTTATACCGGTTCGCAATCGCTGAAAACGCACCCCGGCAACTCCTCATCCCGTTCGGAAACGTGAACCGCGGCGTCTGCCCCTTCTCCAACCACACCCGCATCGTATACCACTCCGGCTTCCCGCCGTCCTTCACCGTCACCTCCGCCAACTGCGGCTCGATCGGCTGCGGATGATGCAAGGTTCCCACCCGAACATCACCGGGGACTATCCCCAATCGAAACGGCTCATCCAAATCCATCCCGAAGATCTCCGGGTCATAAGGGTTGTTCTCCCGATGCAACGCATGCGCTAACGCACGCACCTCATACCACCCATCCTCCGGCACCCCCTCACTGAAATCATGAATCGCCGCATAGCCCCCCTCATGCCTCAGCGTATTCGGCACTTCATACACGCACAGATACCGATAGTTGTAGACCCGCTTGTGCGAGTAATCCAATTCCTGCCCCTGCTGAAAGTTCCCCTTGAACCGCCACTTCTGTTCCTTTGGCTTCTCCCGCATCCCCAAAGCCTTCTCCACGACCACATCCGCCGACTCTAAATACTGATCCAGTAAATACCCCGAAGTCACCAACACGTCCCCAATGTTGTCCATGTGCTCGACCGTCTTGTCCGCCGGAAATTTTGTGGTCGGATCGAACGACACCATGTTCATCCCCAATAAATCCCCGATCGTGTTCCGATACTCCCGCTGATTCAACCGACGCAACACCGTCTGCGCCCCCGTGCTCGCCAACTGCGCCCGCGCATCCCCCACTCCTTCGGTCAAAACCGCGATCATCGCCGCCCGCTCTTCCTCGCTCGGCTGCCGCTTCGCCTTGCCCGGCGGCATGTCCTCCAAGGTCAGCTGATCAATAATGTCCTGCGCTTCAATGATCCCATGCTCGTCCCCCACGGGAAAACTCATCTCATCAAAGCGCCGATCCCCCTTCTGCTCGTCCTTCCCATGACACTCAAAACAATACTTCTCCAAAAACACCTCCGGCTTCACCTCCATCCCAACGGCACTCCCTGCCAAAGAAATCCAAATAATAAGCGCGATACGACTCACGATCCCACCTTGTCTGACCCTTTGATAATCCACGTTTCCGAGTGATTGATCATTCCCACTAGCGTTCCAATGATTCCATCGAAAACCGCATACAGGTCGGCTGCAACTTGCCTGTCCAGATAATCGCACTTCACAGCAAACTCCAGCCATACCTGGGTCTCAGCCGCTTCAGTCTCCGCATCAGAAATTTTACTGCAAAAGTGAGCCTCGTACCGTCGCTTCCTCCATGCCTCCGCCAAATTCGCACAAACACTGCGGGATGATCTGCGTATCTGATCGGTAAGCGAATACATCTCCTCTTTTGGAAACCTCTTCGAATGTTCGAAAATCGCCATCGCCGAATCAAACGCCAGGCGATAAACATCCAAATCCGTATGACTTTTGATCCTTCCTTTCATGTTTCACCCCCTCGCCCCCTCACCTTGTCACCCCCTCATCATTTACCCTAACAAAGTCCCAGTACTAGTCCCAAACTGCTCCGTCTCCACCCCAAACCGCTGCAGCATGCTCAAGTACAAATTACACAACGGCCGCCGCTCAATCCCCTCCGTCGGATAAGCCTTGTATTCCCCGTGCCGATACCCACCCCCCGCAAACACGATCGGCAAATTCACATTCGTGTGCGCGTTCGCATTCGCCATCCCGCTCCCAAACAACACCATCGTGTGGTCCAACAAGGTCCCGTCCCCATCCTTGATCGATTTCATCTTCGCGAGGAACCGCGCAAAATGCTTCATCTGGTATTCCTCCAGGATCAATAACTTGTCGATGTTATCCTGCACCTGCCCATGGTGAGACAATCCATGATACCCCTTCCCAATATCAAAGAACGACGACTCAAAATCCCCCCCGATCTCCAGGGTCGCAATCCGCGTCGAATCCGTCTGCAAGGCCAGGGCCATCAAATCATAAATCAACGGCAAATCATCCACCATGTTCGTATTCTTCGGCTCCGGAAACGGCGCCTTCGGCTTCGGCACGTCCACCCACTGCTCATTCAATTCCAACTGCCGCTCCACATCCCGCACCGATGTAAAATACTCGTCCAACTTCTCGCGATCCGCCTTGTCCAATTTCCGGTCCAACGATTTCGCATCCCCTAACACGGCATCCAAAATCGATCCCTTCATCTTGAAGCGATCCTTCGCCTTGCCCAGGTTCGACGACGACTCGTTCACGTAAAGCTTCCGGAACAACTCCCGTGGCCCCGGGATCGGCGGCACACGCGTCCCGCTCCGCGTCCAACACATCTGGCAACCCCCGTGAATCCCGTCCGCCGACCCGATCGTCAACGACGGAAAGCGCGTCGCGCCACCCACCGACTCCGCCGCGCGCTGATCCATGCTGATGTTGCCCTCCGGCAAACCCTTCGCATCCGCCGACAACACCCCACTCAAGAACGAGTGCACCGCAAAGTGCCCACCCTTCACGCCATGATCCAATCCCGAATACAAAGTGAAATCTTCCCGGTGCGGTGCCAACGGCTTCAACAAGCGCGGAAAGTTGTAACCCCGACCCGGTTTGTCCGGAAAAAATTTCGGCTGGTAAAACCCAAGCAAATTCCCGATCGCCACCATCCGCGTGGGTGTCCCCGCTTTCGCCGCCGTCGCCCCCACCGCACCACCCGCCGCCAAAACACTCTCCGACAACGATTCCAGCCCCGGCAACGCCATCGCCACCCCCGCCGACCGCAAAAAGAACCGCCGCCGCGTCATCCGTGATGCTTCTTCCATACTCATCGCTTAATAAATACGTCGAATTCCCGGTTCCTTCCCCAAAAAACCCCCGAATTCCCTATAAAAACGTCCCAACCCTCCCATTCCTGTCACCCCACCCTTCCCCCCTGCCCGGCCAGTATAACGTTTTACTGGCCAGCCCCACCCCGCCGCCCGGCGAATCGCCTCTCCGCCTCCCAAAAAGTCCCGGAGGGACGACCAGAAAGTAACCGGTGGTACCAACCACCGGATTATATCCTCAGATTCCACTGCGCCCCGGCGGGGCGCCAGAACCGCACGGCCAACCCACGGCTCACTCGTCTGAGATCAATCTTCGATCCCCAAAAACCTCTCTCCCCCTCCCACAACGCCCCCCACTCCCCAACCAAAGTTTCGTGCCCCGCCATGGAGGGGCGGCTCCTGGGTCCAGCGTCACGCTGGCCACTCACAAAGTCCCTCCACATACCCCTTCGACCCATCCCGTAACCACCCGTCCAACTGCGCCTGCTCCTTCATCTGCTGCCCCCGCTGACGCCCCACCGCCACAAACCCACAGTCCACTCCCGGCACCGCCGTCATATCTCCCCACAACTTCTCAAACTGCGCCACCGGATACACGTCCTCTTGCCCGTGTCCCCAACGCTTCTTCACTTCCTTAATCGTAATATACGTTGGCAATCGCGCCCCAAACTCCCGCACCGCCCGGCTCACCTTCTCCCCATTCTCCAAATCTTCCCGCTCCAATCCGAAATTCCCTAACAAACCGTCGATATCTATCCAACTCGTCAGCGTGTTGTAATACGATAACTTAAACTCATCCTCCTCCCGCGGCATCGACAATCCCTCCACTAATCGCAACCCCTCATTCACCCGCGCCAAGCCCCCACCCCGATCATCCAAACGCCGCGCAATTACCTCGAACGTCAAACAATCCCCCGTCCGCCGATGCGCCCCCAACACCCCCGCATCCAGATCAGCCCCCAACGTATCAATGTTGTGCAACATAATCGTCCGTAACGCCGGATTCACTTTCAACATCTCCGCCAGCGTCCCGTTCAACATCAGGTTCGGCACCTCAAACCAATGCCCCACCGGATGCAGACACTGCAACGCCACGTTGTCCCGGTAATCACTCCCCTCCCCCTGCGATTGCGCCCAACCAATCAACGCCGACCGCAAACTCTCCCGCATCTTCTGCGCCCGCTCATCCAAAACCTGCTGCGGCATCTCCTCCCACATGAACCGCAAATCACGCGCCATCGGTATCATCCGCAACCCGATCGACCGCCCCAAAGACAACCGCATCTCCCCCTCATACCCAAACCCGTCCCGCGCTTCCAAATACCGCGAGATCGGCTCGTGCGTCATGTAACTCGTGGTCACCACGTGCGCCGGATAAACCCCCGACTCCACCCCCACCCGTCGCGACTTCGCCAAGTGCACCTCCAGGAAACTCCGGTGCCGCCCCTCAAACTTGCAAAACGGATGCAACGCCTTCACCACCCCCGCGCCTTCCGTCCAACGACTCGCCGCCCCCGCCGCCAAAGTCACCACCGCCACTTCCCCTCCCGCCAACGCCGCTTCCCCCGCCTTCCGATCCGCCGCCGTCACATCCGCCTGCCAATCCAAAACATCCCCCGTCACCACATCCGTGATCTGCGTGCTCGCCGGCAATCGATTCTTCGATAGTCCCAACATCCCGCTCCGTAACTCCTCGCGAATCTGATCATGCTGCACCTCGTCAAACCCGTGCCGCTCTAACAAAGAATCTAACCCCCCCGTCACCGCAGCCTGTTCTTCCTCCCGCGGAAACAAGTTGTCCAACAAACCGTCCACCGTCGTCGCAAACTCCTTGTCCCGCTTCAACCGCCGCGAATACATCGCCATATCCAAACGCAGCGCCGGCGATAACTCCCGCGCATCACGCTTCAACAACCCCGGCATCACCATCGCATAATACCCCGCAGGCATCATCGCATCCTCACCCTCTTTCAACATCGCGGACGACCCCGCCTCGTTGATGGAAAAGTTGTAAACCACCGGGTCCATCGCAAACGGCAACGCATTCTGCAACTCACCCTTCTGCGCCAACATGATCTCTTCCATTCGATCACTCGCCGCGTCCTTCACCGCCGGATCAAAGATAAAACCCATCCCCCCACCCGACATCCCGCCCAGCATCCAGAACCCCCAGAATTGATCCCCATATTCCTCTTTCGCCGCATCAATCAACCGCTCCGTAAAAAACGTCGTCGCCCAAGGAATAATCGTCTGCAACGGCCCAAAGAAATGCCGCGTCGTCAATTCGCCTAACAACTTGATGTCCCCCGCCCGCAACGCATCCAGTATCTCGTCAAACAACGCGATCGATTCCTTCCGCCCCGCCCACTCCTTCTCCGAACGCAACAAATACTTCTCCGTCACCATCTCCAGGATCGGCCCCACGTTCTGCGCCATCCCCCCATGCACCAACACCAAACTCTCCTGCAACTTCTGCCGCGTCGCCGCCGATACCTCATCCTCCCCGATAAACCGGTGTTGCGGTAACAAACGCCCCCGGCTCACCCCATGCTCCGGATCATCTTCCGACGCCACACAACCCTCGATCACCTTGATCCCCGGCCACACCCCGCCCGAATCCTGCCACCCGCCCCCCGATCCGCCCAGCCATTCCCCCAAGATCGCCCGCGCCGCCACCAATCGCCGCTCCCCCTCCTCCAACGGACCCGACAACGACTTCGTCTGTCCCGTCGCCCGCATGCATACCGCGATCAATCCCCCTAACAAATTAGTCGAAACCGCCAGCCGTGACCCCTTCGGAATGTTGTTCACACAGCTCACCAACTCAAATCCCTTCCCCGGCCCCACCAGTCGCTCTAACAAATCACCTAATTCCTGGCGCGAACCCTCCATCGCAATCGGCACCAGCCCCGAGGCAATCAATGCCGCCTTCAATAACCCCAGGTAATCCTTCGCAAAATGAAACACATCCCCCAATTCGGTGATCTCCGCCGTCGCGCCGAGGTCCACGCTCGTCAGCCGAATCACCGGCCGATCAATCACCCGGAAACACGCCTCCACCGGCGGCCGCGGCTCCGCATCACGACCCCGCACCGCCAAATCCACCGAGATGTTCAACACCCGTGCCCCCTCCGGGAAATCCATCCCCAAAAAGAAAATGTCGCTCCACGCACTGTGCGATAAATCCATCCGTACCGCCGTCTTCTCATGAATCACCCGATACGCCCCCGATCCCTCGTCCGGCTCCGTCAACTCCCCCCGCACCCGCAGCGGATGATCAAAAGCATGCCCCGTCCGGAACATCCACTGGTTCCCCCGCAAAGTCCGCACACTCCGTCGCACCTGGTCCGCCAGGTTCTGTAACCCCAGTTGAAAATAGGTCTGCGCATACGCGCTGCACAAAGTGTCGGTCAATCCCTCGTCCCGCTCCTTCGCCAACAATACTTCGATCGCCTGCGAAAAACGCCGCTCCAAAAACTTCTCAAACCCCTCGAACGACAACAACCCCGGCGCCTCCGACTCCAGCTTCGGCGGCAAATGAAATCGGTAGATCGCATACAAAAAGAACAAAGCCCGCACCCGCTCATACAGGTTCTCACTCTCCCGCCAGAACGCATCCAATGCCGCACACTCCGCCCGCAACTCGTCCGCGCTCAAATCCCCGCACGCCCGCCGCAACGCCGTGTCCCGTGTCGCCGCATCCGGCGCCACAATCAAGGGAATCAATACCGACTTCCGCTCACCCATGCCGTCCCTCTTACCTAACCCTTGCTCTGCGCCAACAATTCAATAATCCCCATCAACACCTCATCCCGGTTCCCGCCGTCCAACGCCACCGCCAACTGCCCCAACAACAATCCAAACCGGTCCTCCAAATCATACCGCCGACCCTGCAACTCCACCGCCAAACACCGCTCCTTGCCCGCCATTTGACTGATCGCCGGCGATAGCTGCACCCGCCCCTCTCCCGCCGCCCGCACTCTCCCGATCTCTTCCTCCAATAAATCCATCACTCCCGGTGTCAACACGTGCATCCCGAAAAAACAAAGGTAATGCCCCAGCTTCAAACCCGGCACCATCAACTCCTGCTCCGCCGCCGTCGGCGTCGGCTTCTCCATCACCCGCTCAATCTCATACACCCCCGCCTTCCCCTCGAACAACTTCCCCCCCACCGCCCCAAAATACGAAAGCTTGCTCTCGTGCGTCGATTGCACCGCCGATACCAGGCAGTCCTCACGCTCCGCCGCTTCCACCAACTGCTGCGCACAACTCCGCTCCGCATCGTCACTCACAAACAAATGATCGCTCACCATCAAAAAAAAGGGCTCCCCCTCCGTGAACGCCTTCCCGCAATGCACCGCATGCCCATACCCCAAGCGCTCCGTCTGCTCGATGAATACCAACCCGTCCCCCGCATCGCCCGCCGCCTCACGATATCCCGCCTCGTCCCCCGGCATCACCACCACCCCGATCTCTTCAATCCCCGCCGACAACAGCTCATCAATAAACAAACGCAATACCGTCTGCGACCGCCCGTCCCCGTCCGTCAATGTCTGCAACGGCAACTTCCGCTGCTCACGCCCCGCCGCCGTAATAATCGCCTTCCGAACTTTCACCAAAGCCTTCTAATCCCCAAACCCAAAAAAACCAAGCCCGCTTTTCACTCACAAACGCTATCCCACTCCCACGGTGCGGTAGGGCGTGGCCTCCGGACGCGCCTGCCTTTCTCCGCGCACCTCCGTTCCCTCCAACCCATCAGCGATGCGTCAGCAAGCCTGAAAACCTATCCCTCAGTTCTCTCTGTTCCCTCCTGTAAAAACCGCCTCCCCCCCCTCAAACCCCCGCCATCTCCATCGCCTCCACCACCTTCGTCACCACCGCCTCATCACTCCCCATCTCCGAGCGCACCTCAAACAAAACCCGCGCCACTTCCTCATACTCCGGCACCTCATCGCCTCTCTCCTCTAACAAAATCCGCACATAGCGAATCGCCCGGTCAATCAACTTGTTGTTCGACGCCTGCACCCACGTCATCACGTTCCCCTCATAACGCCCCAATCGCCCCATCAACAACGTCGAATGCGCATTCAAAATCAGTTTCAACATCAAGTGCCGCGAGAACAAATCCCGCCCCGCCGCCGTCACCTCAAAACTCCGCTCCCCCGCCCGAATTTCAATCGCCTCCAACCGATCCTCAATCACGATCCGCTCATGCACGCTCACCCCTTCCCGCCGCACCGCATACCCATCCGAAAAATCAAAACCTGTCAGCCGCTCACCCCCCGCCAAGCCCCGCACCTCTTCCCACTCCAAGGTCCGCGGCTCTCGCCCCAACAACCGCCGCCACGCCTCCCCCGCATCCCCCGCACCCTTCACATGCAGATAACACCACGACCGCTTCCCCCCCTCATCCCGCACGTTCTCAAACGGCGCCAAACTAAACGTCGGCGAACGCTCCGTCGTGTCCGTCAACACGGTCATCCCATAACCGTTCGGCTCATACAACACGCCCCCGCCCGCCTCATAAACCTCCTCCTCAAATCGCACTAGCTCCGCCAAAAATTCCCAGCCCGTCTCCTCCACCCAATCCCGAAACTCGCCCGCCTTCTCCCCGATCCGCCAAGGCTCCGACCGGCACGCCATTGCCCATCCCACCGCCGCCATCAATACCGTCGACGCCTGCATCCGCGTGCTCCCCGTCACTGCCATCGGCCCCACCGTCAAATTCACCTTCTCTATCGCCCCATTCTCAATCACCCGCCGCGAACGCTCCGCCACCCGGCACAATATCTCGTCCGGATTGCAGTAAAGAAAAAACGGCCGACGACCCGATACCCGTGCCGCCTCCTCCACGGCCCCAATCACGAACGGCGTCTCCCCACCCTCCGTCGTCGCCACCATCAAATCACCGTCCCGAAACCCCAACTCCCGCAATTGCCGCGCCCCATACTCCGGGTAATCCTCAAATCGCTCGATCGATCGCACTAACGCCGCGTCCCCGCCCGCCATAAAGCCCACCACCGATTCCCTAAGCTCGCGCCCAAAGAATCCCTCCCGCGCAAACACTTCCAACGAGATCGACAAACGACCCGTCGCGCCACACCCGGCCAAAAACACCCGCCCGCCACTGCTCACCGTCTCCTCAATCGCGACCGCCAGTGGCTCCAATGTCTCCGCATACTCCCCTAACATGCCCAATGCATCCAAGTCCACCTCCTTGAGAACTCCGACCGCCGCCCCCAGATCTTGCCGCGCCATACCCGACAACTCACAGGTCTTCGGATGAGGCTGCTCCGTCGTCAACGCCCCCAGTTGAAACTGCGGCGCAACCCGCAGGAAACTCTCCGCCTCCTCACATAATGAATTCATCGTCATCAGATCACTTGCTGGATTTGAGTGCGCGAGAGGTGAGGCTCACCAATAATCTAACCCACTTTCCCCATTCCGCCAAATTGCCCCCTCCCCACGCGCCTGACACCCCACGCCAACAAAAAAAAGCCCCACCTGCTTCCAGGCGGGGCCCTCCAGAACCCTTCCGGGCTCTAAATCGGTTTCTCCTCAGCTCTTCGCTTTATCAAGAACGCCGTCCAATGTCTTCGCAAACATCTCCGGACTCGTCCCGCCCACCGTCTTGTCCAACGGCTTCCCGTCGCTGCTCACAAATTGAATGTGCGGAATCCCCGAGACGCCAAAACTCTTCGCCACCTTCTCGTTCTCCGCCTTGTCCGTATCCAGGTACGCCCACACAAACTTGTCGTGATACTTCTTCACGGCGTCACTCGGATACACATTCTGCTTGTTCGCCTGGCAAGGCGGACACCACGACGCCGAAAACACCACCAACAGTGGCTTGCCCGCTTCCTTCGCAGCCGCCAAAGCCTTGTCGTAATCCGTCTCAAAATCAGGACTCCCATCCGGAAACTCAGCTCCCATTACACTCCCGGCCGCAAGACCGAAAACCGTCAACATACTTAAGATCGCTTTCATTTGTTCTTTCTTTTAGACGGCCTAAAACCGCCCCTGTTCGATTAATTCTAACACCATTTCCCGCACCCAGGCGGGGCAGGGGCCCAATATACACCCCTTTCCTCTCTTTAAGAGCCCTCTTTCCCCCTCCCTAATTCAAAAAATAAAGGGCCGAGGCTCCCGCCCCGGCCCTAAACGCGTATCACTCGCAGTTCTACGCGGCTATTTCCATACCAGCCATGGAAAAAACCAGTTCCTAACGCCGGCCACCTCCACCTCCACCACCCCCGTCACCACGACCGCCGCCACCATCACCGCCCCGGCCGTCTCCACCACGATCACCACCGCCGCCACCACCCCCGCCACCGCCACCGCCGCCGCCGCCGCCGCCGCCGCCGCCGCCGCCACCTCTCTCGTCCACCACGAATACATTGTCCGATAACTCCTCCCCAATCCCCGTGTTCCGCCGAATGATCACCGCTAAGGTCTGATCATTGATGAAGTTCACCATCCGGGGAGACATCGCCGATTCATACCAGAACCGGTCCCCGTCCCGCAGCCGCTCAAACTGATCGCTCAATACCGCCGATAACGTCTCACCAACCATCCCTCTATTCACATGCGGCTCCGCTAACAAACCGACCCACGCATCCACGTCCTCCACCGACCCATATACCGATGCCAATGCCTCCGATACCGACGAATCCGAATTGACCCCACGGAAATTCCGCAGCGGTGATAATCCAAAATTCCGCCGCACTTCGTTGAACCCGGGTAACCCATGATCCCGTCCACGCTGAATGTTCAGCGAAGCCAAATCAAAGCCACCCGCCCCCGGAGGCCCAAACAGAAAGTTGCGCACGTCGTCCACCACTTTGTTGTCAATCTCCTGGCACACCTGGCTCGCCAAACCTCGCAACACCGAATCAATCCCGTTGTCAGTCAGCTCCGTCGGCGCAAAGAACGCACCCAATAATGGTAAATGCCCTTCCGGTGCCTCGTCCCCATTCGCATCGATCCGCAGCAACTGCGTGGAAAGCAACGTGTGCCCCACGCGATACGCCGCCGTGGCAAACACATTCGCAATCCCCGCATTCACACCGGGATCATAACCGCGATACGGCCGCAACGCGTTCTCTCCCAACAATACCGGAAGAAACTCGTTGTAAGTGATCGCCTGCATCTCCGCACCGACGATCATACGCGCCAATTGATACACTTCCTCACCTGTCAGATTCGGCGACGCATCCGATATCATGTCCGCCCAATAATTGTGCTCCCGCACAAATAAGGTATGCATCGCCGCCAATCCCACCTGCTCGTTCGCCCGCACGTCGCCACCCAAAAACAGGTTCGCCCCCGTCCCGCCCGCATTCGGCAACCCCACTTCGTTAAAGGGCAGCAAATCACCCTCACTCGTCCGCAAACGACCCGTGCCATCCAAGGTCCGCAAGGCAAACGCCCGCGCCTCATCTGATCCATATACGTTCGACGCATCAATATAAGACGTGATCTCATTCTCCTGCTGACGCACTCCCACCTCATCATGCTCATAGGCCGAGCGATTCATCGGAATCTCCACCGCCCCCGTGTTCGTCGGATCAAAAAACGGATCACCCGTTGGCACCAAAATATTCAACGGCTCAGCCGGATCCGCGCCCGGCGTCTCATCAAGATCATGATCCAAAAACTGACCCCACTGCCACAAATAATCCGATGCCCGACGACTGTTCTCGATCGATTCCACCTGCGCCGCCACCGCGTTGCTCACCGCGCGCGCACTCGCACGACCCGCACCCGCCGGAGCATCCGCCCCGTCCGAATAATCCACCGTCGTCAACCGCAGCTGCTTCGTAATCGCCGCTCCCCACTCCGGGTTCTCCAAGTTGTTGTCCGTCCCGTCAATCGTCCGAAACTCATCCGGATACTCCAAAGGAAACCCTTCACCCGGCCCGCCCGGTCCGCCCGGTCCACCCGGTCCGCCGCCTCGATCCGGCCGACCACTGCGTCGACTCTGCATCGGAATCGGCCCCGACCCATCCTCGTTGCGATCAATCTGGTTCGGACCCCGCTCTCGTTGCCCTCCCGAGCCCCGGTCCTGGGCGAACGCGCCGTCCACTAGGACCAAAAAAACGGCGATGATCGCCATCGCCGCCGTGAATAATGCTACCAAGCTTCGAATCGATTGATTCATTTCTTTATCTCTTTCTGGGTTTTTGTTAGGGAATGGGATGCCGCAACCATTCGGTATTCCGCTACGATGGCCATCCTAGCCCTCCAAAATGACAAAACCCTCCAAGCCTCCATGACAGTTTTGTCATGATTGCAATAACCGCTCGCTCTCCCCGTTAATCGGAACCAAAATCCCTCTGACACACCCGCCTCCTCCACGCCCTCCCGCACCCCATCATCATCAACGAATTGAAGAACCATGCGTATCCTCGTCGTCGAAGATCAGGACAAGTTCCTCTCCTTCATCCGCAAGGGACTCGAGGAACAAGGCTTCGCCATCGACACCTCCTCCGATGGCGATGACGCCTACGCCCTCGCCTCCTCCACGCCATACGACCTCATCGTCCTCGATATCATGCTCCCCGGCCGCGACGGCCTCAGCATCCTCCGCAGCCTCCGTGAACAAGGCAATGACGTCCCCGTCATCCTCCTCACCGCCCGCACCGGCCTCAACGAACGCGTCGAAGGCCTGAACCTCGGCGCCGATGACTACCTCCCCAAACCCTTCTACATCGAAGAACTCGTCGCCCGCATCCACACCATCGTCCGCCGCTCCTCCGGACACGCCGCCAATGTCCTCCGCGTCGACGACCTCGTGCTCAACCTCGCCACCCGCGAAGTCAAACGAGACACCGCGCCCATCGATCTCACCACCCGCGAATTCTCCCTCCTCGAATACCTCATGCGCTCACCCGGCCGCGTCCTCAGCCGCATCCAAATCTGTGAACACGTCTGGAACTACGATTTCGACCCCGGCACCAATCTCGTCGACGTCTATATCAAACGCCTCCGCAAAAAAATCGACAAAGACTGGGACCAAAAACTCATCCACACCGTCCGCGGCGTCGGCTACAAACTCGGCCAAAGCTAAAGGCCAACCGCTAATAGCTAAGCGCTAAATAATGCAACCCCGATCCTTCCAAACCCGGCTCGCCTTCCTCGCCGCCCTCGTCTCCGGGGTTATCCTCCTCAGCTTCGGCTTTGCCGCCTGGCTCCTCATCCAAGACCAATACATCCGCTCCGTCGACGCCCGCCTCGGAAGCGCCGCCAAAGACGCCGCCGAAAAACTCTTCATCCGAAATAACTGGCCCCGCTTCGAAGAACGATGGCAAAGAGGCTGGCCCGCAGTCGAATTCACATCCGTCCAGCCCGTCCTCTTCGTCATGGACCGCAAAAACGTTCCCCTCCACATCCGCTCAGGCTCAAACTGGCTCGCCAACGAAAATCTCGAACAATGGCACCCAACCGAAGCACAGTTTCCCCGCACCGCCCCCTCCGAAGACGACTTCGAACGCTTCGTATTCCGACCCGGCTCACCCTTCTACGAAGAACGCCCACCCGGACATAAACCAGACCCGAACCGGCCGCGGTCACCACGCAAAAAAGGTCCCCCCCCGCCTCGTCCTCACCCGGATTCCCCTCCTGAACCCTCAGACGACACCTTCGAAGCACCCCCGCCAGATGGACCCGGCGGACCCGGCGATTTCCGTGACAAGATCGCCCCGCCTCCCGCTCCTCCAAAATTCTTCACCCTGAACAAAAACGACGGCTCACAATGGCGCATGATCGCTCTCGGTAATCCCGAAGCCACCATGTTCACCGGCGTCGACCTCGCATCCTATGCCCCCGAACTCCGCCAAGCCCAGGGCTTCTTCTTCATCGCCGTCCCCCTCGGCCTCATCGCCATCGCCGGCGGCGGATGGCTCATCGCCCGCCGCGCCCTCCGCCCCCTCCAACGCATCTCCAACACCGCTTCCCACGTGACCGCCTCAGACCTCAGCGAACGCATCCCCGTCACCGGCCACGAATATAAAGAATTCTCCCAACTCGTCGCCACCCTAAACACCATGATCGGGCGCCTCGAAACCAGCTTCCAACAAGCCAACCGCTTCACCGCCGACGCCTCGCACGAACTCAAAACACCCATCGCCCTCATGCAAGCCGAGGTCGATAGCGCCCTCAAAACCGCTCCCCCGAATTCCAAGGAAGAACAAACCCTCCTCAATATCGCCGAAGAAGTCCAACGCCTGAAACGCATCACTCAAAGCCTCCTCTTCCTCTCACAAGTCGACGCCGGTAAAGTAACGCTCACACAATCACGCATCAATCTCAGCCACGAAATCGAAGCCCTCTGCGAAGACGCCGAAGTCCTCTGCCTCGAAGAAGGCCTCACCCTCTCCCACGAAATCGAACCCGATATCTCCGTGATGGCCGATGACACCCTCCTCACCCAGGCCGTCCAAAACCTCCTCACCAACGCGGTCAAATACAACCGTGTGAATGGCTCCGTTTCCTGCACCCTCACCCGACACAAAAACCACGCCCTCATCCACTTTATCAACACCGGTCCCGGAATCCCCGAATCAGCCCGCGAACTCGTCTTCGACCGCTTCTACCGCGTCGACCCCGCCCGCGGCCGCATCAAGGACGGCTTCGGCCTCGGCCTGAACCTCGCTCTCGAAATCATCCGCGCCCACAACGGCACCCTCGAACTCACCGACCCCTCACCCGACCACACCACCTTCCTGATCACCCTGCCGCTCGCCCCCAACGAATGACAAAATTGTCATCGCCTCACACCCTCACCTGTCACCCACCTATGTTTTCATCACCCCATGATGAAAACGCCACCCCTGAACACATCCCTTCGCCAAACCCTCCTCCCCGTCGCCCTCGCCGGGCTCCTCACCCTCGCCTTCGCCCTCCAAATGTTCGCCCAGGGCTTTGGCGGTCCCCCTCCCGGCAGCGGACCCAATGGCAATGATAACAGTGACCGCGGCCCACGCCCCAAAGGCCCTCCCCCCGCCGATGTCCTCGCCGGTCACCTCATGTCCGAATTCGACACCAACGGCGACCAAGCCCTCGACCAAACCGAACTCACCGCCGCGCTCGAAGCGCTACACCAGCGCCGCCCCAAAGGCCCCCCTCCCAACGCCAGCGACGACGCCAGACCTTCCCGGCCCGCGTATTGACGTTCCCCCAAAAACAAAATCGCAGGCCGGCCTACCAGCCCCGCGTCGTTCCCCCAAAACGATGCGGGGCTTCCTTCGTCTCAACAAAGGTCAACCGAAGCCAAAGGCACTCCCAAACAATGAACGCCCGCCAGGGGCGGACGAAGGGAGCCCGCGCCAACAGCGCATCCGGGTGCAGGCTCAGCCTGCCTTAGTCATCCTGGGCCACATAATCCACCACCAACACCTTCTCCAAATGTGGCTTCAGCATCGCCACAAATTCCTTGTGCGCCGGATGCGGAATATAAACATCCAACCCCGCCCGATCCTCAAAGGTCACCAAAAAACAATGCGTGAACCCCTCGTTCAATCCCTCCGGACTCACGTTCGTCCCCCACTCAAGATCCTCAATCGTGTCAATCTTGTCCTCCAACGCCACAAACGCCTGTTCAATCCCCGCAATCGCCGCCGGCGTCGCGTCCTCCTTGAACTGAAACAACACGACATGCCGATAGTCACCGTCCCCGGCCATCACCGACCCCAGTCCCACACCAAAAAACAAACTCAACAACAAGGTTCCAAAGAAAACAGTCTTCATTCCACCACGCTAAACCATCGCCTCACGCCATAAAAAGCCTTTTCATCGCTTTACCACCACAACTCGGCTTTAAAGGTTTCAAATCGATCCAAACTATCGTATAGCCCTTATACTCTTATGAAAATCTGCGACTACGCAGTCGCGTTAGCGACTTCAAATCTGCGCGAAGCGAAAATTGTAGAGCCCGCGCCAGCGGGATAAATCTGCGGGAAAAAATGCAGACTGTTAGGATCGGTATCATCGGTGGCGGCCTCATGGGCCGCGAAATTGCCAGCGCCTTCGCCCGCTGGTGCGCCCTCCTCAACCTCGACGTCACCCCTCAACTCACCGCCGTCGCCGACCTCAATCCCAACGCCCTCGACTGGTTCAAACAAATCCCCTCCGCCACCCTCCTCACCGACGATTACCAAAAAGTCCTCGCCAGCCCCGATGTCGATGTCGTCTACGTCGCCCTCCCCCACCACCTCCACGAAAAAGTCTACCTCGATACCCTGAACGCCGGCAAAGACCTCCTCGCGGAAAAACCCTTCGGCATCGACCTCGATGCCGCCCAAAAAATCCACGACACCGCTCATTCCCTCAACCGCTTCGTTCGCTGCTCGTCCGAGTTTCCCTTCTTTCCCGGCGCCCAGCGAGTTTACGAGGCCGCTCGCAACGG
Source organism: Verrucomicrobiota bacterium (assembly GCA_039028175.1). GTDB lineage: Bacteria > Verrucomicrobiota > Verrucomicrobiia > Verrucomicrobiales > DEV007 > JBCDBW01. The sequence continues at coordinate 28,658 of JBCCIR010000006.1, forward strand.
CGCCCTCGGGAGAATTCTCGAAGTCACCTCCGGCTTCCACCACTCCTCCGATCTCGACCCTGACAAACCCGCCAACTGGAAACGCCAAAATGCCACCTGCGGCGAAATCGGCGTCATGGGCGACCTCGGCATGCACGTCGCCCACCTCCCCCTCCGCCTCGGTTGGAACCCCGCCTCCGTCTACGCCCAACTCCAGAAAGGCTTCCCCGAACGCCCCGACCGCAAAGGCGGCACCACGGCCTGCGAGACCTGGGACAACGCCACCCTCCACACCTGGATTCAACCCGCCGGGCAATCCGAACCCGCCCCCATGCGCCTCGAAATGAAACGCCTCGCCCCGGGCCAAACCGACACCTGGTTCATCGAGGTCCTCGGCACCAAGGGCGGCGCCAAATTCTCCACCACCACACCCAAAACCCTCTGGACCTTCACCATCGACCCCGACACCAAAGAACAACTCTGGCAAAAAACCGATCTCGGCTTCCAAACTCCCTTCAAAACGGTCACCGGCGGCATCTTCGAACCCGGCTTCCCCGACCTCATCCAGCAAATGTGGGCCGCCTACCTCACCGAACGCGCCGGCAGCCTCGGTGATCGCTTTGCATGCGTCGCCCCCGCCGAAGCCCTCGCCTCCCATCATATCTGGAACGCCGCCCTCAAATCCCAAGCGAATCAATCCGTCGTCCCCATCCAATGAAACTGCCCATCATCACCCCCCTCCTCATCGCCGCCACCTTCCTCACCGCCTGCGAATCCACCCCCGAACAGGAGATCGAAAAAATCTCCGAAGCCGCCGCCCAAGGCACCGTCGACACCTCAACCATCCCCACCCCCACCGGCGCCAGTCCCTACCAGGCCACCGCCATCCAGGGCGGCCTCAAAATCACCCGCGACGGCCAACCCGTCAGCACCATCAAGACCGCTCTCCCCAACGTCGAACAATGGGGCTTCGTTTCCAATGGCAACCAAGTCGTCGTCAAATCACGCGCCAACCACGGCCCCGCCTCCGTCGAACTCTTCGACTCCCAAACCGGCACCCTCCAAGACAAAATCCTCGCCTACGCCATCCAAAACGGCCAACCCGCCTGGGCCGCCGACTACGCCGACTAGTCCTCCCTCCCGAATCCCGGTAACAGCAAATAGCCTCCCCTGGGTAAAGTCGAATGAGTCCCTGCTCCCCAGCCCCCCTTCCACGGGTATCCCCCACAACCAATGCGAAGCGAGGTAGGGCGTGGACTCCGGACGCGCCAAGCGCCCCCGGCGCTTCCACCCTGGCCGCGCGCCGCGCGCACTTCCGGTAGGGGCGAGCGCGTGCCCTTCGTCGCCGTGGCGAAGAACGGGTCCCTGCTCGCCCGCCACCACAGGCTCCGTATCGTCGAGAAGCTCCTTCTTGGCGTAAAGCCCACTCCCCCCGCGCGCCAACGAGCACGCGAAATCCGGATGCAATAGCCTGCCCTGAGCCTGCCGAAGGGTCACGTTGCCGCATCTGCCCCTGACCGCTGGTCAGCGCCACTCGTGTTTCGGATACCTTCCCTTCAGTTCCTTCGCGATCGCCGGATAACTGTTCTCCCAAAATCCCTTCAAATCCCCCGTCAACTGCACCGGCCGCTGATTCGGCGCTAACACTTCCACCAAACACTTTACCTTCCCGCCCGCCACCGTCGGCTGCTCCGTCACATCATACAACTTCTGCAATACCGCACTCGCCACCGGCTCCTTCCCGCCCTCCTCATACCGCACCTTCATACTCGTCCCGTTCGGCAAATCAATCCGCTCCGGCGCATACTCCTCCAAAGCGCCCGCCTGTTCCGCCGATAACCATTCCTTCAACACCGGCCGCACTTCCCGATCCTTGATCTCCTTGTAACTCCGCGCCCCACGACACACTTCCCGCACCAGGAACGCCTTGTCATCCTCCCCGATCGCCGGCATCCCCAACTCCGGCATCCACTCCGACAAACAATTCACGCGCGTCACCCACTGCTGCACCCCGTCATCCCACTTCTTCAAATTCAACACCCCGCTCATCACCTCGCGACACAATATCTCCGCCGACTCATCCTCGTCCGGCTCGCCCGATTGCCGACGCTCCAAAACCAAGCCCCGAAACGCCCGTTCCTCCCGATAAATCACCCGCCGCGACGGCTCATCCCAGATCGCCCCGCTCTCCACCTTGATCTCGCCCGGAAAAAACTCTTCCAACCACTTCTCCTCAATCCGCGTCGCCTGGTTCAACTTCACCCGCACGTCCTTCCCTTCCACCTCCACCATCTCGCCCGCGACAAACAACTTCGTGTCACGCGTCGATGCGACACTCCCCTTCGCCAGTTCGCCACGGCGATCCCCCACCACCCCGCACGCCAAGGTCGTCCCGCTCAAACGCCGACATACCCGGTCCGGAAACCCCGTCAATAACACCCGCCCAATCTCCATCCCCGCCGGCTCATTGTCCTGGCGTTTCCCCTTCACGCGCCGCTCGACGATGTCCCCAAACTGCTTCGCCACCCGCGCCATCTCGCGCGCCGCCGCGCCATTCAAACCCAATTCATCACAGCGACGCCCATCAAACTTTAACGCTTCCGCCTCACACCACGCCCGCCATAAGGCCTGCAAATCCGAGGTATCCCCCGGTTGGCGATACTCCTTCCCTGCCTTCCCACCACCACCCCGCCCCTTCCCTCCTCCAAACAACGGGCGCGTCTGCGTCGCCGCCGCCACCAAGGCAAAGAAATCCAAATACCCGCTCCATGCCGCCTCCAACAGAATCCTCCCATAACGCGGACTCAAGGGCAGCTGACTCAATTCCCACCCTAACTCCGTCATCTCCTCCGTCTCCCGATCCAAAGCACCCAAGGTCTTTAACCACCCCATCGCTAGTTCCATCGCTTCCTCCTCCGGCCGTTCAAACCAGCGAAACCCGCGCACATCCTTCACCCCCGTCGCCTTTAACGACAAGATCGCCTCGCTCAAATCCATCCGGTGTATCTCTGCCGGTGTTGAGGCCTCCCGCCGGCCATGGTCGTCCTCGCTCCACATCCGCAAACACATCCCCGGCCCCGTCCGCCCCGCCCGGCCCGCACGCTGATCCGCCGAGGCGCGCGAAATCTTCTCAATCGTCAAGGTCTCGATCCCGCGCCGCACATCAAAGTCCGACCGACGCTCCAACCCCGTGTCCACCACCACCCGCACCCCGTCGATCGTCAACGAGGTCTCCGCCACGTTCGTCGCCAACACAATCTTCGGCTCACGACTCGGATTCACCGCCGCATCCTGCGCCTTCGGCGACAACTCACCAAACAACGGCAACACCCGAAACCCCCGCGCCCAGGAGGCACTCTCCAAAGCCCGCTGCGCCTGCCGTATCTCAAAGGTCCCCGGAAAAAACGCCAGCACATGCCCCGTCGCCACCCCGTCCGAATCCTCATACCAATCCCGCAACACCCGCTCCACGTGCTCCCCCACCGATACCTCCCGCTCCCGCCCACCCGGTCGCCGCGATGCCGGTCCCTTGGTGTGCCGCTCCCGCAAGGGCACATACCGCACATCCACCGGATAGGTCCGTCCCTCCGATCGCACAAACCGCGCCCCCTCTCCAAGATACGTCACCAACGCTTCGTCATCACCCAGCGTTGCCGACATCACGACCAGCTTCAAATCCGGCCGCTTCTCTTCCTGCACACCCAAACACCGCGCCAACGTCACGTCCCCAAAGAAATGCCGCTCGTGAAACTCATCAAACACCACCGCCCCGATTCCCTTCAGTTCCGGATCACGTTGCAACCGACGCAACAACACCCCTTCCGTCACATACAAAATCCGCGTCCGCGCGCCCGCCACCTTCTCAAACCGAATCTGATGCCCCACTTCTTCCCCAACATTCCCGCCACGCTCATACGCCACTCGCCGCGCCAACATCCGCGCCGCAATCCGCCGCGGCTGTAACACCACCACCGTCTCGTCCTTCCCCACCACTCCCCGGTCCCGCAAAATCTGCGGCACCTGCGTCGATTTCCCCGATCCCGTCGGTGCCTCCAACACCAATCGCCCACACCCCTCCCCCGACAACGCCTCCACGACATCATCCTCCACCTCAAAAATCGGCAATTTACTCGTCCGCCCACTCACTCGCCGCCCACCAAACCCGACTTCCCCCCACCCGTCAACGCTCCCGCCAATGATGGCGCCATCCCGACAGGTCGGGAACCGCGCAATCCCTCTTCCACCTTGGCCTCCCCGCTCTCCCTGGTGGTAGCGCGCTCTCGCCGAGAGCGCATGCCTTTTCCATCCCTTCCACTACGCCCCCCACTCCCACGGCACGGTAAGGCGTACCCTTCGTATCTCGCAGAGCGAAGAACGCGCCCCGCCTGCCTCCTCTGCCTCCTCTGCCTCCAAATTCAACATTAACCATTCAACATTCACCATTCGCGCCCCCGCGCGCCTCCCCGGTAAGGGCGAGCGCGTGCCCTTCGTAGCCCGTGACCTTCGAAGCCTCGGCGAAGAAGGTTTGGCGAAGAACGGGGCCCGCTCGCCCGCTCCCTCGCGCATCGCACTACCTTACCCTCGCTTGCACCCCTGGAACCTTCACCCCCTTGGAGGGCGGTGCTCCGTCGCCGCCGCCTCCCCCGACCGAAAGACCGAAGGACCGACAGACCGAAGGACCACAAAAAACCCAAAAAGCCGGCCCCACTCTCGCAAGACCGGCTTTTCGCTATTAGTTGCGCAACAACAATTCCTAAGTCGCCGGCGCCTCCCCATCACCCCCGCCGTCATTCGACGACGCCACTTCCCCTTCCACCACCGGCTTCACTCGGCTCACCACCGGCGTCTCCTCCGGATGCTCCATCTTACCCAGATAATCAGGCAATTTAATACCGACGTTGTCTGTCAGATCATGCAAAGGCGGCAAGCTCTTCACCATGCTGGAAAGAAACTCCGAAGTCGCATTCTTCCCATCACCATTCGCCCCACCATCCCAAACCGTGACCTTGTCGATCTTGAGGTTCGAGACCGCCTTCACCTGCTCTGCCACCAACTGCGGCAGCTGCTCGAGCACCATCATCAAGCTCGCAAAGTCCGAGTCACGGCCCGCCGCTTCATATAGATTCTGAATACCCTCCGCCTTCGCATCAAGCTGCGCCTGGATACCCTCGGCCTCCACCTTCATCGCCTCCGCCTTGGCCACCAGATCCGCCTTGATCCCGTCCGCCTCCGCCTGTTTCACGGAGCGAATCCCATCCGCTTCACCCTGGCTCTCGCGTCGCGTCTTCTCCGCTTCCGCTTCCGCCAGAACCGCAATCCGTTTCTGCTCGATCTCCGCCGGCACCACCACGTTCGCATACTGAGTCGCTTCCTCACGCTTCGCGCGCTCGCGCTCCGCCAGCTCCTCCGCCGCATAAGCTTCCTGCTGCGCCGCCGCCGATTTCACACGCTCCGCCGCCGATCCCTTGCGATTCGCTTCCGCCTCGGCCTCCCGGCGTGCCGCATCCGATCTCGCCACGGTTACTTTCGCCTCGTTCTCACCTTCCACCGCCGTCGCTTGCGCCGCCGCAACTTGAATCCGCTGAGACTGCTCCGCATTCGCCTTGCCAATCTCACCGTCTCGCTCCTGCTCCGCGACCTTGATCTTCGCTTCGTTGATCGCACGCGCCGCCGCTTCCTGACCCAAAGCATCAATATACCCGGACTCATCCGTGATGTCCTGGATGTTCACGTTGATCAAACGCAACCCGACCTTCTTCAGCTCGACTTCCACCCCGTTCGAGATATTGTCGATCATCTTGTCGCGGTCCGCATTAATCTCCTCAATCGGCATCGTCGCAATCACGACGCGCATCTGACCAAAGATGATGTCCTTTGCCAGTTCCTGCACCTGCACCAGGGTCAGCCCCAGGAGCCGCTCCGCCGCGTTCTGCATCACACCAGGCTCCGTCGATATCCCGACCGTAAACGTCGAGGGCGTGTTCACCCGGATGTTCTGCTGGGACAAAGCGCCCTCCAACAAGATTTCGATCGGTATCGGCGTCAAATCGAGAAACTCATGCGACTGAATCACCGGCCACACAAATGCGCCGCCCCCGTGATAACAGGTCGAACTTCCCCCCGTGCGCGCCGCGCCCGTCTTACCAAACACCACCAGAATCCGGTCCGGCGGACACCGCTTATACCGGCTCGCCACCCAGGCAATCAATCCGAAGACCAGGATCGCCGCAGCGACACTCCCCCCAAGGATCGGTATGATACTTCCTAACATTGGTTCCATTGTCATTTCTCTCTTTCCTTTCTAGGTTGCTTCCTCTTTCGCGACGAACAAGCTGACTAGACTGCCCCCAGTTCGTCCGGTATGACCAGCAAGGCATTGTCCCCCACCGTGTCGATTACTCGCACCTGCGTGCGATTCTCCAAGCGCTCTTCCGCGCTCGTAAAAGCATCCACCACCATCAAGCGCCCCTGGATCATCACTTCCACCTGACCGTGCTTCTCGCGATTCGGCGCAATCGGCAAATACACCGTCCCCACTTCCCCGATCGCATTCACAAAGTTCAAACTCCCCGATGCCCGCAACCCATGCATCATCTTCATGAAGTAAAACACCACGAACATCAGGAATAACCCCGCCGCCAAGGCGACCGGCAGTACAAAAATCAACATCCACCCAAAGTCCCGGAAGATCGCTCCCACCCAGCCAAAACCCACCAGGAACGCCACAATCGTCCGCACCGAGAGAATCTGCACATCCGCGTCCCCCGCGCTGTGATCGTGGTCCGTTCCCATCCCCCCGTGATCGCCATGATCCCCGTCAAACCCGATCAAGGTCAGTAAAGTCTGAATCGACAACACCGCTGTCGACGAAAAAGCGATCGCATAAAAAAACTTCATCGCCCCGTCTAATCCTTCCCACCAAGCTGTCAGTGTTTCCATTTCATTGCCTCCTTCTTGACGCCAAAGCTAACGGATCACGCCCTCCAGCGCGATTACATTCCGCCACCCTTTTTGTATCGAGTGAAACAAAGAGGTGGACGATTGGCGGAGCGAAATTTGCTTCAGGGCCAGGCGCCTGAGGGGGCGTGGAGCTAGCTCCTCGACCACTCAGGGAACGCAGCCATGGGGCAAAGGGCGCCCGCCTCAACTCGCTCGCCCGAGCTTCAGCGAGGCTCTTTCCCCCCTCATTAAGTCATCCAATCGTCCACATGTTTTTTGAACTCGGTCCACACCGCTCCTCCCCTGTATTTTCAGGGTTTCCCGGCCGCATCTCGCTCCTCCAAAACCCGCTCCAATCCTTCCAAATTCGCCCGCAAGGTCACCGCCAAATCTTCGTCCTTCCGATGCCCGATAATCCCCACGGGACCATCATAACCACTATCCAGAACCACGCCAATCATCTCGCTCTCGTGTACTCCTTCGCCAATTTTCACGATCTTGTTCTCCATGACGGTCACATCCACTTCGTCCGCATCCAGCATCCCGTTCAAATTCACGCACAGCAGATACGGCTGCATTAAGGCGAACAACTCCGCAAAATCATCCACATGAAAATGCCCGTGATGAAAATTGTAAACAATCCCCACGTGCCCGTGCCCCGCTTCACGCAACGCCTCACACACCGCCACCAAGTTCGCCGGTTCCCCGCCCCACCCTCCATGATTATACAACCCTAACTGACACCCCATCGCCGCCGTCCGCTCCGCCAATGGCGTCATCGCCTCCACCGCCGCCGCCACCCTCGCTTCCTGCCCATCCACCTTCGGCGTCCGCAAGGTCTTCCACACCTGCGGCCGCATCGCATGCTTCTCAAACAACTCAAATGCCGCCTCATGCTCGTTCCAAAACGCCACATACTCAATCCCCGCCTCACCATACGCCTCGATCTCTTCCTCAAACTCCGGCACATGCTCCGCCCGCCAATCATAAGCACCACGCCGCATCCCTAACTCACGCAACAACCGCGCCCGCTCCACCGGTCCCCGCCCCGCCGCGTCATACGGCACAATCGCCCACGCCACCAAATTCTCCCGCCGAAAATTCTCCGGCACTTCCCCACCCGTCACTTCCCCCAATCCAACCAAGCCCGTCAAAACCAAAAAACAAAAGCCTCGTATCGTCATCACCACCATCATCCCCGCCACCGCCGGCCCATGGCAATCGCTTTCCCCTCAAAAGAGTTCCCTCAGGCCACTAAGCCCAATATAGTACCGGCAACTCTCCCCATGTCCGCCCCCCCGTCTACCAGCGCCCCTCGCTCCGGCATCCTCGCCGGCGGGAATTTCATCATCGATCACGTCAAAATGATCGACGCTTATCCCGCCGAGAACATGCTCGCCAATATCAGCACGGAATCCTCCGGCAACGGCGGTGGCCCCTACAACGTCCTCAAAAATCTCGCCAAACTCGGCGCCTCCTTCCCCCTCGAAGCCGTCGGCCTCATCGGGAACGATCCCGATGGCGATTCCATCCTCGCCGACTGCGCCGACCACCACATCGACACCGCCCAACTCCACCAAACCGGCGACGCCCACACCTCTTACACCGACGCCATGACGGTCTCGGACACCGGACGACGCACCTTCTTCCACCAACAAGGCGCCAGTGCCCTGCTCGATGTCCCGCACTTCGACTTCTCCAATTCAAACGCCCGCATCTTCCACCTCGCCTACCTCATGCTCCTGCGCACCCTCGACGCGCTCGACACTGAAAACTCCAGCCCCGCCGCCCGTGTCCTCGCCGCCGCCCGTAAACAAGGCCTCATCACCACCTGCGATATCGTCTCCACCGAATCTCCCGACTTCCGCCCGGTTGCCCTCGCCGCCCTCCCCCACATCGATCACCTCATCATCAACGAACTCGAGGCCGGCGCCATCGTCGAACAAAACCTTCGCCCTGACAAAACCATCAACCTTGATCTCACAAAAGCCGCCGCCCGTTCCCTCCTCGACCTCGGCGTCTCCACCCGCGTCGTCATCCACTTCGAAGAAGGCGCCGTCGCCGCCGATGCCAACGGCGACCTCGCCACCCAAGCCTCCCTCGACCTCCCCGCCGATTTCATCAAGGGCGCCACCGGTGCCGGAGACGCTTTCGCCACCGGATACCTCTACGGCGTCCACGAAAATCGGCCCCTCGCCGATTGCCTCCACCACGCCGTCTGCGTCGCCGCCCAATGCCTCACCGATCCCACCACCTCCAACGGCATCCAACCCCTCCCCCAATGCCTCGCCCTCGCAAACACCCACGGCTTTCTCACCCTCTAAACCGCTCCCGCCTCGCCCTCACGAAATCTCGCCCTTATTCATTGGCTGTCCCGTCATTCTCTACCCCCGCCGTCTCCGGCAACTGCGCCCCCACCTCCTCCAACCACCCCTCCAATTCCCCACGTAGTTCCCCCGCCTTCTCCACCATCGTGTCCGACAAATCACGCGCCTCCCCCAAATCCTCCCCCAAATCATACAACTCCACCCGCCGCCCCTCCGGCTCGTAATACATCAACAACTTCCAGTCCCCCCGCCGCATCGCACTCACCGGCCCCGTGTTGTGATAGTAATGCGGATAGTGAAAATACAAACCCCGCTCCTCCATCTCGTACCCCGGTTCCCGAACCAACGCCGCAAAACTCTCCCCGTCCCGCCCCGCTCCCTCCGCCGACTCCGACCACACCCCCGCCATCTCCCCCAACGACGCAAACAAATCCGTCGTGATCACCGGCGCCGCACACACCCCGCCCTCGGCCCCGTCCCCCGGCCAGCGCACGATCAACGGTATCCGAATCCCGCCCTCGTAACACGACCCCTTCCCCGATCGCAACGGCGCATTGTTCGTCACCACCCTGCCCTGGAACTTCCCGTCAAAACCACCATTGTCCGACAAAAAAACCACGATCGTTTCCTCCTCCATCCCCGCATCCCACAAATGCTCTAACAAACGCCCCACATTCTCATCCAATGAGCGCACCATCGCCGCATACGTCGCGTTCTGATGCCGCATCCCCGCATTTACCTTCCCCTCAAAATACGCCACATCCTCCGCCACCGCTTCAATCGGCGTGTGAACGGTGTAATAACTCAGACACAAAAAGAACGGCTCCCCCAAGTCCTGCGCAAAATCCATCACTCGAATCGCCTCGTCCGTCAGCACATCCGTCAACACATCCCCCTCCTTCGCATAACTCAATCCCGGCACATACCGAAACCCGTCCCGCTTGAAGGTCTCCGCCCCGCGGAACGGATAAAAAAACGAGTCCGGCGCCCCCCAGATGTTCCCCCCCACGCTGATCCGATACCCGTGCGCCTCCGGAAACGCTGTCGGCCCGCCCAAATGCCACTTCCCCACGTGCGCCGTCACATAACCCGCCGCCGAAAACAATTCCCCCAGCGTCTGATACTCCGTCGACAAATCTTCCTCGCACAAGGGCTCCAACATCGCCTTGCCTTCCCGCCGCCGCTGCGCCGACTCCCGCCAGATCGTCATCCGCACCCGCGCCGGCGCCAACCCCGTCTGAATCGACGCCCGCGTCGGCGTGCACACCGGGCTCGCCGCATACGCATCCGTAAACCGCACCCCGCTCGCCGCCAGGGCATCCAAGTTCGGCGTCTCATGCAAATCCGACCCACCGCCACGGTCACGTTCCGCGCCCGGCGCGGTCACGTGATAACACCCCAGGTCCGCCCACCCCAAATCATCCGCCACAATCAACAACACGTTCGGCGCCCCCATCCCCACCCCACCACTCATCATCAACCCCCACCCCAAACAACAAAGAAACACCACCCTCATCCCTAAACCCCTAATCCATCCTCCCCCCAAAGCAAAGCCCCCTCTCACCCCCCATCACGAGCCCTCACTCTCCCACTATAGGTAGGGCGACTTGTCCTCAAGGAGCCGCTCCCCTGCCTCCCCTGCCTCCATTGTAGGGCAGGCGCTCCACCTGCCGCGCCAGCGCTGCGCAAGCAAGCGCGAAAAAAAACCGTGTCGATTAGCGGTCAAAAACCCCTCACCCTTCAATCTTCCCACGTTCCCCCCCCTCACCCCTCCGCCCCGCAATACTCACAATACGGCAACAATGTCGCCCGCACCTTGCCACACGACCCGCACTCCCCATACAACTCCACCTGACAAGCCGGACACACATACCGCTCCTCCTTCTCCCCATCTCCCACTCCCGCGCCCGCCGGCAACCGTAGCTTCTTTATCGTCCGCCGGTTCCAATACAAATACTTCATCGGCCCCCGACGAATCGGATACTCACACACCGGACACAAAAACTTCTCATACGCATCCCGGTATTGCCGAAGCAACTTGTCCCGCTTCGGCGCCACAATCGACCGAATGAAATACACCAACAATCGCGCCGCCGCCGCCAACGACACCAGGATCAGCAAATACTTGAACCAACGCTCCGGAAAATGCTCGTGCATCACCACCAGCATCTTCAACGACGTCGCCCCCGTGAACGCCAACACCAAAGGAAAATACGTGTGCCCCCGCAGACGCACCACCAACCAAACCCCCGCCACAAACAACGGCACCAATACCACCAGCTTCAATAACGCCAAACGCCACCGGTGTCGCTCCGACAAAGCCTCATACTCCTCCCGCGCCGGCCGCCGCTGCTCATCCAAGGCCGACTGCACCCCGCGCTGCTCCTCCTCCAAATCCTGCTGCGCCTCCACCAAGGCCGCAATCTCTTCGTTGATCGACTGGAAGTTCTCCTGGTTCGATAAAAAAACCTCCAGGCTCTGGTTGAACGCCGCCGATTGCTCCGCGGTTAGCTCCAAATCCTTCTCCAAACTGATCCGCTGCAACTCCAGCAACTGATCCATGGTCTTCTGCAGTTCCTTGCTGCTCTGCGACAACAATTGCTGCTTCCGATTCTGCTGCTCCACCAAGCGCTTCGTCTCCGTGATCTCGTTCGATAAGGCCTTGTCCCGATCTACCAAGGCCCCGTCCAGGTGCGCCTTCTCGATCTCCCGGTAATCCGGCCCCCGAATCGACCCGATGTCATCCACAACAAAACCCAGCAACCAATAAACCAACACTCCCACCACCACCGTCAGCACATGAATCGCCATCCGCGACAACCAGGGCCCCTTCGCCCGCGGCCGCCCAGACGACGAGGCCTGCCCGCTGCTATCCTTCTGCTGCTGCTCCTCCCCCTCCAAACTCACGCCCCGATCCTATCCCTCACCCCACCCCAACTAAAATCGATAAATCCAATGCATTCATCGACCAAAAGGATGAGGCACCGAACACCCCCTCCGCTTCAGCGCGTGGCAACGGTTGCGTTAAGCCGCCCGACCCCAACGGCCCACTTGCCGCACTCAACACACCCTTATGGAAACACGTATGCTGCACCGGCCCGGCTTGCGGAGTTGCGTCAGCTTCAACGATTGGTTGGGTGAATGTTCCTATCTCAAAGAGTTTGCGTCTTCCATTGGTCTGGTCATTGATCCGAGCTATTTCGGTGCCCCGACAAAGGAGTGAATCTCACCTCTACTCTGGATAAGATTGTATCGATAAGGAATAGCGAATGGAGGCTCTTCTGGATGGGTGATGAAACCTTCATCTTTGGTGCCCTTGGTTCGCGCTGCCTCTTTGCTGACGATATCTCCATTTGAATGCAGCACCCCAAGAGGCCTTTCTTGTGGTGACACATACCGAATTGCTCTCGGCCCAGATACGCTGGGGTTACTTCCAAGATCAAAAATATTGTACTCAGAAACGACTCGGCCATTCCTGCCCACTCGCATACCTTCATCGTTCACGTAACCAATCACATTGTTGAATACATGGGCGTTCATATTGCGAAACTCTCCCGGAGAACGCCCATTGACCATTTGATGGTATAGGTTGTACGCAATGGTGATGTGTCCGCTTTTCTTGCCCTTGAGGGAGCCAATTAGGGACCCCGTCTTTGTTTCCAGAAATACATTGTTGGAAAAGGTAATGAAGTTCGGACAACCGTCGATGTGATATACTCCCAAGGATTCATCGGACATCCTTTTCCAAGTGTTCTTGTGAATCCAGTAATGGGAGCCTCTCCATATTTCTAACCCATCTGTTGCCCCATTCTTAAACCAAGGTTTCTCATATTTGTATGGCCACCCAAGGTCGCCTACATGAGTGATCTCAGTCATAATTAGCTGGCCATGGACCCCGGCTAATTGACCGCGCTTAACCGGTTCGCGAACAGGGGGCAGGTTGATTGCCAAATCGTTGTTCGCATATCCATATTGCCAAGTGATGTCGACACCGCGACCATCGATGGTCTTGAAAGCACCTAGCTGGGTAGAGCCGTTGGGGACATGCCATGTCTTTCCATCGAGGGAAGGGCAAAAATATATCCATCTTGGTTCGTCATCAGTGATAGCCCTAAGCAAAGAGTCATCACTTAAGTCAGTAATTTCGGTCATGATGCCTTTGGCACCGCCAATGACTTCTGAGCCATAGCCGAATCTCTGCGAAAGAAGACTGATGACCCTCGCCTTCTCCTCTTCGGTGAATTCCGGATTCAGAGGGATGTCCACCGCCACGCGAGAATCTGCCGGCAGGGCGCCGCTCACAGTGATGAACAGACACGCACAAATGAGCGCATGTAATTTTGGGATTCCAATCATTGCCCCATAGACCGGTTTCTAAGCGTCCATTTCGATCCCTCTATTCTCACCTAACGTTCAAGCGCACCAACTCGATCCGAAACGCGATGGTGGAATGGTAAGAAATCAATCGAGTTCAGAAAAGGCTTTTCGACTCGGCACGGGATCGGGTTGGTGCGCCGCAGCTTGCTAAAGGCCGTCTTTGGGTAGCGCATTAAGAACCCGAATGACTTTATCAGAATCAAATTGATAGTGATCGGCAGTCAACTTGAGGACCTCGGACGTCTGAGCAAAGTCAATCGTGTGGGTCGCTTGGTTGGAGACCGAGAATAGCCCGAGAATCTTTGTTCTGATGTTGAAGTGGTAATGCACCATGCACGTCTCGTCATCACGAGGGACGACATGGAGAATCGAACCGTCGCCTCCAAGGAAGCCCATCCCCGCGGGGCAGTGATCTTGCCCCCCTTTTCTTAGTTCTTCCTCTTTTCTGCGTTCTGATTGCCAGTCGTGTTGACTAAATATGGAGACTGCTTCCTCCGGAGTGCACTCGGCAATGTCTTCGCTGGAACAATCAGCGCTCTGGATCCAGGCTGTCGACATTCTTTGCCTCTAACGTCATAGAGATGCGACCTGCGGCTCGAAGCCTTCAACAGATCGTCTCGCTAGTTTGAGGTGATCGAAATCAGAAAGCAACCGGCTAAACCCGAGAGAAGCAGGTTCGCATCCTCGCCTTGTTAGGCTTTCAGTCGTTCTCCTGCTGCTTCTTTCCGTTCGGAATATGAAGTTCATCATCAGAGACAAGGGATGGATCAAATCGCGTTCCAAGGGGAAAGCCGAGTTCCTCGAGTTGGGAGCTAATGAAATCCAGTTGTTCGCGGTCCGTGACAATGCCCTCAATCTCGTCGCTTGTTCGCGAAGCCAGCCGTCCTAAATTGCGAATGCCGCGCGCCCGCAAAAGTTCGACAGCAGCCGGGTTCAAACCAAGTTCATCAATGCTGATTGAAAGCAAGAGCCGAAGATCAAGGCCCTCGCCGCATGTCGTCGACCCATCGTCAGCCTCTTCCGAGAAAGGGACGTAGAGATTCGGTATTCGAATCAGCTTGTCTTCTAGGCGATTAGACATGGCAGTCAGTGTCGTATCCCTTTGCCTAACAGTCTTATTGGTACACCCCATATCGATATCCCCAACCGACCAAAAGGCATTCCTTAACATAAACGTATCATGCTCCCTTCCCACAGTCACGACTGACATCCCCCAAAACACCACCCGCAGCTAAGCAATCCCAATAGTTCCGTTAGCAAAACAGTCAATCCCTTTTTCCCATCTGATATCACCCCGTCCAAATCGCCCCCAATCATCCTAAATCTCCCCAAACTTCAAATCTCTCCAAAACTTCTAGGTTGCCTTTTCCCCGCCCATAACCTTCATTGTCCCTACCCACTCGCGCGCGCCTAAGTCATCCCAACCACTCACACGGTCCCATGATCCAACCGCCGCTCCTCGGCCCCCGCCGAACAAAACGCCCCACCGCGCTTTCCCTCCTCTTCGCCCTCTCACTCTCACTCCTCTGCGCGCCCACCGCCCACGCTGCCTTCCTCGTCTGGGACGGTATCCCCGATCCCGATCCCGATGACCTCCCCTCGCTCGGCTTCCAAGCCCTCAGCACTTACGAGTTCGGTGACCGCATCGAAATCACCGACAACAGTGTCCCCCTCGATTCCGTCCGCGTCGCTTGGAAAACCTTCGCCATCCAATCCCGCGTCACCAATGGCACCTACACCGATCCCAACGTCACTTACACCCAAGGCGACACCCATTGGCTCCAAGACCTCACCGTAAACTTCTACGACCTCCCGACCAACCCAAACCTCACCCCCAACCTTCTCGGCTCCGTGACCCAATCCTTCGAGATCCCCATGCTCACCGATCAGCAGGTCATCGACGGCGGTGGACCCGATATCGCCAGCCTGCCAGTCTACGGCCTCTTTGATGTCTCCGGCCTCGAACTCGTCGTCCCAAAAGAATTTGTCATCGGATTCACCTTCAATACCCAGGACTTCGGCGATTCCCCCACCGGCTTCGTCGGCCCCTACAATTCACTCAACATCGCCCTCGCCATGTTCGGCGATCCCGACCCTCAACCCTTCATCGGCATCGATCCCGATAACGACGAATACTACTGGGACTCCGACTTCGCCCTCACCCATCCGGAGTTCGTTGCCGTTGATTTTACCGCGATCGTCAGCAACCGGAGCATCCTCGCCATCGAAGTCGCCATCCCCGAACCCTCTCGCGCACTCCTCCTCCTCTGCGGCACTCTCGCCGCCACCCTTGTCCGACGCCGCGCCTCCTGATCGAGCCTAAAACAGCGTGTATATAAACGGCGCCGCCCCCGGTGCCAGGACAAGCAACACGCCCAGGAGCAACAACACCAACACGATCGGCAACAGCCACCACTTCTTGTTGTGCGCCAAAAAGTCGATGAACTCCCTGAGAATCCCCGGCGGCTTCGCGTCCACGCCCGCCTGCTCAAATTCACTCTTCTTCCCTGACTCGTTCTCGTCCGACATCACTCAATCCTTCTCCTGCTGCCTAAAACTGCCGGTAATAACTCGCCGGCGCTCGCTTCTCGTCAATCTTGATCCAATAACTCGATTCCCCGCCGCCAACGCTCCGTTGCATCTCATCCCGCCCGATCACCTTAAACACCAACGCCAACGGCGTAAACAATAGAAAAAACAACAACAACAAAATCACCGTCCCCACCACCATCCCGATCGGAAACGCCACCAACATCATCCCCACAAATAACCACTTCAAACACCGCGGCGCCACCAATCCCGTCAACCAACTCAATACCCCGATCCCCCACAAGACACACGACGGCGTCCACCGCCCACTCCCCTCAAAGCACCCCAAATGCCACGCCACCACCAATCCCACCAACCCGAAACCCGGCAGACAAATCCACCCGAACTGACGCAACACCTTCTCCTTCGGCTTCCAATCAATCTCAATCATCGCGCTTCAATCACAACCTGTTAATCCAATGCAAATTTCGACAAGTGCGCCTCCGCATCAATCTCCACCGCGTTCGGCTGCTTGCTCTTCTCCAAGACCACCTTCCCCAATGCCAATACATCCATGTTCGTCGCCATAAAACACCGAAACGCATCCTCCGGCGTGCACACAATCGGCTCCCCGCGCACATTAAAACTCGTGTTGATCAATACCGGACTCCCCGTCAGCCCCTCAAACTCCTGGATCAACCGGTAATACAAAGGATGCCGCCCCTCATCAATCGTCTGCACCCGCGCCGAATAATCCACGTGCGTCACCGCCTGCACCTCCGATCGCGGCACCGGTAACTTGTCCAACCCCCGCGCCTCACGCAACGCCGCCCCGTCCCCCGAACGCTTCTCCTCCTTAACATCCGCCACCAATAACATATACGGACTGTCCTCGTTCGGCCGCATGTCAAAAAACTCATCCACCCGCTCCCGCCTAACTGAAGGAGCAAACGGCCGGAACGATTCCCGGAACTTGATCTTCAAATTCATCACCTTCTGCATCGAGGTCGATCGCGCATCACCCAGAATACTCCGCCCCCCCAACGCCCGCGGCCCAAACTCCATCCGCCCCTGGAACCACCCGATCACTTTCTCGTCCGCCAAATGCCCCGCCACCTTGCGGCACATCTCCTCATCCGACTCATACCGCTCATAAACCGCCCCGCTCTCCTTCAAAAACGCCTCGATCGCATCCTCGTCAAAACACGGCCCCAAATAACTCGCCGTCTGCGCGTCCGGCTGCACCACTTTCCGCTCCTTCTCCATCAGCTGATACCAAACAAATTGCGCCGCCCCCAAGGCACCCCCCGCATCCCCCGCCGCCGGCTGTATCCACACATTCTCAAACGGCCCCTCCCGCAACACCCGCCCATTCGCTACACAATTCAACGCCACCCCGCCCGCCAAACACAAATTCTCACACCCCGTCAGCTCCCGCGCATGCGCCGCCGTCCGCAACATGACCTTCTCCGTGGTCTTCTGAATGCTCGCCGCCACATCCATGTGAAACTCCTCCAAATCCGTCTCCGCCTTCCGCACCGGCTTCCCAAACAAATCCGCAAACCGCGTGTTCGTCATCGTCAACCCCTGGCAGTAATTGAAATACGCCATGTTCAGCCGATAAGACCCGTCCTCCTTGATGTCGATCAGGTTATCCTCGATCACATCGCAATACCGCGGCTCCCCATACGGCGCCAATCCCATCAACTTATACTCCCCGCTGTTCACCCGAAACCCACAGAAATAGGTAAACGCCGAATACAACAACCCCAACGAATGCGGGAACCGCTGCTCCTCTAACAATTCCACCTTGTTCCCCTCGCCACGCCCAATCGAGGTCGTGGTCCATTCGCCCACCCCATCCATCGTGATGATCGCCGCCTTCTCAAACGGCGATGGAAAAAACGCGCTCGCCGCATGACTCTCGTGATGCTGCGTGTAAACAAACTTCGCCCGGAATTCCCCCGGCAAATCCTCCATCCCCTCCCGCATCTGCCGCGGCAAAAATAACTTTTCCTTCACCCACACCGGAATCGCCCGCCGAAAACTCGCAAACCCCGAAGGCGCATACGCCAGGTATGTCTCCATCAACCGCTCAAACTTCAATAACGGCTTCTCATAAAACACCACGTAATCCAAATCCCCCACATCAATCCCCCCCTCCTCCAAACAATACGCCACCGCATTCACCGGAAACGCCGGATCATGCTTCTTGCGCGTAAACCGCTCCTCCTGCGCCGCCGCCACAATCTTCCCGTCGCCGATCAATGCCGCCGCCGAGTCATGATAAAACGCCGATATCCCTAAAATGTTCATTCTCCGCCTGGTTCGCCCTCCCCCCCGTCCGGGGAAAGGCCGCGAAGATAGTCCAAAAACGCCAGACCCAGCAAACGGTTTGTCTCCCCATTATAATGACTCTCCACAAACATCGTCTCGTCCGGAATCACGTCCCCATAGTGATCAACCATCAAATCCAGCACATCAATATACTCGTGCCCCGCCTCATCCAGCCGCTCCAGCAAGGTCGCGTGCCCCTTCGGCTTCCCCTCATTGTAATCATCCATGTCCTCCCGGTTCGGAAAAATCACGATAACCGGCCGCGCCCCGTTCGCCTCCACTTCCTCCACAAATTGATCAAACAATCGCGACACCACTTCCAACGGATAGCTCCCCTCCAGGTAATCGTTCGCAATCTCAAACTCGCGCACATGCCCCTTCCGCGGCAAACTAAACACCTTGCGCACATAGTTGCCCGCCCCAAATTCCCCGCTCAAATAACGCCACACATGCCCGCTCGGTAACAACGGGCGCGCCCGCTTCTGCAACTGCACGTAATAATCCTTCTCCCCCAACTCCGCCAACACCTCCTCCGTGTTGTCCAACAACCCCCGAAATTTCTCCTCCGTATCCAAGGGATTCGGATGCACCACCAATTCACCCTCCTCATCCAACGCCGCATACGGCTTCGCCGCCACCGCCCCCGTGTCCCGATACAAAAACGGACGAAACACGTTCACCGTCCGCTGAATGTTGTTCGTCATGTATCCGATAAATACATAGTCCGACTCGAACTGACTCCCCAATTCGCGATACCGCACATACGCCTGCGCCAACCCCGCCGCCGCCAAGCCCAAATTCAAAAACTCATACCCCTCGTCCGCCCCCTCCGCATACTCCTGCCACGTCTCCCCGTTCTCCACCTCCGCACAAAACGTATACGAATCCCCACAACAAATCACCCGCGTAACCCCCTCCGGCACCGACTCCTCATACTCGCGATCCCCACGCATCCCACGCGAATTCGCCCGGTGTATCCCATTGTCCCCGTTCGGAATAATCGCCCACCCTAACAAAGGATCGAAACGGTAAAATCCCCCGTCCCCACTCAACCGCCGCTCCACCGTCACCCGCTGCTCCTCGGATAAACTCAAATGACGCCCCCGCCCATAAACCGGATGCTTCGCCAAATACCCCCGCTCAAATACCACCGCCGCCAACTCAATCACCACCCAGTTGATCGCCACAATCACACAAGCAAAAATAAAATACTTTGGCTTCGAAACCGCAAATCGAACCACCCGCACCAACAACACCACCGCGATCACCAACATCCCAATCCGCACCGGCCACCACAACGACTTCCCCACAAACAAAAACGAGAAAAACAAAACCACCCACAAACCCGCCAAAAAAACCGACGACCCAATAATCTGTTTCAACTTCTTGCCCATACGCCTGCGCAGCCGGCATCGCTCGCCCCCACGCCGACGTCCCGCTGATGCGCCCCATCTAAACCTCTCTTTCCCCTTTGCGCAACATACCACCCACCTCGATTTCGAGGGGCATTGAACGGTCCAAACCCCGAAAGATCGACACCGCCCGCCCCCATGACAACAGTCTCTTACAAACCCCACTTCATTCGCGCTCCCCTCCCCACACCACAATCTGCTATCTTCCCTACACCCACCCCCCCATTGCGCGTCGCCCAATGAACCAGATCGAACAACTGATCGCCCAACAACTCGACGCCGATCCCGGCGACTGGGCCCTCAGACTCGAACTCGCCCGCAGTATCTCCAACCGCGGCGAACACCTCGAAGCCGCCGATATCATCGGCCAAGCCCCCGAACTCCCCCACGAAGCCCCACAAATTGTCGAGGCCGCAAAAATCCTAACGATTGCCCGCCCACGCACCGCGGAAATCATGCTCAAAGGCCTCCTCGACGCCGACCCCGACCACACCGAAGCACGACAACTCCTCGACCAGTTCACCACCGGCGCACCACCCGCCGATTCCGACCTCGCCCCCACTCCCGATCCCGCCACCGAAACCGCCCAGGCACCCCCCGCCTCATCCCCCTCCCCACCCACACAACCTCCAACCCAAAAATCCCGCCCCAATACTCCCACCCAAGCTCCCGTCCTCACCCCACGCTCCCTCACCCGCCCCGCCAAACTCACCCGCCGCTCCCAACCCGAACCCGCCCCCGTCCCCACCGCCCCCGTCGTCCCCGACGATGCCGCCCACCTCCATACCCAACCCCCGCCCGACCCCGTCGCCATTCGCAACGAAGCCCTCGAACGCACCGGCCTCGTCACGGTAAAACCCTTCGGCGCCGCCGATATCAAACAAAAACAACCCACCCCCGCCACCGCCCGCCGCGACAAAACCTCCGCCGTCATCGTCGCCGTCATCGTTCACGTCGTCATCTTCGTCATCCTCGGCCTCATCGTCCTCACCGTCCCCAAACAACAACCCCCGCAAATCATCGCCATCCACGACAACACCGTCAGCGATCCCGTCATCGATAAAAAAGAAGTCGTCAAACAAGCCCGCAAACCCAGCGCCGCCGCCGCCGCAAAAATGAAAGTCGTCTCCGCCGACGCCGTCACCGATGTCACCATGCCCGTCACCGACGCCGTCGTCGAAACCTTCGAACCCATCGGCGTCAGCGACTTCGGCGTCGGGATGTCCTTCGGCGGCGCAGACTTCGGCGATGGCTTCGACCGCGGCGGAGGCAGCGCCTTCGGCTTCACCACCGGCGCCAAAAGCGACCTCGTCGGCTCATTCTACGACGTCAAACAGGATCGCCGCGGCGACCCCCGCGAAAATCCCAGCGTCATCGACGAAGTCAGAAAGTTCATCGACTCCGGACTCTCCCCCGATGTCCTCGAAGAATACTTCAAAGCCCCCAGCAAACTCTTCGCCACCCACCTCATCGTGCCCGTCATCCTCGCCGAAGAAGCTCCCAAGGTCTACGGCGTCGATGATAAAGTCGATCCCGGCCAGTGGTTCATCCACTACTCCGGCCAAATCAGCCCCCATCGCACCGGTAGCTACCGCTTCGTCGGAAAAGGCGACGATATCCTCGTCGTCCTCGTGAACGGAAAAGTCGTCCTCGACGGCTCCATCGCCGGACAAAACCCCACCACCTGGCAAACCACCGAACCAGAGTGGCAACACCCCTCCCCACAATGGGACGGCAACCTCGCCTACGGCGATTGGGTCCCCCTCACCGCCGGTAAAAATTACCAAATCGATATCATCTTCGCCGAAGCCCCCGGTGGACACCTCTCCGGTTTCCTCCTCACCGAACGCCGCGGGGGCAAATACGAAACCGCCACCGACGGACGCCCCATCCTCCCCCCCTTCGCCGTCGCCCCCATCCCCGATAAAGAATGGAAACGCTTCAAAGACGCCCCCTCCGGCGGGGCCGACCCTAAACTCGCCTACTCCCCCTTCGACTTCGCGCGCGAACTCGAACTCATGAAACCCGCGCCCGAACGCTGAAAAATCCGTCTGCCCAATCAGACACGCCGCTCCATCACCCCCCGCACCCCGTGCTGCACCCGCACCACCAAGCCGTGCCACAGCTTCCCGGCCGACTCCTTCCCACGACCCAACACCATCCCCGCACGATCCTCCATCGCAGCCCCCAGCGCTTTCACCGGCGCCACGAGCCTCTCCATCCGCTCCCGCCGCCGCATCAATTTCGCCCGCTGCTCCCGCTCAATTAACTCCCGCCGCGCCAGCGCCCGCTGCAGCCCAAAATTGTCCTCACTCACAGTCGGCGTTCGGCCCATAAACGGCCCCACACCCCCCAGTCTCCATTGCGTATTCTTTGCCTTCATAAATGTGTCGATGGTTTGTCCCAAAGGGTATACGCCTCAACCCCCCGAAAAATGCACCTCCCCACCCAAAAAATGCCCCCCTCCCTCACCCTCAGGGACTCATCCCCAAAATTTTCCCAAGAAATCCCCCCAAAACCCCCCTTGGTTCCCCCAAAAATCAGGGATATATTGACCCGTGGGGACTGAAAGAACCTCGGATTTCCGGCGTTTTTCACCCTGTCAGCCCATCCACCTCTCTCGCTGACAACGTATCAATTCATTCATCCTTAGAACCACATCGATCCACCAGAATCGATCAGGCCAAGTCCATGAAGAATACCATCCAAAAAATCTTTACCATCTGTGCGCTCACCACAGCCGCACTCGCACTCACCGGCACCGACACCTCGGCCGCTTCCAAGCAAGTCCTCGCCGATGCCAAAAAAGTCGATGCCCTCGTCCAAAAAAACCTGGCCGCCAACGACGCCAAACCATACCCCATGACCGACGACGCCACCTTCGTCCGTCGCATCTACCTCGATCTCGCCGGTCGTATCCCCACCGCCGAAGAATCACAAGCCTTCCTCAAAAGTAAAGACCCCGCCAAACGGACCAAGCTCATCGATCAACTCCTCGACTCCGACGGATACCTCGCTCACCACTTTAACTACTGGAGCGATATCCTCCGCGTTAAAACCCTCCTCTCCGGCGCCGGCCAATCACGCCCCGCCGGCTACGCATACATGCGCTGGATCAAAGACTCCATTCGCGACAACAAACCCTACGACCAGTTCGTGCGCGAAATGCTCACCGCCGACGGTGTCGCATGGGAAAACGGCGCGGTCGGTTACTACATCCGCGACTACGGAATGAACCTCTGCAATATGTCCACCACCACCCAGGTCTTCCTCGGCACTTCCGTCCAATGCGCCCAATGCCACGACCACCCCTTCGATAAGTGGACCCAGATGGACTTCTACAAGGCCGCCGCCTTCCAATACAACCTCATCACCACAAACGGTTCCGAAAACCAAAACGCCGCCCTGGCCGTCCTCCAGAAAAACAACAAGGAAGCCTACGACCGCGACGGCCGTGACCTCCGGCGCGCCTTCAGCGAAATCCTCAAACCCCTGCGCTTCAACAACGTCAAACACACCAATCGCAACCTCACCCTCCCGCACGATTACCAATACGACGACGCCAAACCCAAGTCCAAAGTCGAAACCGGCACGCTCTTCGGTCACGAAGCCGAGGTCAAAGAAGGCGAAAACCCGCTCTTCGCCTACGCCGAGTGGATGACCTCAAAAGAAAATCCACGCTTCACCACGGTCATCACCAATCGCATGTGGAAGAAAGCCATGGGCCTCGCCCTCATCGAACCGCTCGATGAAATCACCGACGCCTCCAAACCCACCAATCCCGAACTCATGGCCTTCCTCGAAAACCGCATGAGAGCCTACAACTATGACCTGAAGAAATTCATGGCCATGGTCCATAACACCAAGACCTACCAACGCCAGGCCCACCGCAAAGACGTGATGCCCGGCGAACAATACCATTACCCCGGCCCGCTCCTTCGCCGCATGAGCGCGGAACAAATCTGGGATAGCATCGTCACCCTCGTCATCGACGACCCCGATGCCGCCAATCCCTACACCGATCTCAACCAGGACAAACTCCTCACCCGCACCAAGTGGATCGCCGAGGCCGTCTACGATCAAAGCCCGCAGGAGTTCCTCAAGAGCGCCAAACAAGTCGCCGCCACCCAAAAGAAACTCTCCGATGAAATGCGCGAACTCGCCGAGAAACGCGCCGAAGCCCTCGAAAAGGAAGACGTCGCCCTCGCGAGAAAACTCGCCGCCGAATCCGGCAAAAAACAACGCGAGCTCGTCAAAATGATCGAGTCCAACGTCTACGAAAAAGGCTTCGATGAAAAACTCCAGCTCGTCGCCGCCAACCTCAAAAAGGATCCCAAATCAAAATCACAAATCGACGACGAACTCGTCGCCGATCTCACCGGTTGCATCGAGGACGGCACCATGTCGCTCGCCGATCTCAAGAACAGCCCCATGATGGATATCGTGAATACCGTCATGAAGGAAAAAGACGCCGAACTCAAAGCCTGGAACGAAGATCGCAAGAAACGCGAATGGAAAGACTGGGGCATCAAGTCCGCCGACCAGCAAAAGGCTTGGTATTCCTACAACAGCAACCGCCAGTCGAACATGACTCGCTCCGTCAACCTCACCCAGCCCGCCCCGCGCGGACACTTCCTCCGTGAGTTCGGCCAGTCCGACCGCGAGGTCGTCGAAAATGCCAACGACGAAGCCACCATCAGTCAGGCCCTCAACCTCCTCAATAACCCCGGCGTCCACTCCTCGCTGCGCAATCCTTACTCAAAGATTCGCCGCGACCTCAAGGATGCCGCCTCACCGGAGGAAGCACTCGACGCCCTCTACCTTGCGCTCTACTCGCGTAAGCCCACCGACCAGGAATCAAAACTCCTCCTCCCCATCATCGCAGAAAATCAGTCCCAAGGCGCCCTCGAAGTCGCCTGGACGATGCTGAATACCACCCAATTCCTCTTCATTCAATAGCGCCGCCGCTAAGGCCGAATCCTAACTTTTTGCCGTCATGAAAGAACAACTCAATCAGCAAGACGAACTCTCCCGCCGCGGTTTCATCTCGAACGCCGCTAAAACCTTCCTCGGCGTCGGACTCCTTCCCGCCGTGCACCAGTCGAACGCTCTCGGCGCCGGCGCCGGTGCCTCCGTCCACAAACAGGTCCCCACCGCCAAGAACGTCATCTACCTCTACATGGACGGCGGCATGAGCCACCTCGATACCCTCGACCCCAAACCCGGGGACGAATGCATGGGCTCCACCAAGACGATCAAATCCAACGTCGATGGCATCCAACTCGGAGAAAACCTCCCCCGCCTCGCCAAGCACATGGACAAAACCGCCATCGTGCGCTCCATGACTTCCACCCAGGGCGCCCACAAACAAGGCAATTACTTCATGCACACCAGCTACGCCCTGCGTGGCACCATCCGCCACCCCGCCATGGGCGCCTGGCTCCTCACTTTCCAGGACAAACACAACGCCACCCTCCCAGGGAACGTCATGATCGGAAACGGCTCCAAACACCCCGGCGCCGGCTTCTTCGAATCACGCCTCCAACCCCTCATGATCAACAATCCCGAGGGCGGCCTCGAAAACGCCAAGCGCGCCAGCTTCCTCACCGAAGGCAAGTTCGACAAAAATCTCGATCTCGCCCGTAAACTCGACGCGCCTTTCGCAAACAAATACGACGTCAAAAACGTCCGCGCTTACACCGACATGTATGACGACGCCGTCACCATGATGCGCTCGCGCGACCTCGCAGCCTTCGACCTCGAAAAAGAACCCGAATACCTCCGCGAACAATACGGAAAAAATCCCTTCGGCCAGGGCTGCCTCCTCGCGCGACGCCTCGTGGAAAACAACGTCCGCTTCGTCGAAGTCACCCTCGGCTCCTGGGATACCCACAACAGCAACTTCACCCGCGTCCCCGAGAAAGCGGAAGTCCTCGACCAGGCCCTCAGCACGCTCCTGCGTGACCTCGATCGCCGCGGCTTGCTCAACGAAACACTCGTCGTCCTCTGCTCCGAGTTCGGACGTACACCCGAAATCAATCAAAACGAAGGCCGCGACCACCATCCGCAAGCCTTCTCCACCCTCCTCGCCGGCGGCGGCATCGTCGGTGGCCAAGTCTTCGGCGCCACCGATAAACAAGGCTCCAAGGTCACGGAAAACAAGGTCACCGTCCCCGACTTCAACGCCACCATCGCCTACGCACTCGGCATCCCGCTCGACCACGTCCTCTACAGCCCCACCAAGCGACCCTTCACCGTCGCCGATAAAGGACAACCCATCCTCAACCTCTTCGGCTCAGGCCCCAGCAACTACAACCACGCCGGCGCTTAACCTGCTATCGTACCTCTCGCATCCGGGCGCCCCCCGCAAGTGGATTGCCAATCCGCCACACGACCGCTCCGGGCAATCCCTCTAATATTCCCTCTCCTCTGGAGGAGAGGGTTAGGGTGAGGAGGAAAATGCCCTTACTCTCCCATCAGCATCCACCCAAGCCCCACCAGTCAAATTGAGTGTCAATTAGTGGTTAAACCTCACCCCTTCCCTGGAACCGCCTCCGGCATTTCCCCCGCCGCGACGACCCATATCATCCGACTTCGACACGATCAAAAGACCTACTCTTCCAGTTTCCGAACAGTGATCGATTTCACCGTCACATTCGAATTGTTGGAATATACCGACACATGCTCGTTCAGGCCTGAGTAGTCGCCCACATGCGAAAAACGAAGCTCATCATCCACCCACATCTCTTGCTTCGTAGGGGTCACAAGCCAGCGAAAGGTCACATACTTGAAGGTCGGGATCAGCCCCTTGCCCATCTTGTGCATGTTGTCCGCCGGCCCACCATCCACCCTCAGTTGATGCTTGCTCACCTTCCAATTGAAAATCATCTGGTCCGCCGCATAACCCAATCGAAGATTCGTCGAATCCGTTTTCGCAACAATAATGATCTCCACAGGAGGCTTGAACCGCTCCTTTGTTGATATGTGCTCCGTCCCCCTCAAATGAACAACTTTCCCCTTACTGTTCTGAATTAGCTTGTCCAGTTGCTCGATCGCCTCTCCGGAAGTCGTCTTCGATTTGGCCTTCTTATCCGCGCCAATCGCAACCGGCGTCAGAGCCACTAAGATTATCATCGCCAATGCTTTCATAGGATCTGTTCTGCTGAGTCAAACCAACGCTATATGACCAGAGGTCCCAGTTCAATACCACCGCACGCAAAACAACAAATCCGCTCCTCAATCCTTCCTCTCTTGCCGTTTCACACCCATTACGAAGCCCTGCCCCGATCCACAAAACTTGCCACAATCACCGCCGCTAAGCCCTGCCCTAGCTCCAGTAGATCACCCCTCCCCCGGAAACTCAGCCGGCACCTCGGCCTCCACCGGAATCTTCAACATCCGCCCCTCCCCATACACTACCCACGCCGACTTCCCGCGCGGCACGACGAACGGCTTGTCGTCCCCTCGCGACGTCACCCAGTGATGCCGCCCGGATTTCCCAGGCCAGGTCGTCAGCACAAACATTCCCGCAAAAACCAACACCACCGCGCCCACCACCCAACCCTCTCGCCCTTCCTGGCGCGCCTTCCGCCCCAGCCAACTCCCCACCCCACACATACCCGCCGACCCTAACATAACGATCCACGGCACACTGTAACAAAGATACCAATAATAGTAATAAAAGTGCGTGATGAAATGATGATGCCCCCACGCCAATACCGGCGCCAAGAGCGCCACTACCCCCGCCACCCGCACCACCCCGCCACATCGCCAAAACCGCCACAATCCAATCCCCATCATCAACGGAATCACCGCAAACGCCATCAACACATACAAGGGCTCCTCCTTCAATAACACCGTCACAACGTACCGCGCCGCCGACATCTTCTCCGCCCCGCCATACTCCCCCTCCCATTGCTCAAGAAATCCCGCTCCCGTCGCCAGTTTCGTGTAAGTAACGAACCGCCACCGCTCATTTAGCGGTATCTGCTCCCAGGTCTTCAAATCCTCCGTCGCCTGCGGAATCAGAGGCGACATCATCTGGTAATAACACATCAACGTCACCACCCCCACCACGCTCATCCGCACAAAACTCACCCGCGCGCCGGCATCCCCGCGCTTCCACCAACGCCACACCAACACCCACGCCACCCCCAATCCCAACGGCCCCACAAAATAAATCGCCCCCGGAAAGGAATACAATATCGAAAACAAACACGCCCCATAACCCACCCAGTGCCGCCACTTCCCGTCCCGCACCGCCAACACCGCAAAACACCCCGCCAACACCACAAACATCAATACCAAGCCATACCCCCGCGCCTGCACACTGTAATCAATGTGAAACGGATGCACCGTCGCCATAAACGCCGCCACCAAGGCCGCACGAGGCATCCCGATCAAAACCAAAAACCACCACATCGCCACAATCGATCCCAGCCCCGCCACCAAAGACGGCGCCCGCAACGCCGTCCGGCTGAAATACTCGTCCCCCCCTCCACCCAAACCGCGCCACATCCCCAAACTCGTCTTCGCCAACACCCCAAACAACACCGGGTTGTTCGCCAACCGATTCTCAAAAAACGCGTCCTGCCACGTCATCCCTCGAAACACCAGGCTCCCCTCCTTGTCATACTCGTGATACCCGTGAATGCTCCGCCGCAAATTATCCTGCTCGTCCCGGTTCAACCCACGATCCATCGTCGGCACCCGAATCGCCGCCGCCAATACCACGATCCCTAACAATACGACCACGTGCCAGCGCCGCACCGTTCCCGACTCAACCCCGCCGCTACTCTCCCCGCCGTCGCCCGCATGCGCCCACCGCCACCACCACCACGAACTCGCCAACACCACCGCCCACACCACCGCCGTCACCACTCCCGCCCAGTAAAAATATATCTGCACGTAATCCTCCACCCGCAAATCATCCCCGCGCTCCACCCGCTTCGCCGTGCTCCCCTCCCAAGGATGCTCCACCTCCCGCAAAAAGAAAATCCAACCCAACAACATCAAAAATCCAACCCCCACAAACCACCAATGCCGCCTGCCCGGCCCGTCCAAAGCCCGGTATCGCTCACACACACGCTGCCACATCCCACCCACCTTCATCGCGCCCCACCCTGCCCACTCCCCTCCCCCCTCGTCAACCCTTCCCATCAACCCCGAATTAATTTCCCCTTTTCTTCCCCATTCCCTGAAAGGTTCTCCGCCCACCACGGTATTCACCTATAACAACGTCCTCCCACACCACCACACCGCGCCTCAAGACAAACACTTTTGGGGAGGGGAATAACGGCAGAGAGGGCCCCGCCCCAACCGGCGGGCCCTCCCTGCCACATCCCATCGCCACACCTCGGACCAATTGCGCCTCGCAAGGACCCGCCTTTTCCTTCGTAATGGGATTCTCCTTGTTGGATACTGGATATTCAATTCTCCGCCGCCCGCATGTCCGACCCCATCCCCACCCGCGAAACCCTCCTCCTTCGCATCCGGGACGAATCCGATTCCCACGCCTGGAACGAGTTCGCCGAACTCTACACCCCCCTCGTCCAACGATACTGCCGCAAACGCGGCCTCTCCGATGCCGATACCGCCGACATCACACAGGAAGTCCTCGCCGCCGTCTCACGCGCCATCAAGAACTTCGAATACGACCCCGAAAAAGGAACCTTCCGCTCCTGGTTCTTCACCATCACCCGCAACCGCGTCTTCACCCACTTCAAGAAACAAAAAAAACAACCACAGGGCACCGGACGCACCACCGTCCACCAACTCCTCGAACAACAACCCGACGAAAAAGAAGCCGCCGATTGGGACCTCGATTACAAAAAACACATGTTCGAATGGGCCGCCGATAAAGTCCGCCCCGAATTTAAAGAACAAACCTGGGAAGCGTTCTGGCAAACCTCCGTCGACGAATCAAAACCCGCCGATGTCGCCGAATCCCTCGGCATCTCCGTCGGTGCCGTCTACATCGCCAAATCCCGCGTCATCGCCCGCCTCCGCCAACGCGTCCAATCCGTCACCGGAGAAATCGACCTAACTTCCCAATTAGCCTAACCTCAGTTTCCTCCCACTCGCCAGCGAGCGCGAAAAGAATTTCGTGTCCCTCCTGCCCTTGATAAGCTCCTTGCGATGATCAGCTCGGAACCTCCCACGCCAAAATCCCTCCGTTCTCTCTGTTCCCTCCTGTAAAAAATGCCTCCCTGCCTTTTCACAAAAATCCTTAGTTCTCTTAGTTGCCTTCTGTAAAAAAATGCCGCCCCCCACCCCATCCGACGATACCCTCCGCGCCCTCCTCGCCGGCTCCCTCCCTCCCGACGAAGAATCCCGCCTCGAATCCCTCCTCCAAGAATCCCCCGAACTCCGCGCCCGCCTCGACCAACTCTCCGGCGCCACCGACTTCGATCAACACTTCAACACCGATCCCCCCCAATCCGATCATCCAGCATCCCCCATCCACCATCGAGACACGAACATCGGCCCCTACCAAATCCTCTCCCAAATCGCCGCCGGCGGCATGGGCATCGTCTACCAGGCCCACGACCCCGCCCTCAATCGCACCGTCGCCATCAAGCTCCTCGCCCCCACCCTCGCCGCCAACCCAGAAGCCAAACAACGCTTCCTGCGCGAAGCACACGCCGCCGCCGCCGTCGAACACCCCAACATCGTCCCCATATACGCCGTCGAAAAAGACGCCGACCCCCCATACATCGTCATGCGATACATCGAAGGCCAAACCCTTCAACAACTCCTCGACGAAACCCCCGGCCAACCCCTCCCCCTCAACGAAATCACCCCCATCTCCCTCGCCATCGCCAACGCCCTCGCCGCCGCCCACCAAAACAAAAGCGCCGCAGGCGCCACTGGGTCAAGCGGCACGCTTGCGCTCGTTCATCGCGATATCAAACCCTCCAATATCCTCCTCGAAGACCACCTCGCCTCAGCGGCGCCCACACCAGAATCGAGCAGCGAGCATCCCGTATCGAGCATCTACCTCACGGACTTCGGCCTCGCCCGCACCCTCGAAGCCGATACCGCTCTCACCCGCACCGGCACCTTCCTCGGCACCCCCCAATACATGTCCCCCGAACAAGCCGCCGGCTCCCAAAACCTCGACCCGCGCTCAGACCTCTTCTCCTTCGGCGCCGTCCTCTACACCATGGCCACCGGCCAACCACCCTTCGACGCCGATAACTTCGCCACCCTCTCCGATCAAATCCGCGAACAACCCCCCACCCCACCCCGCAAACTCAATCCCAAGCTCCCCCCTTGGCTCGCCAACCTCATCACACGACTCCTCGCCAAAGACCCCAACGACCGCCCCCAGTCCGCCAAAGAAGTCGCCCAAACCATCTCCGCCCAATCAGACCTCGGCACCGTCTCACTTAGACTCCTGCTCGGAAAAACCACCCGCGCCCGCAAACGCCTCATCCACACCGCCCTCGCCACCCTCGCCGTGCTCACCCTCGGCGCCGCCTTCGTCGCCCTCGAAAAAACCGGCCGCACCCACGTCGTCAACACCGCCCTCGCCGCCCTCACCGGCGACCCCTTCACCATCGAAACCCGCTGGGGAACACACCCCACCCTCGACGACACGATCAAAGCCGCCCAATCACACGACGTGATCGTCCTGCGCACGAACGAAACCATCCCCGGCGTCAACTTGACCATCCCCACAGGAAAAGCCCTCACCCTTCGCGCCGCCGAGGGCTCCCAACCGACGCTCGCTTCCTCGGACCCGGCAATACCGCTCATCACCGCCCATTCCCCCCTTCGCCTCGAACACCTCACCCTCCGCCAGGACCTCCCCACCGACGGACCCCCGCCCCCGGCCATGATCCGAATCGAAGACGCCTCCGGCACCATCGACCACTGCCACCTCGAACGCACCCCCCTCACGCGGGACCCCACCTATCCCGCCCCCAGCGAGCGCGCCGTCGTCTCCGTAAAGAACGCGCCACTCCTCGAGATCACCCACTCACGCATCATCGCCCCCGGCTCCACCGGCATCGGCGTCAACTCCTTCGGCGCCGGAAACCCATCCGTCGTCCGCCTCGACCACAATTGGATTCGCGCCGCAAAAAACGTGTTCCATAACCAAAGAGACGCCCGCGCCCGCATGGAAGCCCGCAACAACTTCGTCCACGGCGGCTCCTTCCTCGAATACCGCGGCGACGGCTCACGCCTCGGATACGAACTCGAATCCAACAACAACCTCTTCTACCTCGACCGCTGTTTCATCGACCACCCGGGCGCAAAGGAAAGCCGCATCCGCAGCTACTACTCCTGGGATGCCGCGGAAAACATCTACATCACAAAAGGCCCTCTCATCCTCGCCGGCTACCGCACCCCCATTCCCGAAGAGCGATTCTTCGTTGCTTACCTGACAGAGCTACGAAAATTCTTCAGACGCCAGGACCTGGAAACCGACACCGTCTTCACACTTCTCCCAGAAGACAACTTCCCCACCTTCCCCGGCACCCTCGTCTCGCCCGATCAACTCCTCGATGCCACCTACACCTCACGAAACCGCACCAACCCCCGAAACCCCACCAAACCCACCCTCCCCGTCGGCCCCAACCCCAACCACATCGGCCCCGCTTCCCATCCCTCATCTCATTGACCCGACTCGAATCGCAAGTCGCTGATAATGAACAGTTAATCCTCCA
This sequence comes from Verrucomicrobiota bacterium, assembly GCA_039028175.1. Classification (GTDB taxonomy): domain Bacteria; phylum Verrucomicrobiota; class Verrucomicrobiia; order Verrucomicrobiales; family DEV007; genus JBCDBW01. The sequence goes on from JBCCIR010000006.1 coordinate 61,232, forward strand.
ATTTTTCCTGCCGGCAAAAACCGTGTAAGGTCCATCACGCTAAGGGGTATTCAACCCCGCAATGAGCACCCATCACCAAAGTCTCTTCCTAAAGCTCCTCGCCTTCATGGCGGCGACCTTCCCATTCATCGCCTCAGGCGCCGGCCCCGAATACACCTTCGTCAACACCGGCTCCCCCGGTGGCCCCACATACGAATGGATCGATATCTCATCCACCGGAGCCACCGTCGTCGTCTTCGGCGACAACACCGCCTCCACCTCCCCCGCCCCCGCCGGCATTAACAGCCCCGTCACCCTCGGCAATCCTTTCACTTTCTACGGCACCCGATACACCTCCCTCGTCCCCTGCGTCAACGGCTACATCTCCGTGTCCGCCTCGGAAATCGGAGCCGATTCCACCAACGACTGCCCCTTCCCCGCCACACCCAACGCCGGCCCCGATGCCCCACGCCTCCTCGTCCTCCACGATGACCACGAACTCTTCAACGCCTCCAGCCAAATCCGATACCAATACTTCGAGGAAAGCCCCCACCCCCACCGCTCCTGCGGCGTCAGCGTCTTCTCGTGGATCGATCTGAAACGCGTCGTCGATAGCTCCGCCTCCCCGGTCAACTTCTTCTCCATCCAGGCCCTCCTCTTCGACAACGGCGACATCATCTACCAATACAATCAGGCCCCCGGAAACTTCTTCGATTCCAGCGCCACGGTCGGCGTCTACCAAGGCGGCGGCGCAGGCATCGCCTCCCATTGCAATAGCGCAAGCTCCATCCCCAACGGTCACGCCATCCTCTTCGAACCCCCGCGCATCACCGTCACCACCGATGTCGACGAACTCACCACCCCGGCGTCCAACGGCTCAGGCATCTCCCTCCGCGAAGCCATCCGCGACGCCGGTCAAGGCTTCAAGATAGACTTTTCAAACAGCATTCCCACCCCGGCCTTGAAGCTCGCCCTCGGCTCCCTCTCCATCTCCGACAAGAATCTTACCATCGACGCCACCGCCTACACTGGAAATTCCCAACCCATCACCATCATCGGCGATGGCGCGATCCCCAGCCTCCTCGTCAATCCCACTTCCACGACCTCGACCCGCTCCGTCTTCCTCGAAGGCCTCCACTTTACCAGTTCAGGCGGCTCCAAAGGCGCCGTCGTCCTGTCACACGACATTCTCACCATCTCTTGCTGCGAGTTCTTCGAAAACAGCACCCGAGCCGTCCTCGCGGAAGAAGATACCTATCTTGTCGTCTGCGACTCAAAGTTCCTGAACAACACACTCCCCTCGCTGAACCTGAGCGGTGGTGCGATCCAGGTTGAAGACAAATCCTTCCTCTCGATCGCTCGATCCATCTTCGCCCGCAATCGCGCTCCGCTCGGCGATGGCGGTGCCATCCACATGGACAATAGCCTATCCTCCAGCACGACCTTCGCCACCCTCAACATTGACGACTGCCTCTTCTACAAAAATGTCGCCACCTCCGGTGGTGCCGTCTGGGCTCGAGGACAAATCAACGGTCCGCCCCAGATGAACATCACGATCAACAATTCCGCATTCTGCATGCACTCAACACCCGGCAAGGGAGCCGGTCTTTTCGTCGGCAGCGCCATCACGGACATCACCAACTCCACCTTCTCAAACAACACCTCAGCCACCGACGGAGGCGCTATATTCGCCGACGGCAACAATATCAACCAATCGCTGACCCTCGCCTTCTGCACCATCTACGAAAATAATGCCGGAAGGCAGGGACCCGGAATCTTCTCAAATGTCGATGTCACGGTAAATCATACCATCACCGCCAAAAACCTACTCCGAAACGGCACCCAAAATAACTACACCTTCAACGCCACCATCGGCAGTAACGGCGCAACCGCCGACTACAACCTCAGCGATCTCAATGAGAGCTTCCTCTCAGGAACCAACGATCTCACTTCAACCGACCCGCTCCTCTCACCACTCGGCCCATACGGAGGCATCGGCTTCTCCCACATGCCCCTCGTCGGTAGCCCCGTTATCGAGGCCGGTGGCTCAGGTGGCACGTCCCCTCCCAGCACCGATCAACGCGGCTTCTCTCGCTTCGGTAACGGCGACAACATTAGCGTCGCTTTCGCCGATATCGGCGCCGTGGAAGCTGGCGCCTTCACCACCGTCACCGCAGCCACCACTGCAAACTTTCTCGCCGCTCTCGGCAGCGCCCCCGCTGGCGGACGTGTCCTCTTCGATTCTTCCCTCTCCGGAGCCACTATCACCCTCAACGATTCCCCATACGCCGACGGACACTTTACCTTCGGCGACATCACGCTGTTCATCGACGCTTCCGACCTCGCCTCAAACGTAATCCTCGACGCACCCAATATCGTCCTGAACGACTGGGAATTCGTTTCGGTTAAATCACCCACCAATCCGAAAGAATATCACGGCCTGGGCATCCATAGCATCGACTTTACCGACGCCCCAGGCCTCCTGTCCCTCGGCGGCGGGGTCATCGTCGAACCCGGCGGCCGCCTTGGCCTCATCGATTGCAACTTCTCCAATTGCGCATCCGTCGGCGGAGGCGGCGCCATCGCCAACCAAGGCACCCTCTTTACCACCGATTGCCAATTTGTCAGTTGCTCCGCCATCTCCTCCTCCGGCGCCAGCGCTCCCGGTGGCGCCCTCCACAATACCGGCGAATCGTTCATCAATACCTGCCAGTTCTTAGAAAATTCCACCACCCGCTGGGGCGGCGCCATCTACGACAAAGGTTTCCTCTGCATCATCGACTCCTACTTCAACGAAAATTCCGCCTCCCAAAATGGCGGCGCCATCTTCACAGAAGGCCCCGACCCCGACTCCTACCTCGGCTGCACCTTCTCCAACAACACCTCAGGTGGTCGCACCGGCGGCACACAATTCGGCGGCGGAGGCGTCATCGATACCGCCGACACCACCTGCACCAATTGCACATGGTCATCCAATACTGCCGTCACCGGCGGCGGCGGCGTCACCGCGAATACCGACGGCACCGTCGAAATCTTCCGAAGCACAATCTACGGGAACAATTCCACAAACGGCGGTGGCGGCGTCCACCTCATCGATACCCTCTGCCAATTCCGCAATACCATCCTGGCGAAAAATGCCAACGATTCCGGCCCATCTAACCTATTCGCCGATGCCCAAAGCACCTCCGACTCCCTCGGATGGAACATCGAAAGCGGTGAGGACGCCGATTTCACAGAGAACACTAAGAATGACCAGCAAAACACCGACCCCCTCCTGAGCCCGCTCGCCTGGCACGGTGGCCCAACCCCCACTCATCACCCCCTCGCCCATAGCCCCGCCATCGAAAACGGACAAGTCCTCCCCGCTTCAGAATCAACACCAGACGAACGCTGGCTCCCACTCTTCGACCAAAGGGGATACAATCGCCTTGCAGATGGGGATGCTTCAGGAGGAATCGCTGGAGTCGCCCTCGACGTGGGCGCCGTCGAAGCGTCCTTCCCCACCATCGTCACCACCTCTTCCGACACCGCCTCACCGGGCAGCCTCCGCCACGCGCTCGTCAACGCCGACCACGGCGACCGCATCACCTTCAACCCCTCACTCTCCGGCAACACCATCGACATGCGCACCGCCGCAGGCGGACAAGGAAACAATATCGTCGTCAATAAAGACCTCATCGTCGACGCCGCCGCTCTCCCCGATGGAATCACCCTCCGCGCCCCATCCTCCGGCCGCATCCTCGACCTCCAAACCAACCGCGACACCGCCATCTACGCCGTCTCCTTCCAGCTCGGAAACGGCGGCTTCCGGGGCGGCGCCATTCGAAACACCGGCGACCTCGCCATCGCCTGGTCCTGCTTCGACCGCAATCGAGCAGCCGATGACGGCGGTGCCATCCACTCGCAAGGCCCCTCGCTACTCCTCGAAAACGTCACTTTCTCCGAAAACGACGCCGAAGACCGCGGCGGCGCCATCCACGCCGACAACGGCTGCGAAGTCACCATGCGACACTGCACCGTTTACCAAAACGAATCCGACAACGGCGGCGCCGGCATCCACCTCAACAACGCGTTCCTCAGCCAATTCGCCAGCGTCATCGCCTTCAACAACCGCGAAGGCGGTAGCCCTCTCGCCAATGTCATCGCGGTCAATGGCGGTTCTTTCGAGTCCCTCGGCTACCTGCTCACCGACAACCCAAGCATCCCCTCACCCCACGTCACCGATATCGTAAACTCCAACGCTAATCTCGACACTCTCCAAGACTCCGGCGGATACGCCTGCGTCCGCCCACCCCTCACCGGAAGCCTCATCGTAAACAACGGTCCCACCCCCCTCTTCGGAATCCCCTGCTCCGATTCCCGAGGCCTCAAACGCGTCTTCGCCAGCCGCATGGACATCGGCGCCTTCGAACTCGGACCCTACGGCGTCGACTCCGACAACGACGGCATGGACGACAATTGGGAACGCTTCTACGGTCTCGACCCCAATTCGAACGATGCCGATGGAAACCTCGACGGCGATGACGACACCAACATCGTCGAATACGGAACCCAATCAAACCCCGCCAAACCCAATCCCGGCCTTGGCAGCCTGACTTTCGAAATTCTTACGCTCATGGGCCCCGCTCGCCAGGCAAACATTTCTTGGCCCGTCAACCCCGGCGTCACCTACTACCTCTATCGAAGCGTCGATCTCGAAAACTGGACCCTCGTAACCTCTTCCCTCGCCCTCCCCTCCGATTCCCTATTCACCGTCCCCGTTATTGGCAACCTCCTGCTCGACGACCGCCTCTCCTTCTTCACCGTCACCACTTCCCCCATCTCACCGTGACGCCTCAACATCTCACATTCCCTATCCAAATTAGCCACCACCACCCTCCACGAACCCCTTCACCGCCTCCATAATCTCCTCCTCCCCCACCTCCCGCACCCGCTGCCCAAAGGCCCACCGATACCCATACCCGTCCGCCACCTTCCCCACGCGATCCCCCCAAAACATGTCCGTCGGCTCCTGGATCACCGTCCCGCCCGCCTCCACCGCCCGCCCATAGCAGGCATCACAGTCCTCGACATACAGAAAAAACAAGGTCCCCTTCCCCACTTCCGGCGCAAATGCTCCTTCCGCCGGCACCTCCGGCGACAACATAAACCGCGAGTTCCCCACCGCGAACTCCGCATGCAATACCTCCCCCGTCTTCGGATTCGGCAACCGATACACTTCCACCGCTCCCAAGGCCTCCCCATAAAACGCCAAGGCCCCCGCCGCATCCGTCACCGTCAAAGAAGGCGTCACCGTATGATACCCCTCGGGAATATAAGAATAATCACCCTCGCTCATGGTCTCCTCCTTCGATAGCCGATCACCGTGGCCAATCCCAACAAAACCATCATCGCCCCCGATGGCTCGGGCACAAACACCGGCGCCCCGCCCCCCACATACAACTCCGCCGCCTGATCCGTCACCGCAAAGGTCAGATTCGACCCGTTCCCGGAAATCGAACCCGCCGCATCCAATACCAGGCTGCTCGCATTCGTGTTCGCATTCGTGAAAAACGGCGACACAAAATGCACTTCCGCGTTCTCCTCCACCGATACCACCCCGTTCATATTCCCATCCGCCAGTACCGCCTGCACCCCGCCCAGAAATGTAAACGGCCCGTTCGCATTGCTGATGTTTAACAACTGCACCACCCCGCCGCTCGCCGTGATCCCGCTCTGCAAATTCACATTCGCCCCGTCCAATGTCAGATTCCCCGCCGACATCGAGATCGCTGCAATATTCCCGCTGTTAATCACCACATCCCCCGCCGAAATCATCAACGACCCGGAAATGTTCCCATTGTTCCCAATCGTCAGCATCCCCGCGCTGATCGACACATGAGTCGCCGTCGACGTCAGCACAAAACTCGTCCCCACCGGATTCCCATCGATCACAATCGCCCCCAAAGCCGGTTTCGCCCCCATCCAAGTCATCACCGCCGCCGCAGCCATCGCCGCAACAACCCGCCAGACCGCTGTCCGTCCCGTTCTCGTCATGTTCAGTGTCAGAGGAAAATGGGATCGGCTCGAAAAAACCAAAACCCAGAGAGTGCCCCCATCCTACCCCTCCCCATGAAAAACGCAAAGCCCGCATTGCCCGACGCCCAAATTCCCTCTTTTACAAAACTTTTACCCCCGCCAAACTCGCCGGTGACACACCAGAACCCCGGCCCGTGTATCCTCCCCGAACGATGAAATCGCTCCCCCTCACCACTCTGCCCGTCGCCCTTCTTCTCTCCCCGCCCCTGCCCGCACCCGCCGACGACAACGACCCCGCCACCATCTCCCGCAAACACGTCCTGCGCACCGGCCCCTCCGAACGCCTCCACGAAAATCCCCCCCACCGATATCGCCAACCGCTCCGAAGCCATCGTCGATGCCATCTGGACCAAAGACTACGACGCCTTCATCCTCGCCGCCGCCGCCCCCGAAACCAACGAACTCGGATACATCGCCCGCGAAATCAATCGCTTCGAAGACCTCCTCAAAGAGTTCCGCGACTTCTACGAATGCGACCTCCGTACCATGCGCCACCCGCCCAAATGGCCCTCCCCCGATGCCAAACACGTCTGGGTCCGCGTCTCCCTCGTGTCACTCGACAACCCAAAAGTCCGCGGCCAATTCATCCTCATCTTCGATCCTAACGACTGGTCCCTCCATCGCATCGCCCTCAACCGATACGATCACATGGCCCTCCCCGATCCTGATCCCGACTCCTACCCCCAAAACGACATCATTCGCGACCGCAAAGCCCCGCACCTAAAAAGCTGATGTCTGAAGTCTGGACGCGGCACGCCGGCCGACTCAATTCTTCTCCAACAACTGCTTCACCTCCCCCACCGTCATCGGCTCCTGCCCGCTGTCGATAATCAACGGCTCCGGATACGTCTGCCGCCGCCGCGTCACCTCCCGGTCCGGCCCAGTCCGATACATCGCCCCGGAAACCGCATCCGTCCCCGTATCATAGGCCCCCCGCTCAATCGGTGCCATCCCCGCCGCACGCGCCTCCTGCCCACTCAACGCCGATTCCGTCGGACGAATCGTCGGCACCGCGCCCCCAAAGGCCTGGCCGTCCGCCCCCTGATACCTCCCCGCTTCAAACCGATTCGCCCCGCCAAAACCCCGCCCCTTCTTCGAAGGCGCTTCAAATCGCTTCGTCCCCATATTCCCGATATTCTGCACCTCCCGCGCTTCATATTCACTCCGCTCCCCACTCACCATCCACCCCTCTTCCCCCACCTCAAAATTCGAAGCAAACTTGTCCAACAGCGGATCAAAACTCCGCTTCTTCGTCGTCGTCTGTTTCGTCTTGCACCCGGCGCACACCACGGCAAACACCAAAACCAAGACTACGCCAACAGCTCCAATCTTCATGTCGGGGGCACGGCCATCTAACAGATTCACCAGAGAATAACCGTCCCCCACCTTCCCCCGGCACCCCCACAAATTCAACCTTTTTCCCGCTCCCGCTCCCGCGCCATCGCCAATACCTCTACCTCCTTCCGCAACCCCGAACTCAATTCAAACTTCCTCATCGCCCCCGCTATCTCCCCCAAACGCCCCCAAGCATCATAAAGATCAATCACCACCCCCAAATCAAACTCAATGTTCTTCCGCAACACCCGCCGCAATACCCGCTCCGCATCAAAATAACGCCCCTCCCCTATCAACAAACGCGCATACCCCTCGTAAAACAACCGGTCATCACGACGCATCGTCAACGGCTGAGAATAATAATGCTCATACACACGCAGCGCCCGCTCCACCTGCCCCGCCGAGACAAACGCCTCCGCCAGGGCCCCGCGCTCCACCAGTATCACCGCCCGCTCCCGATACCCGTCCTCAACCCGATCCCGCAACAACTCCTGGTATACCAACGCCAACGCCGCCTCATCTCCCTGCGCCGCATACACCGCGATCGCTTCCTTCGCATGCGAAAACACAGAGGGCTGCAATCCCCGCAATATCTCCAATAACTGCCGCGCCGGACCCGCCCGCCCATGCGCCAGGCAAGTCTCGATCGCCATCCGCAAATACACGACCTCGTCCGCCGACCTCGCCCCACGAAACTCCCGAAGCATCCGGCCCAACCCCGCTTTCTCGTCTTCCGCCAACGCCATCTCCAAACGACAAGCGGCCGCAAATAACCCCATCCCCCCTTCCCATTCCGCCCGATCCAAGAACTGCCCCCACTCCCCCGGAATCATACCCTCCGCCGATCTCAATATCTCCAACAACCGGCGCTGCTCCTCTTCCACACCCTCAAGCCCGCACGCAAACACCGTTTCCAACAAAGACCCCCATTTCGTCGCCCCTGCCGCACCCGCCACTTCCCCCTCAGCCCCACCGTCCCCCGCCGGCTCCAACACCCGCTCCATCAACCTCAACAACAACCGCGCCCGCTCCTCATCACTCTTCAATCGCCGCGACCCCAATAACAACAAATCCAGCGCCTCACCGCCCATGCCCCCCTCCACCATCGCGTCCGATACCGCAATGATCACCGCCTCATTCCCGGAATCAATCGCCCGCCCCGCCAACTCCACCAAATCCTCCTCACGCCCCAAATCCGCATACAAAACCGCCAACTCGCGCATCGCCACCCGCTCCGCCGAGGGCACATTCCCGTTCAAATTCACCCGCTCCAGCAACTCCACCGCCTCCTCCCCACGCCCCAGCTCCTTCAACACCAACGCGTGCCGCTGCAACACCGCAATGCTCTTGTGAAACCCGTCGTCGATCTCCTCATACACCTCCAAAGCCCCCTCGTAATCCCCCGCCTCCGATAACAAAGTCGCCTCGGCTGAGTGCAACCATGATCCACCCCGATCGAATGGTACACTGAATGTTGCTG
>JBCCIR010000007.1:0-68759 GCA_039028175.1 Verrucomicrobiota bacterium
GACACCGAATCAAAACCCCTTTCCCAAGCAGTATTTGAATACTCCACCATCGGAGTCGTCCGCGCATCCGTTCTCCAAGATGATGGAACATCGCATCTCGTTCTTCAAGGCCTGCAACGCATACGCTTTGTCGATTGGATCGACGAAAAAGAATACCCCTATGCCACAATCGAAACAATTGAACCCGAGCTGTTCGATCGCTCAAAAGGCGACCAGCTTCGAAAGGCTTCCCTGCTCCTCCTCGACAAACTCACGGAGGGCAACAAAGGCATTTCCAAAACCCTTGTTGCCGCCCTCGTTGATATTACCGACATAGACGTCTTTGCCGATATGTTCGCACAGAATGTCATCACCAACCCCTACACCAGGCAACATTTCCTTGAATGCATCAACCCATGCGAACGGCTAGAGCTCCTCATTCGTCATCTCACCAACCTCGTTCGGCAAGAACGCTCTTCCTGATCCTCAGTACCCAAACTCGCCTCTCGGTCTTCACCCGATCCGCTTGACCTCGTCGGCAATATACCGATCCGTCATCCCCGACACATAATCACACACCGTCCGCTCAAGCCCCTCCCCCTCAATTCTCTCCGCCGTTCTCGATCCCAATTCATCCGGATGCTCCATATAATAGGCAAAAACCGCCCCAATCATGTCACATCCCCGCTGGTTCGGCACCGCCACCGCGTCGTGAAAATAGAGATTCTGATACAAAAACTTTCGTAGCGCTCCATTCTGCCGACGCAAATCACCCCCATAACCCACCAATGGCGCTTCGAACCGGCGCACATCGTCCGCATGCTCCACCCCCGATTCATGCAATCGCCGCCGCGTCTCGCGGAGCAATCCGTCCACCTCGTAATCCAAAAGCATTCGAATTACGTAAGAACGCCTCCTTACTCCCGACAAATCAGGAAAATCCGTACGCACCCTCGCACCGCAAATATTCCAAAGTTCGATTTCTTCGAGCTGCTCCTCCTGTAGCAAATCATGCTGAAACCCGTCGTCCAAATCATGACTGTAATAGGTAATCTCATCGGCATAGTTCGCAATCTGAGCCTCCAACGACGGCGATGGAAAACAAACCTCCTCCCCCGTCCCGATATCCCGGCGCACATATCCTTCGTCATGCTTCCGTAACCCCTCAACCACCTCATAACTGAGATTCAAACCCGGAAACGAGGGATAGGTAGACTCGATCAGCTCCACTATCCGCCGACTCTGCACATTGTGCTCAAAACCACCCGCTCCCGCCATCAACTCATTCAACTTCTCCTCGCCCGCGTGACCAAACGGCGCATGACCCAGATCGTGAGCCAATGCAATCGCCTCCGCCAAATCCTCGTTTGCGCCAAGAGCCCGCGCAATCGTTCGGCTCACCGACGCCACTTCAATCGTATGCGTCAATCTCGTACGAAGATGATCCCCCGTCCCATTGAGAAACACCTGCGTCTTGTACTCGAGCCTCCGAAACGCTCGCGAATGAATGATCCGGGCCCGATCACGCTGAAACGCCGTCCGCACCGGATGCTCAGGCTCCGAAAATCGCCTCCCCGCCGTCTCACTTACTCGCTGACCATACGACGACAAACAACGCTTCTCGTCCGCCTCAATGTCTTCCCTGACTTTGATCATCGCTCGTCTCTATCCTTCATCAAAATCGCTCGCCGCATCCGCACGATGTCATAAAGCGACAAAACCACCAGAAACAAAACGATCCAACCCACAATCGCCCAGAAACACAAAAATAGCATCGGCCTCGATTCCAGCCAACTCTCCATCAGAAATCCTCCCACCCAAACCATCGCCACTCCCACACCAACCAATACCAACATCGTTCCCCTTCGCGATTTCTCACGACGCAAAAACGTCAGCACCAAGCCTGTCGCGTGTCGCAACCAAAACCTACTGTTGCCACTCGAAGTCATGTTGCCTTGCCGTCTCGCTACGGTCCGTCTACCCAATCTTGGCCCTAATCCCCCTCCCCACGAAAGTACTTCCTCGCTCCATCATAAAACTTACTCTCGGCGCTCTCCAAAACCCGCACAAACATCTCCGGCTCCATCGCCCCGGCGCCAAATCCCTCCACGGTCGTGCGTTCCCCCCTATCCCTCGTGACCACCGTCAAATCAAAGTCGTCGCCGTATCGCGCCGCCAATTTCTCGATAATATCATCCGCAGCACCCCCGCGTTGCGAATAAATCACCTGAATACCACCCTCAACCCGCTCGGACCGCACCCGCCCCCCGTCACCGTCAAATACCACGACCACCACTTCACCCGTGTGATCCATAAATCGCGCCAGCCAGGCACAAAGCTGGTCGCGGGCCTGGCGAGGCATCGCCCGATGCATCCGCTGCAGCTCATCAACGGAAAAGATCACACTATGACCATCAACCAGAAAAGCGCGTCGCTTGACCATGGCGCCAATCACTCTGCCATCCGACCCCCTGCGTGTCGACACGGAAGCCCCATCCAAACCCCTTCGACATCCATAGTCTCGTCCGATCTCAATCGCGACCACGCCGACCGCAATCGCCACTCCCCGCAAGCAATCGCCCTCAGGATGCGTCCGCCGCTTCCTTCGCAGGTTCAGCCGCTTCCTCCGCGGCCGCGGCACCCTCATCCTTCTCCTCGGTTTCTTCAGCAGACGATGATTTTTTCGCGGTCGCCGTCTTCTTCGCCGGAGCTTTCTTCTTCGCAGGCGCCTTCTTCTTTGCAGGAGCTTTCTTCTTCGCCGGCGCCTTCTTCTTGGCGGGAGCCTTCTTCTTCGCAGGCGCCTTCTTGGCCGCCGGTGCCTTCGCGCCGTCGTCAGCTGCCGCTCCCGCGCTCTTCTTCTTACTCACCGTACCCCCGGTAGACCCAATCGCCGCTTTGACGCGCTGATTCTTCCGCTTTAAATACTGCTGCCGGCGGCGACGCTTGATGATCTTGTTGTATTGCTTACCCATGACTTTCTGACCTTCCGCCCATCCGACGACTGACGAACCAGCCCCCGTTTCCGGACAAAGGGACCGTTATTTACGCCTTGCCCCCCCATTAAGCAAGCGCAAATCAACCCCCACAGCCCCCAAAACGACTCCCCACATATCGTCGCCAGAAAGTCCTGAAATCATGAAAAATCAGGAAAAAAAGCTTGCGATCCCCCCCCGAAAACGCAACATTTCCCACAGCTCACTGAGTCCCCTGAGTTCTCGACGCTGTTGAACTCAAGTTCCTACCCGATTCGGCTATAACCTTGGGATGAGCCCATTCCTTCAACCCGGCCGACGGTCTGAACACATTCCTTGAGCTGTTTCGACGTGTCACGGCTTTGCCCGTATCCCGATTCAAATTTAATAATTTGCGTTTAATCCTTCCTCCTGACGCCAGCCCCTCCTAAGGGCCGCAAAAATTCATCTCAAACCGGCCATGCCGGAATGAGCCTGATCGTTTCGATCGGAATCACTTCAACCCATACCACAACCATCACCTAATCAATGGCAGGCCACAATAAATGGTCCAAAGTGAAGCACATTAAGGCCCGCGTTGACGCCAAACGCGGCAAGGTCTTCAGCCGCCTCGCGCGGGATATCGCCGTCGCCGCCCGAGACGGCGGAGGCGATCCCGACCTCAATCCTCGACTCCGACAAGCCATCGATAGCGCCAAATCACAATCCGTTCCCAAGGACAATATCGAACGCGCTATCAAAAAGGGCACCGGAGAACTCGGTGGCGAAGCCATCCAGGAACTCACCTACGAAGGCTACGCTCCCGGCGGTGCCGCCATCATCGCGGAAGTCGCGTCCGACAACACCAACCGCGCTGCCGCCGATATTCGCAGCATCTTCAACAAAAATAACGGTAACTTGGGGAGCTCAAATAGCGTTGCCTATCTCTTTGATCGCAAAGGCGAAATCCGCATCCCCGCAGAATCCGCTACCGAAGACGAAATCCTCGAACATGCCCTCGATGCTGGCGCCGAAGATGTCTTTTCCGACGAAGATGACCACGTCGTTCTCACACCCCATGACCAGCTCGCTGCCGTCGCCGATGGCCTCCGCGAAAAAAATCTCCAAATCTCTTCCCAACAACTCGTCTACATCCCCCAAACCACCGTCCGCGTAGACGACAAATCGGACGCCGCAGGCATTATTCGACTGATCAATGCCCTGGAAGACTACGAAGACACCGTGAACGTGTCCTCCAATTTTGAAACCTCTGAAGAAATTCTTGAAACCGTTGCCGGATGAGTGATTCCCCCCAAGACCCCTTTTCGTTGAAAACACACGAACAAAGCGAAGATAAACCCGCGCCCAAAAAGGATCGCGACCAAGCCGACTCGGGACCAAGTTCTAGAACCCGGGATCGACGCGAATCCCGGAGACGAGACGAAAATCGTGGCGGCGGTGAGAACACCCGGTCAGGAGACCAAAGAAATCGCCGCGGTGGTCGAAAACGCGATCGGGATAGAGACCGCGACCGCGATCGCCGCAATCGTAAAAAGAAAAAGGAAGTGCCCTTGGGCCCGCCGGAGGAATGCGAAGGCCTTCTCGAAATTAGCAGCAAAGGCTTCGGTTTCCTTCGCCAGGAAGAACAAAACTACAATCAAACTCCCCAGGACGTCTTCGTCACACCGGAAATCGTCCGGGTCAACGGCCTCCGCGACGGCCTTTGGATTAAATGCATGGCCCGCAAAGGAAGCCGCGGCCCCCAATTAAGCGAACTGCTCGAAGTCAACGGCTGCCGCCCGGAAAAATATCGAAACCTTCCCTACTTCGAAGAACTCACCGCCATCAACCCCGATAAACGCATCGTCCTCGAAACCGAGCCCGACCGCACCACCACACGCGTTATCGATATGATGACTCCCATCGGACGGGGTCAGCGCGGATTGATCGTCGCCCCACCGCGCACCGGCAAAACCACTCTCCTCATGCATATTGGAGAAGCCATCACCCAAAATCACCCCGATACCAAACTGATGGTCATGCTCATCGATGAGCGCCCCGAAGAAGTCACCGATTTCACGCGCGCCCTGCCGAAAGCGGACGTCATGGCCAGCTCAAATGACAGCGATGTCAAAAGCCACGTCCGCATCGCGCAACTCGCCATCGAAAGAGCCAAACGCCTCGCCGAAGCGGGTGAAGATGTCTTTATCCTCATGGATTCCATCACCCGCCTCGGTCGCGCCTTCAATAACGCCATTAAAGGAAAAGGTCGCACCATGTCCGGCGGCATCGATGTGAAAGCCCTCGAAATTCCCCGCCGTCTCTTCGCCGCCGCCCGCAATACCCGCGAAGCCGGGTCCATTACCATCATCGCCACCGCGCTCGTCCAAACCGGAAGCAAAATGGACGAATTGATCTTCCAGGAATTCAAAGGGACCGGCAATATGGAACTCGTCCTGGATCGCCGCATTGCTGAGCAGTATATTTACCCCGCGATCGATATCCATCGCTCGGGCACACGCCGTGAAGAACTCCTTCTACCCCCTCACCAACTTGAGAAAACCTATCTCATCCGGCGCGGCCTCGCCGGACATAAACCCGAAGAGGCCATCCAACGCCTCCTCTCCTTCGTCGAGCGCTTCCCTAATAACGCGCAACTCCTCCTCGAAATTAAGGCGTCCTCGGCGGCTTAGGCCCACCCCCTTCGGAGCCTCCCAAAGACCACCGAACCCGCTTCCCAATTTTCGCGAGAATTCTCTCCCAGAAATCGAAACGGACGCCACCAGGTGAAAAACTCCCACCTCTATCTCATCCTCGCCTGTGGTCTCCTTCTCCTCGGCTACGCCCTCTCCGCAAGTTTCTTCTACCGATCCAATCTCGAGCAGGACCTTTATTCGAAAGCGGAACAACTTCTCTCATCAACCGAGGGCATGGAAAACGTCACCGTGTCTTTCTCGAAACTGGACGCCCGCCTTTCGGGCGAAGTCGCAAATCCGGAACTGAAAAAGAAAGCCGCCCGCCTCATTGCCGGCCTTCCCTCCGTCAAAATCGCGTCCAACACCATTGGCATCGCAAAAACCACGCCTCCTCAAACCGGCACCGAACCTGACAAATCAGGTCTCGCTTCCGCGAATGCACCTCCCCCCGCTCCCCCTCCCCCAAAACCCAATCCTTCCACCCTCACCTTGGTCTCCAACGACGGCGATACCGTACTCACCGGCGTGGTCACAAGCCTCGCACGCAAGAAGCAGCTGGTGAAGCCCTTTGCCCTTACGGGATCTTTCTTCGATCTCCAAAGCGATCGCCTCAAAATCGATCCTAAAATTCAGCCCGACGACTGGCCCGAAGCCCTTCCTCGCTATCTCGCCATCGTGGCCACCAAAACGAAACGCGCCCGCCTCATCCTGACGAATACCAAATTCGAAGTGGTCGCCGCTGCCGTCGATGAACGAGCCGCCCGGCAAATCGAGCATGCCGCCAACACTCTGAATCTTCCCGGTCGCCAGCGAAATATCGACATCACCGCCCAAGCCCTCCCCGAAAAGCCCGCCGATGGGTTCTTCTTCTACAGCCTGATGAACGCTCAAGGCAATCGCATCACCCTCGAAGGACGTCTCGGCTCCCACGAGGATAAAGATAGTCTCATCGATATTGTAAAAACAGATCTCCCTGAAGTCGAAGTTGCGGAACTCATCGAAATCACTCCCGAAGACAATGGCGACTGGTCTCCACCCGAATACTCAGCACGACTGCCGAATATGCTGTCGCTGTTTTATTCCCGCGTCGAAGCGGGAAACATCATTGCAAGCGCGAATGGCCTGTACGCCGTTGGCGAAATGAAACCCGGATTGGTTCCCGAAGACCTCTCCGACCTGCTCCAAATCATGCTGGGAACGGAAACTCGCCTGCTCACAGACCTGACTCCAAATGCTGCGGACTTCGCTTCCGTTGCCCGACCCGCTCCCCCCGCCCCGCCCCCCGCTGCAACCCCTCCTCCTGCCGAATCGTCAGCAGCATCCTCCAACAACGCAAAGGCAACTCCCGCCACGACGACACGCAAGGAAACAGAATCGACCCCTGGGAACTAATCCTAAGGCTCGTAACCGTCCCATCGCCCCTCCTCGGGTAGGCCCCCCCAAGAAAACCACCAGCCCAAGCCTTGGGAGCCCTGTGAGGCGCCCGGAACAAAGGGAGCCCCCAAACCCGTCGGCCCCCTAAGAGCCGCTCTACGGCCCATTCCAGCGCCATTCGCCCCTCTCACGCCGCCAACGAGAGGGGCCTGTCGAGAAATCAAGTCGGCCAATCCGAGTGGTAACTCACTATAAATAAGGACATTAAAGCACTAATGGGCGTTTTGCTAGATTATAGATATTACAAAAAATATAATATTTAAGCTTGATTAACTGCTGTAAGTTATGGATATTATATTTACAATGAAAAATAGATATCACATGGCTCGCTTGCTGGTCGGCTTCATCGCCGCCTTCAACGCCCCATCAAGCGCCTTAGCCGCCGTGTCCTATCTCGTCGACGATGGCACCATCACCCACTCCGTCGGCGTTGGCGCGCCAGGCGGAGACCTCATCGCGCTCAATCGCTTCACCACCCAAGTCGGCGGCGAAGACATCACCAACATCCAAATCAATTGGACCGGTATTGCCAACGGCACGAATGCCACCCTCGTGATTTACGACGATCCGAACGACGACGGAAACCCAAACGATCTCGTCCTCCTCAATCAAGTCAACGTAACCACCTCCGGTGGAGGCGGATTCAACAACTCGTTCACCGATCACCTCTTCCCAAATACATCCGTTACCGGAGAATTTTACGTCGGTGCCCTCGTCTCAGGTATGGCCGCAACCGACTTCCCCTTCGGATACGATGCCACCAACCCGGATTTTCCCGGCGTTTCCTTCTTCTTCGAGAATACCACCGCGGGAGACCTCGACGTGTCCAACCCGAACGGAACAAGCACCCTCTCCGGGTTCTCAGAAAATTTCATCACTTCAGGAAACTTCATGATTCGGGCCACTGGAATCGAAGGCGCACTCCTCCCCGAACCCTCTTCCGCTCTCTTGCTCCTCCTCAGCGGCATCTTTTGGATCGGTTCACGCCGCCGACACTTCGACTTCGGGAAATAGAAAAGACAAACCCACCTGGCCGTTCACTCGCATCTCTCTCGGCCTTTAACCTTTTCAAGCGCCTCTTCATACCAGTTCTCCAAACAGGCGATCTGCTCGGCAAATCCAAATCTCTCCCGCACCGTATCCGACGCGTGTTCCGAATAACGGCCCAGCGCATCGCCGTCTCCAGTCAAGCGGAGAAGAGCATCGGCAATCTCATCAGGTGACTTTTCAGCCACAAGAAACCCGTCTTTGCCATCCTCCATCGCCTCCGGAATCCCCCCATGACGTGTCGCCACAACAGGCAATCCACACGCCATCGCCTCCAACATCGAATTTGGAACCCCTTCCTGATCCGAACTCTCAGTCACTTCACTCGGGTGCAAGAACACGTGCGATTCACCATAGATCGCCTTTAACGCCTCCTGATCCACCCAACCCGCCAATCGCACATGCTCCCCCAACCCCTCCCGCTCAATTCGCGCCCTCAACTCGTCTTCCATCGGTCCCCGACCGCATATCGTATACCGCAGCTTCGGCCGTTGCCCCACCACCGCCGGCAATGCCGACAACACCGTCATCAACCCCTTTTTCGCAATCAAACGACAGGCCTGCACCACCCGCCACTCCCCATCGCTCGGCACCTCACGCCGACGAAATGGAAACGAATCAAAAGGAATCGGCGTCCGGTTCAACCGAAGCTTGTCACGGGAACATCCCAGCATCTCCAACTTCGCCAGCAGCGACTCACTCCGCGCCATCACTAACTCGGCCTCCTCAAATACCAATCCCAACTCCCGGACATATTCCGGGTCATCCATAAACTTCACCACGTCTACCCCGTGAAACGAAACCACGTAAGGAACACCGCTCGCGGCCAACATCCGCCGATACTTCACCGCTTTATGCCCATAATACACATGCACAAGCGCCGGCTTCCACTCGCGTAACAAATCAGCAAGATCATACGGTTCATAGTAAGCGCCCTCCATCCCAACATGCCCAATCGGCCGCGGCGGCGGCCACTTCCGAACCACATGCTTGTACCAAAAGCGGAGCAAAAAATTGCCACGATATCGCGGCCGGGACCGCTTTTCCATTTCCACCACCGGCTCAAACGGAAAGCTCTCCAAATTCTCCACCCGCTCCGCAAAAACCACCGTGCGATGCCGGCTCAAATTGGCGATCTGACGATAAATGCTCTGCATCTCCGCCTTGAGATACGTCCCGCACAAACTCACCACGAGCGGCTTCTCTTCCCCATCTCCACTATCCACCATGCCCCTCCATCGCCTCCCGGTAATAACCCTCCAACGCCCGTATCTGAGCTTCTTGCTCAAATTTATCCCGGACCTCGCGTCCCGCCCGAACTCCCATCGCCCGCCACGCGGTCTCATCCCCCGCCAGCCGCAGAAGGCGCTCCTCCACAGCCGCAACATCCCTCTCCTCGACAAGAAACCCACTCTCACCGTCCGTCACCGCCTCCGGTATCCCGCCATGCAATGTCGCCACAACCGGCAATCCCGTCGCCATCGCTTCCAACATCGAATTCGGCACGCCTTCCTGATTCTGGTCCGCAGTCAATTGACTCGGATGAAGAAATAGGTGCGACTCGTGATAAAGCTCGCGAAGCCGAGCTTCATTCAAAAATCCCACAAACTTCACCCGGTCCGCAATCCCCAACTCCTGCGCCTGATCCCGCAACGCAAACTCCAAAGGACCTTCCCCCGCAATCGTGAACTCCGCCCCCGGAAAACGCCCGAGAAAACCGGAAAAGGCCCTCAGAGCAACATCCAATCCCTTCTTCTCAATCAGTCGACACGCCTGCACGATCCGCCAGCTCCCATTCTCCGGCCACTCCCTCTCAACAAACGGAAACTGGTCAAAGGGTATCCCCGTCCGATTGAGGCGTATCTTCTCCGGTGGGCACCCCAAATCCACCAACCGCCCACGCAATGACTCGGAACGGGCCAACACCAGCGGCAATTCCTTCAACAGCGATCGCAGACGGCCTTCATACCCGCGCCGATCCTTTCGCGGCTGAACATCCATCCCATGAAACGATGCAACCACCGGTTTTGGCCACCGTTTGATGAATGGTAATAAGTGAACCGCCGTATGCCCAAAGTAGACATGCATCATGTCCGCACCTCGACGCTCCAGCACCCGGTTCAGAACCCCATATTCCCCCCGATACACAATCGGTGGCTCCTTCCGCACATACTTCAACCAAAAGCGCCGCACAAAATTGCTGCGCACTTTCTCCAGCACGTCCAACTCCTCCACCGGGAACCGGTCCGCACACTGCCTCGTTTGCGTCACGACAAACGTATCAAAACTCCGTAGACCCGTGACCTGCCGGTATATATGCAGCATCTCCGGCTTTAGAAAAGTCGTACAGTAACTGGCAACTACAGGTTTCGACATTCGCTCGTTTCCTCCCCTAATCAGGCCGTTCCCCAATCATGTCTTGCAGCTTTTCCTTCAATTGATCAACCCCTGTCCCGCCCTCGGCAGATATCGGAATGATCTCCACCTTGGGAAATCGCCCCCTGAACGCCTCCCAGTTCTCCTGCGCCGCCGCCAAATCCATCTTGTTGGCTACAATCAACCACGGCTTCTGCGCAAGCGCTTCATCATAGAGAGAAATCTCCTCCCGCAATTTCATCACATCTTCGATCGGCTCCCTGCCATCCGTCCCCGCGATATCAACCACGAAGATCAAGAGACGACACCGCATAATGTGACGCAAAAAATCATGCCCCAAGCCCACGTTCCGATGCGCCCCCTCGATCAATCCCGGGATATCCGCCACCGTCCCCCGACTGAATCCCTCAAATTCCAATACCCCAACCATCGGCTGCAGGGTGGTAAACGGATAGGCCGCCACCTTCGGCTTCGCAGCACTCAATCTCCCCAGCAAGGTCGACTTCCCGGCATTCGGAAATCCCACCAGCCCCGCATCCGCGATTCTTCTCAACTCCAAGTAGAAATCGCCTTCCTCACCCTCACCCCCCGCCTCCGCCTCGGTCGGCGCCCGGTTCGTCGAACTCTTAAAGCGCAGATTGCCGCGTCCTCCCTTGCCCCCCTTTGCCAATACAAAACGCTCACCCCCTCGCGTCAAATCGGCTACCAAGTCCAGCGCCTTCAGGTCCTCACGAGCCGGCGCACCCCGCCCCACCCCCATCTCCTCCGGCACACGGTAAACCATCGTCCCCGACGGAACCCGCAACACCAAATCATCCCCCGATCTCCCCGTCTTGCCACGGCCCTGCCCATCGCCACCCGCCTTCGCTTTTAACCCCGGCTTGTAGAAAAAATCCCGCAAGCTGTCGATCTGCTCATCCGACTCCAGGATCACGCTTCCCCCGTCACCTCCATCTCCTCCGTCCGGCCCGCCCTTGGGCTCAAACTTTTCACGCCGAAAACTGGCGCTGCCACTGCCCCCTCGCCCCGCCTTTGCATGCACTCTGATATGATCGACAAACATCTCCGCAGGTTCCCTTCACCCTCCCGGTAACGCTGCCGCACAATCCCTCACGCGGCCAGCTCCATCAACGCAAGCGCTCCAAGATCGCCGCTCCCATCTCTTCGGTGTTCACCTTGGTCGTCCCCTCGTCTCCCGAAAAAATATCGCCCGTCCGCAACCCGTCATCAATCGCCGTCCGCACCGCGGACTCGATGCTCGCAGCCGCCTCCGCCTGTCCCAGTGAAAACCGGAGCAACATCGCCGCCGAAAGCACCTGCGCAATCGGATTCGCGATTCCCTTTCCCGCAATGTCGGGCGCACTCCCCCCGCTCGGCTCATACATCCCAAAATACAACCCTTCCCCTTTCGATTCACCAAGGCTCGCGCTCGAGAGCATTCCCAAGGACCCCGCAATCATCGCCATCTCATCGCTCAGAATATCCCCGAACAAATTGGGCGCCAAGACCACGTCAAACTCCTTCGGTCGCCGAATCAACTGCATCGCCGCGTTGTCCACATACAAATGGTCAAGCTGCACATCCGAATACCCCCTCGCAACCCGCTCCACCGTCTCCCTCCACAGAATCCCGTTGCGTAGCACGTTCGCCTTGTCAATCGATGTCACCCGCTTGTCCCTCCCCTGAGCAGCCGTGAACGCCACACGGGCAATCCGCTCAATCTCAGTCTCCCGGTAAACCATGGTGTCCACCGCCACTCGTTCGCCGTCTCGCTCCTCAATCATCTTGGGCTCGCCAAAGTAAATTCCCCCCGTCAACTCGCGCACACATAGGACGTCGAACCCCCCATCGACAAACTCATCCTTCACCGGTGAGGCTTCTGTAAGAGATGGAAAACAAACAGCCGGTCGCAAGTTCGCAAACAACCCAAAATGCTTTCTCAACGGAAGCAGTGCCGCCCGCTCAGGCTGCTCGTCAGGGGCCAAACTCTCCCATTTCGGCCCACCCACCGAACCAAACAAAATGCCGTCCGCTCCTTCGCACGCCGCCAGGGTATCTTCCGGAAGCGCCCGACCCGCCGCGTCAATCGCCGCGCCCCCCACAAGCTTCTCGTCGTAGGAAAAACTCAATCCGGCTTTGCTCCCGGCCGCATCCAACACTCTCAGTGCCACCGCCATCACTTCCGGCCCAATCCCGTCACCGGCCAATACCGCTATCTTGTGTTCGTCACTCATAACCAATCCCGCCTTCTCTCCCTCACGATCGCTCCCTTGGCAAGCAAGAAAACACCTCGCATGCCGCCCCCTCGACCCTACCAAACCCCCCGAACAAAGCTCTCCACCTTCTCCATGTCTTTAAACCCCGGCTTCTTCTCCACCCCACTCGCCACATCCACCCCCGCCGGCTCCACCTTCTTCACCGCCTCCGCCACGTTGCCTGGATGTAACCCGCCCGACAGAACGATTCGCAAATCTGGATAGTCGAGACACACGTCGCGCGCCAATTGCCACTCAAAGGTCTTCCCCGTCCCCCCTCGCTCCGTCGGGGCATAGGCATCCAAAAGAAGATACGGCGTCGCATAAGCCCGCAACTCCTCAAACGAAGATTCATCCTTCACGCCAATCGCTTTCACAAACGGCACCCCCTCGTCCCTAAGCTCCGCGCAATACTCCCATGACTCGTCGCCATGCAACTGCGCCGCATCAATCCACTCCTCCTCAACAAGCCGCACGATCTCACCCCGGTCCGCATCAACAAAGACTCCCACCCGGCAAATCTTCCCCCCCAACTCCTTCAGCCACGGATGCACCTCCGGCAATCCAAAGTAACGCTTCGACTGCTCCCAAAAATTAAATCCCAAGGCATCCACACCCAAATTCATCACCGCCCGAGACTCCGCTTCCGTCGTCAAGCCGCAAATCTTGATCGCCGTCGTCCCATTGCTCGACGCCTTGTCCAAGAATTCC
This sequence comes from Verrucomicrobiota bacterium, assembly GCA_039028175.1. Taxonomy (GTDB): domain Bacteria; phylum Verrucomicrobiota; class Verrucomicrobiia; order Verrucomicrobiales; family DEV007; genus JBCDBW01. The sequence continues at coordinate 13,450 of JBCCIR010000007.1, forward strand.
AGCGCTCCTCCGGAAACCCTGAGGTCCTTCCCCCCGTCGAAATTGCCAAGTCCCGTTCTCCCCGATCCCGTCTTCACCTTCCCCCCCTCCTCCTTGCCACGCCCGCTTGCCGCTCCCTCCACACATTGCAACAAAGGCTCGATTCGTATCGGCTCAACCAGCACCCCCTTCACCCGCGCATCACGACTCAACTCATCAGACGGCACTACTCCCGACGAAGTAAAAATCACCCCCGGGGAAACCCGCTCTCCACCCTGCGCATACCGATACGCCTTCGAAATCAAATCAAACAATAGTTGCCCGGGCAACACCGGCATTTCCAACTGCACAATAAACAAATCATACCCGCGCTGCATCGCCAACTCAAAGGCATACTCGGGGTTCGGCGTGCTCTCCACCGTCATCGCCGTAAAACTCTCCAGGGTCTCTCGAATCAACCGCGTGGTCTCCACGTCCCCGTGCACAATCAAAACCCGGGAACCCCCGATCTCGCCCCCTGCCTCTTTTTCCACATCCGTCACGCGGGTAAGAAACCCCAGGTTGAGCCCATTTCGAGAAAAAATCCTCACCCACCGGTTGCGCGATACCCGCATTCTCAGGCACATTGACCCTGCCCGGCCCGTCGTTCACCACTCACCGTGTCCACAAAGAAACACCAACCCCATCTCGATTCCATCCAGATCAGGGGTGCGCGACAGCACAATCTCAAAAATATCGACGTCGATATTCCCCGCAACCAACTCGTCGTAATCACCGGTCCCAGCGGTTCCGGAAAATCCTCGCTCGCCTTTGACACCCTCTACGCCGAAGGGCAACGGCGCTACGTCGAAAGCCTCTCAACCTACGCGCGACAGTTCGTAGACCAAATGGACAAACCAAGTGTCGACTCCATCTCCGGCCTCTCACCCGCCATCGCCATTGAACAACGAAGCTCGAATCCAAACCCCCGCTCCACCGTCGCTACCATGACGGAAATATATGACTACCTCCGCATCCTCTACGCCACCGCGGGACTACCCCACGATCCCGGTTCCGGCACCCCCCTTAGCCGCACCACGAAACAGGAAATGATCGATTTCCTGTTCACCTTTCCCGAAGGCACCCGAGTCCAAATTCTCGCACCCAATGCCGTTCCTTCCGAGAAAGACGCCTCCGCAGCCCTCGCGAAACTTCAAAAGGAAGGTTTCGTCCGTGCCCGCATCGACGGCGAAATCGTCGATCTCGAATCCTTCTCCCCGCCAAACAAAAAGAAAATTCCCCGGATCGATCTCATCGTGGATCGAATCAGCCTTCGCGCCGATTCCAAAAGCCGACTCTTCGATTCCATCGAAACGGCACTGAATTGGAGCCAGCCACGGGTCCTCTTCCTTACCCAGGAACCCGACGCCAAAAATTGGAACGAGCATCCTTTCACAACGACCTTCTCCAATCCCGAGACGGGTTTCACCATGCCCGATCTCACCCCGCGCCACTTCTCCTTTAACGCCCGCGCCGGCGCATGCCCCGCTTGCCACGGGATCGGGTCAGAAATGCAATGCGATCCCAATCTCCTCGTCCCCGACCCGTCCAAGTCCCTGAAAGAGGGGGCCGTCAAGACTTGGTGGGCCTCAAATAAGAAACTCAAGGCGGGCCACGATCGCCGGCTCGCCGCCCTCGTCGCGCACTTTAATGCCGACGAGTCCGCCCCCTTTGCTTCCCTCCCAGCCGGTTTCCGCGATGCCCTCTTCTACGGCACCGGTGACACCCCAATCAAAACCGGATGGAAAACCGGGCCCAATACCCGCAGCGTCGAAAAGCCCTTCGAAGGTCTCGTCAACGAGGCACAGCGGCTCTACGAAACCAGTAAGAGCCAGTTCACAAAACGAAACGTCGCCCGGTATATGAACGCTTTGGAATGCGAGGCCTGCCATGGCCAAAGACTAAAACCCGAGATCCTCCTCGTAACCCTCCTTGGCCCCAAGAAGCAAGAACTCGGAATCCACGAACTCACCGCCCTCAGTATCGCCGAGATCATCCCCTTCATCCAAGGCCTCAAACTCCCCGCAAACCGCCACGAAATCCTCGCCCCCGTCCTCGAAGAAATCTCAAAGCGCATCGCCTTCCTTGAAAAAGTTGGCGTCGGCTATCTCACTCTCGATCGCAAAGCCCATACCCTTTCCGGAGGCGAAGCCCAGCGCATCCGCCTCGCCACCCAAATCGGCTCCGCCCTCTCTGGCGTTCTCTATGTCCTCGATGAACCCAGCATCGGGCTCCACCAAAGTGACAATGACAAACTCCTGAAAACCCTCGAAAATCTTCGCGATCTCGGAAATACCGTCATCGTCGTTGAACACGATGCCGATACGATGCGCCACGCCGACCATCTCATCGATCTCGGACCCGGCGCCGGACCCCTCGGAGGCCAAATCATCGCGGAAGGCTCCCCCGAAAAAATCGCCGGCGACGACAAATCCCTCACCGGAGCCTTTCTCTCTGGCAAAAAAAACCTCTCCCCTCCCACCTCACAGAACCAACCACGGGCCAAAGATCAGAATCTCTTCGACTCCGGACAGATTACGATCCGGGGCGCAAAAGAAAACAATCTCCAAAATATCGATGTCTCCATCCCGCTCGGCTCTCTCGTTTGCGTCACCGGCCCCTCGGGCAGCGGCAAGTCCACCCTCATCGATTCCATCCTCCGAAGGGAACTTTTCCAGCGCCTCTATTCGGCAAAAGATACCCCCGGTGCCCACGACGAAATTGCCGGCCTCGACCAACTCGACAAAGCCATCGTGATCGACCAATCTCCCATCGGTCGAAGCCCCCGCTCAAACCCCGTCACTTACGTCGGCGCGTTCTCCCCCATTCGCGATCTCCTCAGTCAAACCCAGCTCGCTCGCACTCGCGGTTATCCGCCCGGGCGCTTCAGCTTCAACGTTGCCGGAGGAAGATGCGAAGCCTGCCAGGGCGCCGGCTCCATTCACCTCGACATGCATTTCCTCGAAGACGCATACGTAACCTGCGAAACTTGCCACGGCTCCCGCTTCCAATCCGAAACGCTGGACGTCACATACCGGGGCAAAAATGTCGCCGCAATCCTGGACCTAACCGTCAATGAAGCCACCAAGTTCTTCAAGCGCATCCCTAAAGTGCATTCAAAACTCACCCCGCTCATGGATGTCGGACTCGGATACCTGAAACTCGGCCAAGCCGCGACCACTCTCTCCGGAGGCGAAGCCCAACGCATCAAACTCGCTTCCGAACTCGGTAAACGCGCCACCGGAAAAACCGTCTACCTCCTCGACGAACCCACCACCGGCCTGCACTTCGCAGATATCGAGACGCTCCTCGAAGTCCTCTTTCGCCTCCGCGACAGTGGAAACTCCATCATCGTGATTGAACACAATCTCGATGTCATCAAATGCGCTGACTGGGTGATCGATCTCGGCCCGGGCGGTGGTCCCCGAGGGGGCAAAGTCGTCGCCCAAGGATCGCCGATTTCAATCGCCGAGAACTCCGACAGCCTCACCGGCCAATACTTGGCCCCGTTGATCAAGAAATTGTCCCGTTGATCGGCCCAAAATCCCGGATATGCTGACCTAGACAATTTCTGCCGTGACGATTCCTTCCAACGATGGCTCCCACGGGCCACGATCCTTGCTACTCGCATGCATCGCAGTCTGCTTCTTCACCTCTCCCATGCCTCCACTCGAGGCGGAGGAATCACTCGAATCTCTCCTCCAGTCCAACCGAATCACGGAAGTCGAAGAACGCCTCGTCAAACTCATCACCGACTCGTCAGATGTCCGACGCACCGACGCTGCCCTCACGCTCGCCGACCTTTACGCGGTTCAAGGAGACACCGAAAAAGCAAACCGAGTTCTCGATCTCCTCGACGAAGTTCCCCCGGAACACCAAATTCGCAGCGAAATCGTAAGAGGCCGCATGGCTCTGGCAGATCAACGGTGGAATGACGCCGCGTCGCATTTCATGGCAGCCGCAGACTCTCCTCCCGATCAAGAACCCGCACTTAACGCCGCTAGCCTCATCGGCCTGGCCGATGCCTATCAGGGAATGAACGACTCCCAAAAGGCCGACCGTGTCCTCCGCGCATTCGTCGATCAATACCCCAATTCCCCTCGTCACCTCCTCACCGCCGCCCTCAATCGCCTCGAAGCTCTTGGGGCGTTCTCGGGCGCAGAACCGGATGAAGACCTTCTCCTCTGGACCGAAAGCCCGTCCGTCGACCTCAAAACGCTCGCCGCATTCCACCTCGCCGATGCCGCGATGAAGGCCCAAAACCTGCCCTTGGCTCGACAACACCTCGCCACCCTCAATTCTCTCAATCCCGGCTCGGTCCTAGACCCCGCCGACCTCCTCGCTCTCGCCTCCATCCACTTGGAACTCGACGAACCAAAGATCGCTTCTCGCGTCATCGCCGCCATCCCCCAAGACCGCATCAATCCCGATGATATCCACGCAATCGAAGCATGGACGGCTTTCTCCAAGGGAGATTACCCCGCCGCCGCAACCGCCTTTGAGAAAGCCGCAGAAAGAGCCAGGACAAATCAAGCGGACTCGGAAACACTGACGCTCGATGCGGGCATTGCCGCGCTAATGGCCGGTGACGCGCAAACCATCGCCTCGGCCGAAGAAACACTTGCTCTATCCGAGAATAAACTCCACGCCTCGGCATTTGCCCTCGAACGCGGCCTCTTGGAAGCAGCACAGCACCAGCCGGAGGCCGTGGAGTCACTCCTTGCCCTGATCAAAGAGTATCCCGATCACCCCCAACTCGCAGAAGCTCACGTCGCCCTCGCCGAAATTCTCTTCCTCGGAATTCCCGCACAGCCCATCGCCGCCCGGGAACACCTCGCCGCCGCCCGTCAACAACCTCTCGCCCCCTCCCAAGCAGAACGCATCGACTACATCGCCATCTGGGTCGAAGCCAGCGCCGGAGCCCACGATGACGCCATCACCCTCAGCCGCGAGTTCATTCAAAAATGGCCGGAATCCGAACGCATCCCCTCTATCCGCTACAAGCTCGGAGAAATCTATTTCAGCAATCAGTCCTACCAGAATTCCCTCCGCCATTTTCTCATTGTAGCTGATCAATACTCGGACTCAGCCTACGCCGACGATGCCCTCTTTTACGCCGCCAAATCCGCGTGGCTCACCGGACTCCCCCATCGGGCCGACGAAGCGATCGCCCTCTGGGGCCGGCTCGTCGATGAAGGCGGACCCCTGAAACTTTCCGCGTGGCTCGAACAGGGATTGGCAAAAATGGAACTCGGTAAAGAAGCTGACGCCATCGCCGTATTCGACAGCATCCTTGTCAGTGATCCTCCGCCCACCGGTAATCTGCTTCACTCCATTCTCACCTCGAAAGGCCAATCCGCCTTCAATCTGGCATCCACCAACGCCTCCTTCCTCGAAGAAGCCGTCGCCAGTTTTGCCCAAGTTGTCGATGACCCAGCCGCCTCGACCTACTGGAAGAATCAAGCCGCGGTGAGAATGGCCAAGTGCCACGAAAAAAGCGGAAACTCGGACGAAGCACTCAAAGTTTACGCCGCCGTCATTCAGGCCGGCCCCGCCCCCACCATCGATGAACCACCCGAATTTGATTGGTTCTATCGCGCCGGATTCGCCGCCATCCGGCTCCTCGAAGCAAAAGAAGACTGGCGCTCCGCAGTCGCCGTCGCCGAACGGCTCTCCCGCTCCGGGGGCAATCGCGCCCAAGAAGCGGTCGCCCTCGCCAACAAGCTCCGCCTCGAGCATTTTATTTGGGAAAACGCTCCGGAACCACCCGCCGAAAGCTGAGAGAACACCCTCGAAACATTTCTCTTCCCCCACGCGCAATCCCCCTTGCCTTTCCCTGGCCGCCAACGTATCCGTTCTGCCCAAACTATGCAGGAAGACGATCACATCAAACTCTTCAGTCCCGGCCCCGTCGAAGTTTCTCCCGATACCTTCGACGCCATGACTCAACCCATGATCGGCCATCGCGGTCCGGAATTCCAAGCCCTATACGCGGACGTTCATCCTCGGCTCCAAACCATGTTCGGCACCACTCAGCCGGTCTTCCTCAGCACCTCTTCCGCATGGGGGGTCATGGAAGGCTCTCTCCGCAATCTCGTCGGCGACGGAAAAGTCCTCTGCTGCGCCTGTGGAGCCTTCTCCGACAAGTGGGTCGATGTCGCCCGACGCTGCGGCAAGCAAGTCGAACCCCTTCAGGTCGAGTGGGGCCAACCCATCGAACCCGACGCCGTCCGAAACGCCCTCCAGTCAGGCGGCTTCGACGCCGTGACCTTGGTCCACAATGAAACCTCCACCGGTGTCCTCAATCCCCTCGCCGATATCGCCGCAGTCGTCCAAGAGTTCCCTGACGTCCTGCTCATCGTCGACACCGTGTCCTCCTTCTCCGTCATGCCCACGCCGGTCGACGAAATCGGGGTCGACGTCCTCCTGACCGGCAGCCAAAAAGCCCTCGCTCTCCCGCCCGGTCTCGCCCTCTTCACTGCATCCGAAGCCGCTTTTGCCAGGGCTGAATCCATCAATGATCGCGGGTACTACTTCGATTTCCTCGAGTTTAGGAAAAATCAGGAAAAAGACATGACCCCCAGCACCCCCTGCATCTCCCTCATCTACGCCTTGAGGGCCAAGCTCGATCAGATTTTCGTGGAAGGCCTGGACAAACGATACCAACGCCACGCCGCCCTGAACGCCCTCGTCCACGACTGGGTGACCCGAAACGACTTCACGTTCTTCGCTCCAGAAGGCTTCCGCTCCCTCTCTCTCACCTGTGTCGAAAATAATCGCGAAATCGATGTCCCTACGCTCATCGCCAACCTGCGCGAAAGACACCGACTCACCATCGATGGTGGCTACGGCAAAATCAAAGGCCAGACCTTCCGCATCTCAAATATGGGTGACGAAACAAAAGAAACCATCACCCAACTCCTCACCGCTCTGGACGACTCGCTCCCCGCCTAAAACGGCCACGCAATCACCTCGTCCCCCTGCTTCGGCGGATCCGCTTTGAAGTCGAGGACATCCGCAACCGCGCTGTCCAACTCCACCGAAGAAATAATCAGCTCCGCCACGACATCAGTCCCGCGCCGAATCGCCAATTTGCTCCCCTCCGCCAGCATCTGAGTCTTCCCTCCATCCAAAGTCACAAATCCATACTCGCTCTCAAAAGAAGTAACCTTGCAGATCGGAACCGCCCGTCGAATTCGCCGCTCTGCATCTGACAAACTCTGCTCCTCCATCTGCTTCTCCACAAACTTTGCCGTTTCAATCTGGTCAATCTGCTTGCTCATCATCACCCGCTCCTCCTGCAAGATCGCCAACTCGTCTTGAAGACGAGACAACTCCGCATCCTTCACCGAATTAACCTCCGCCGCCTCCCCAAATCGTTCCTCGAGTTCCGTAAGTCGCGCCGCAACCGCCGCCTCAATCTGCGCCTCGCGCACCGCCGCTTCATCCGCCCGCGCCTGCATCATCGCCCCCTGCTGAAAGCCCGGCTGCCCATAGTTCGGTCCCGGCATCGACTGCTGCATCTGCATCGGAACCGCTCCCTGACCTGCCATGTATCCCTGCTGATTGCCCTGCAATGCCCGCTCCAACGAACGCTTGGTCGACATCTCACTGAACTGCGAGATTAACACCAACATCAACGCCACGCCGGCGGCAATTAAAGCAAGCTTCGCGGTTTTCATTTGACGATTCACAAGAAAGAGAGCGCGATTGAGGGGGCTCCAGACTCGGAATCAACCGCGTGACCCCAACGATAGCCCCGTTCCCGCCAATTTCACATGGAAATTCTCACCCCACCCCCCCGCTATACGTTGACCCCCGTCCCCCAGAGTGATAGTTTCCGCGCCGAAAGCAACGGGGATGAGCAAAAACAAGGACCAGGGGCGCAACTTTAAGCCCACACTGAACCTGCCCCAAACCGAGTTCCCCATGCGGGCAAACCTGATCGAGAGGGAACCGGAACGCCTCGAGGCTTGGAATAAAGCCGACCTCTACCAACAGATCAACAAGGCGCGAGAATCCGCAGGAGCCCCTAAATTTATCCTCCACGACGGCCCCCCCTTCGCAAACGGAGACGTCCACATGGGCACTGCTCTAAACAAAATCCTCAAGGATTTCGTCGTCAAATCTCGCACCATGGCCGGCTTCCACGCCCCATTTATCCCCGGCTGGGATTGCCACGGACTCCCGATCGAATTCAAAGTCGTTAAAGAAACTCGCGGCCTAGAACCCGCCGAAATACGAAAACGCTCAGAAGCCTACGCGCGCAAATACATCGATATCCAACGAAACTCCTTCCGGCGCCTCGGAGTTCTCGGCGATTGGGAACACCCCTACCTCACTCTCTCCCCCGAATACGAAGCCGATATCATTCGCACCTTCGCCACTTTCGTCGACCAAGACCTCGTTTACCAAAGCAAAAAACCGGTTCTCTGGAGCTATGGCGCCCAAACCGCACTCGCCGAGGCCGAGGTCGAATACGCCGACCGCACCGATCCCGCCATCTTCGTAAAGTTCCCAATCAAAACCGGCGCGCTTGCCGACGAAACGGCCCTCGTCATCTGGACGACCACCCCGTGGACTCTTCCCGCAAATCTCGCCATCGCTCTTCACCCGCAATTGGAATACGTTCACGGCGATTTCACACACCCCGATTCCGGCCGCACCGAGAATCTTATGCTCGCCCGGGAACTCCTCCCCCAGTTTGAAGAAGCGACCGGTTTCTGCCCCTCCGGCGAACTCAAAGCGATCTCCGGGGCCGATCTCGAAGGTGCCTCGGCGGGACACCCCTTCCTCGAGCGGGATTCACAAGTCATTCTAGCTAATTTTGTTACAACAGAAACAGGAACCGGCGCTGTCCACATCGCCCCCGGGCACGGAGCCGATGACTACGCCGCCGGCCGCCAATACAACCTCGACGTCCTCTCACCGGTCGACGACGACGGAAAATTCACCGAGGACGCCGGCCTGCCGGAACTCGTCGGTAAACATGTGTTCGATACAAACGACCGCATCATCGAAATTCTCGACTCATCCGGACACCTCGTCGGCCGACAAGGCTACCAACACTCCTACCCTCACTGCTGGCGCTCCAAGACGCCCATCATCTTCCGCGCCGTCCCCCAGTTTTTCATCCGGATCGACGATCTCCGCCCCACCGCCTTGGAAGAAATCGATAAAGTTACTTGGCTCCCCCATTGGGGGCGCAATCGAATCCACGGTACAGTCGAATCGCGACCCGATTGGTGCATTTCACGGCAGCGCACATGGGGCGTGCCCCTTCCCGTTTTCTATTCCCCGGATGGATCGACTCTCATCGACGCCGCTCTCGCTCAAAAGGTCGCCGACCTCGTCGAAAGCAAAGGGACCAACCTCTGGTTCGAACAGGATGACGCCTGGTGGGCTTCCCAACTTGAACTCCCGGAGGGAACGACCCGTTGCCATGACACTCTCGACGTCTGGATCGACTCCGGCTCCAGCTCCGTAGCCGTCCTCGATCGCCACCCCGAACTCCATACCCCGGCCGACCTCTACCTCGAAGCCACCGATCAGCACCGGGGATGGTTCCAAAGCTCGCTTATGCTCAGTGTCGCCGTTCGTAAGAAAGCTCCCTATAAAACCGTCCTCACCCACGGCTTCGTCGTCGATCAAGATCGCAAGAAAATCTCCAAATCCGCCGCCGAGAAGGCCGGAAAACCGGTAGACGCTGAACACTTCTACAACAAATACGGCGCAGACATGGTCCGCCTTTGGGTCAGCAGCGTCGATTGGCAAAACGAAGTGCCTTTCGGCGAAGAACTCTTCAAGCAAACCACCGAAACCTACCGCCGTCTGCGCAATACCCTCCGCATTCTCATCGGTAACCTCTACGACTTTGACCAATCCCTACACGCCGCCGCCATGGCCGACCTCACCTTGGTCGATCAATGGATTCTGGAACGTTTGCACGACGTCAATGTGGAGTGCCTTGCCGCTTACGAAGCCTACGAGTTCCGAAAAGTCTTCAACCTCATCAATCAGTTCTGCACAAACGACCTGAGCGCGCTTTACATCGACATCACGAAAGATCGCATGTACTGCGATGCGGCGGATTCCCCCCGACGCCGGGCCACCCAGGCGGTCATGGCTAAAACACTGGACACCCTCTGCCGACTCCTCGCTCCCATCATCGCGTTCACTGCGGATGAAGCTTGGGAGTTCTCCGGCCACGATCGTTCCATCCATCTGGAAGACTTTCCCACCCCGGACCCGAACTTTGTCGGCAACGACGCCACCTCGAAAGTTGAACTGCTTTCTCACCTGAGAGACGCCGCTCAAATCGAAATCGACCAAGCCGTTAAGGATGGTAAATTCCGGAAACGCGAACGGGCCGCCATCGAAATACGCCTCCCGGATTCCCACCCCGCCACACCCCTTCTCGATGCCGCCTCCATCGAAGAAACCACCGAGTTCTTGATGGTATCCCGCATTGTCTGCGGCCCCCCCGCTCAGGCAGATTCGATCGAAATCTCGGTCGAAGAAACGGCGGATCCCGAATGCCCCCGTTGCCGGCGCTCGCTGCCGCCCGCGGGGGACCCCGACGAACCCGACCTCTGCGCTCGTTGCGCCGAGGTCGTCCGCAGTCTCAATTCCATCGCATGAGTCGATACCTCCTCACGCTCACGCTTCCGCTCTATCTGCTCGATCAGGTCACAAAGTGGCTCGTCTTGGCAAATTTTCCTGCTCCCGGAGAAGGCTTTCGACCCCCCATTGCGATCATCCCCGATTTCTTCAATATTGTCCGCGTTCACAACACCGGCATGGCCTTCGGCCGCTTCAATAATGTCGAGTACTCCAACGTTATCTTCGGCATCATCGCCGCGGTCGCCCTGGTCGTCATCGTGGTCCTCTGGAGAAAAGGTGCCTTCTTCTCAAAAACCTCGAGGATTGCCGCCGCCCTCCTCATCGCCGGAATCCTCGGCAATGTGACCGATCGCATTCTCCACGGCTACGTCGTCGATTTCCTCGACTTCTATCGCGGCGACTACCACTTTCCCTCCTTCAACGTCGCCGATTCCTGCATCACCGTCGCCGCCGCCCTCCTCTTCATCTCCGCGTTTCAGAAACCGGAAGAAGATAAATCTGCCGGCGCTTAATCGGCTGCCACCGCCGCCTGGCGCGATTCTCCAAGCCCCTCGATCCCCAATTCCACCACGTCCCCCGGCTTCAAATAAACCGGCGGATCAGCCCCCATCCCCACGCCTGGAGGCGTCCCCGTCGATATCACGTCTCCGGGAAGAAGACTCATAAACTGGCTCAGATAACTCACCAAGAAAGGAACCCGAAAAACCATCTGCGCCGTGCTGCTCTCTTGCCGCATCTCCCCATTGACCGACAGCCACATTCTCAAACGATCGACGTCCCCAACTTCATCGGGAGTGGCCATAAACGGCCCAAACGGCGCAAACCGATCCGCGCTCTTGCCTTTAACCCACTGACCACACCGCTCAATCTGAAACGCCCGCTCGCTATAGTCATTCATCAAGCCATAGCCCGCGACGTGCTTCATCGCGTCACCCTCATCCACGTATCGCGCCCGTCGCCCGATCACAACCGCCAATTCCACTTCCCAATCCGTCTTCTCACTTCCACGCGGAATGACCACATCGTCATTTGGACCACACCAGGCAGATGAAGCCTTGAAAAAAATAATCGGCTCCTCCGGCAATTCCGCCCCCGTCTCCGCGGCATGATCCGCATAGTTCAAACCGATACAAACGATCTTGCTCGGCCGACACGTCGCCGGACCCAATCGCACCTCCGATGACACCTCGGGAGCCCCCTTCCCCTCCCCTTCCAACCAAGCTCCAAGCCTCGCCAAACCATCTCCACCCAAAAACGATTCATCATAGTCCGCGCCAAATCCACTCACGTCCACACGCCTGCCATCTTCCAAAATCACGCCCGGCTTTTCCTGTCCCTCCGGCCCAAATCTAAAAATCTTCATGCCCTCTTCCTCTCTAACGTTCGGCATAACTCGCCGATGACATCGTCGTATTGCGTAAGGTTCCCATCACATCGTCAATCTTCAGAGGCACCCGCTTACGATCTTCAAAATAATTGATCTCCTCAAAACCGGCCATCTTGAGCTGCTCCAAACCAAACTCAAAATCAGCCGCCACCCGATCGGGAGTGTGCGCGTCCGATCCAAGAACCAATGGGATCGCCCGTTCACACATCATCTTCAACATTTCATTCCCCGGATTCATCTCCGGGTATGGCTTGTTCAAGCCCGATGTATTCAACTCCATTGCCACCCCTGTCGCCGCCACACGATCCAGGGCACGTCCAATCACAGGCTCCATACGTTCAAAATCCCAGTCGTCCGGAGACACGTTCTTCACCAAATCCGCATGCCCGAGCCCGTCAAACAAACCGCACTCCGCAGAGTCCGCAATGTGCCCAAAATACCCTTCCATAAAACCCTCCACATCCCCGTCGAAGTACCGCGCAAAATACTCCTCGGTATGGTAGTGCACCGATCCAATAATGTAATGAAAGTGCGCCCGCTCATGCAGCTCTTCCACCCACTTCTCCATCCCCGGAAACCAATCGCTCTCCATCCCAAGGCGAACGACAATATCGTCCGACATCTCCCGCGCCGTGTTCTCCACTAACTTCACGTAATCCTCAAACTCGCTTGGCTCCATCCGCACATTCTCAGAAAACCGGTTCGGCATCGGACTGTGGCAGGTGAAAATAATCCCCTTCAATCCCCGTTCCTTGCCCGCCAAGGCATATTCCCGGGGATGCCCGTAGGCATGCTTGCACAGCGGTGTGTGCATATGAGAATCAAAGTATATCGGCTCCACCGGCACCTCCTTCACGATCCCTCGCCTTTCTCGTCTCCCAGTCGCAAATCGTCGACCAGATAACCCTGCACATAGTCCCTTACCGCATCCTCCAAGGATGTGATCGGCTCCTCGTATCCACTCTTCCTCAAAGTCTCGATCGTCGCCTTGGTAAAATACTGATACTTATCACGCAATGCCTCAGGCATCTCGACGAATTCAATGTTAGGCTCGGTTCCAAGAGCTCCAAAAATTGCCTCGGCCAAATCCAGCCATGTATTCGCCACCCCGGAGCCGATGTTGAAAAGTCCTGATGCCCCGTCCGTTTCCGCCAAATGGATCGTCATCTCCACGGCATCCTTCACATAGAGGAAATCTCGCATCTGTTTCCCATCCTCGTAATCGTCACGATAGCTCTTGAACAACCCCACTTTCCCCGTATCCCGAATTTGCCCGAATGCCTTGTTCACGACGCTTCTCATATCATCCTTGTGATCTTCATTCGGTCCGAAGACATTGAAATACTTCAAGCCGACAATCGACTCCAGCAAACCCTCCCTCCGGGCGTGCAAATCAAACAAATGCTTCGAATACCCATACATGTTCAAAGGGCGCAACTCGTCGATGTTCGCCTCGCCATCCTCCATCCCCTGACTCCCGTCCCCATACGTCGCAGCGGATGACGCGTAAACAAACCTGGCACCCGTCTCCAGCGCCCATTCCGACAACATTCGCGTATATCCATAATTGTTCCGCATCAAGTAGGCCGCATCCTTCTCCGTCGTCGCGGAACACGCGCCTAAATGATAAATAAAATCAAACTTCCCCAACGCCCCCCCATCATCTTCGACCTGCCAGCGCAACTCCTCCGCATCAATATAGTCCGAGTAGCGCAATGGCACCAAGTTTCGCCACTTCTCGTCACTGCCGAGATGGTCCGCCACCACCACATCCTCATACCCACGCCGATTTAACGCCCAAACCAAGGCGCTCCCTATAAATCCGGCCCCACCCGTAACCAGTATCCGCTCGCTTCTCCCGTCTCCACTCATCAGATATTTTCGTGAAAAAACGAAACCCTACACCCCGATTCCCGCCTTGTCCTGCCCATTTTACACGCCGTTCCTCAGCTCTCAGGCAACACCGTCCCCTTCCGTGGACGCAAACTCCCCACCAACCACCGAACGGTGTTCAACACCCCTGAGACATACATCAAACACGCGGCCCGCATCATCTTATACAATGCCCGCTCCTCCTTCACCGAACCCAGCAATCGCTTCTTGAATACAATCTCCTTGGCCCGCTCAGAAGCATCGTATTCCACCGGCAACGTAAACAAATTAAACGCCAGCACGGCGCCCCATCCCGCAAATATAATCAGGATGCCCGTCTTCGAATTGATCGTCTTCGTCAATATCATCAAGGCCGGCAATACCACGATCACCGGCGTCAAATACTGACTGTATCGAATCGCCAACTCCCGCCGCTTGAGCGGCGCAAACTTCCGTCGGTCCTGAATCGCATGACCCGCCTCGTGCGCCGCCACACCCAATGCCGCCGCCGATGTCCCACGAAAATGACCCCGAGACAAACAAAGGCGCTTCTTGCCCGCATCATAGTGATCCGGCAACAATCCCCAATGCTCGACAATTTGCACGTCTTCGATCCCCTCCGCCTCCAAGATTCGCCGTGCCATCCCGGCACCAGTCAACCCGCCCGACAGTTTCACCGCCGCCGACTCATCATAAACCTTTCGGTATCGCCCCCGAATCAACATCGATACCACCAAAGGCAGCACTACTACCCCTATCAGCAAATAGGCCATTCCTTCCCATATTCATCGCTCCCCACCGAAAATCAACCTCCACCCCCCTCCCCGACAACGGACCACGATACATTATTTCTTGTCCAACCTGCCGATTGGGATACGTTTATCTACAGAGCAAGGGTCCGAAGGCCGTCCGCCTTCGAATCGGTCCCACTGGGAACACCGGCTACCCTGAGAATCGCAAGATTCAGCCAAGCGTGAACCCATAACCCAACCGATTAAATCCAATGAACTACGAACCCATGCTGTCCGTGATACCCGGACCACCCGAACTCATCATCATTTTCTTCGCCATTCTCCTCGTCTTCGGGGCGAAAAAACTCCCTGAACTCGCCCGCGGCATCGGTCGCAGCCTAGGCGAATTCAAGAAGGCTCGCGACGATTTCGAAAATGAGATTGCGAACCCCTCACAAAATGCCAAATTAGACTCATGACCATCCCTTTCATAGCCTTCGGAATGCCCGGCGGTCCCGAGTGGATTCTTATATTCCTCGTGCTACTCCTGCTTTTCGGCGCAAAGAAATTACCCGAACTCGCGCGCGGCATCGGCCGTAGCTTGGGCGAATTTAAGAAAGCAAAGGAAGATTTTGAAACTGAAATCACCGAAGCCGAACGCGCCGAAAAACGCGCCCAAGCCGATAAGGCCACTCAAAAGCCCACGGAGATTCAGGATGCCGAAGAGGTCGACGAACCCAAAGACTGACGTCCTTTCGCCCATCAATCATTACCGCCCCCTCGGCGCGTAACTACTGAATCAAGCTCGCAATCGCGCTGCGCCCAGGCGCAAACGCTTCAAACCGAGCGTTCGCTCCAACCGCTATGACCGCAATCAATATAGGGCATTCCGCAAAAATCAGCGGAGCCTGCACGCTATCGGCCCTCTTCCTATTCATCGGCGCACTAATTCCCGATGCCACGGCGGAGAATCCCGCTCCGGTCACGTTTGTCGCCTACAATTTGAAAAACTACCTCGATATGGACCGCCGCATCGATGGCGAGTTCCGCCGGGATGCCCCAAAGCCCGATACCGAGATCAAACACATCGTCGACTACCTGGTGAAAATGAAACCCGACATCCTCGGGGTATGCGAAATCGGCGATGAACAAGACCTCAAAGACCTTGCCTCAAAACTCACCGCCGCCGGCCTCGATCTTCCCCATTCCACCTTGATGGGCGCACAAGACCCCTATCGACGACTCGCCCTGTTGAGCAAATACCCCATCACCGAAACCAATCACCAGAGCGACCTCAGCTACCTCATCGATGACATCGATATCCCCTTCGCCCGCGGCATCCTCGATGCCACGGTCGATATCAGCAAAGACTACCAACTCCGTCTTCTCGGCATCCATCTGAAGTCAAAACGCCCCGTTCCCGAAGCAGACGAAGCGCTCATGCGAAGGAACGAGGCCCACCTCCTGCGCAAACACATCGACGAGATCCTCGAAGAATCCCCCGATGTGAATCTCCTCGTCTACGGCGACTTCAATGACAATCGAAATGAAGCTCCCATTAAAGCTGTCCAGGGACGCTTCGGATCAAAACGATACCTCAGGGATATTCCCCTCGCCGACAACCTCGGATACCGGTGGACCTACTATTGGAACTCCGGCGACCAATACTCTCGCTTCGACTACATCTTCGTCAGTTCCGGTCTCTATCCGGAAGTCATCCTCGATGAAAGTAGGCTCTTCGCCGATAAAGATTGGTACGATGCCAGCGACCATCGGCCGCTCGTTTTGAAAATTTCCCCGGCGGAAAAAGCCATTCCCGGAGAATAGCTTCACTCTTCGCCGCGTGGCGCACTGTCGGCATCCAATACTTTCACAAGGATTTTAGATCGCCGCTCGCTCGACTCGTAACGCGCCCGTCGCTCATCCGGAAGCAATCCCGCCTCCCCGAATTCGTATCCCGGACGCCGTGAAAAATAGTCGTAGGCTTGCGTCGACATTACGATCAAGCACTCCGCTCCTCGTTCCCGCGCCACCGTCTCGGCATACCTCACCAAATCGCCTCCATACCCTTGGTTTTCGTGGGATGTCTTCACAAACAAACATGCCAGCTCCGCCACCTTCTCGTCCGCGTAATAGTGTACCGCCACGCTTCCCACAACATTGCCGTCGATCTCGATGACGAAATAGTCTTTAAGCCGCCCCAATACCTCTTCCGGATGCCGCAGAAGTAGCCTGTCTCCCTCCACCGCCGATCGCATCATCGACATCATCTCCTCTACATCCTCGGGCTCAGCTTGGCGAATCGTGTGATAGGAATCGGCGAACACCATCATTCCAATCCCTTCGTTCGAGAAAAGCTCCTCCAGCAACGGAGCATCCACCACCGCACCCGCCACGATATGCCCCCGAGGCACGCCCCCTTCACACGCAGCGATAGCCCCCTCAATCTTCCGCCGCAGCGCTCCCCCCAAATCCTCGGCGTTCAACAACTCTTTTGCCTCAGATACCGCGAGTTGACGCGCCCGCCCCCCCCGAACCTCGTCCTCCACTTCACTCCCCACGAGGTAAATGAGCTTGTCCGCTCCCAGTTGAAAAGCAATCTCCGCGGCCGCCGCGTCCTGATTGAGCCGCAGCGTGTTCCCGTGCCCATCAAACGCGAGTGAAGGAATCACGGGAATAATGCCGTCATTCAACAGCATTTCCATACTGCTCACATCGACCCGCTCAATCCGTCCGGTATGCTCATAATCAATCCCTTCCACCACACCCAAGCGGCATCCAATTAAAGCATTCGTGGTCGCCGCCCGAACCTTGCTCGTCGTCAGCTGCTGCAACAAGGTGCTCCCCAGCCGGGAAGCCGCGTCGATCGCCACTTCGAGCGTCACCTCGTCCGTGATCCCGGTCCCCACTTCATCCGATAATTTCACCCCACGCTTCCCCGATACTTCAACCATTTGGTGCGACATGCCATGCACCAATACCACCCGAATATCCAAAAGACGCAGCGTCGCCAAATCCAGTATGATATTTGCAAACAACACCGAATCCGCGAGCAAATCGCTGTCCACCGAAACCACAAACGTCCGACCACGAAAATGCGGCACGTACTGCAGCATTCCCCGCAAATCCCCAAATGGCCTGCCCGGTTCGCTCATCCTATGAGCGCGCACCGTGCCCCACTTTCCCGCCCGAATCAAGCGCTGGCCTTTAACCTCAATACAGCAGCGGCTCCGGAAGCTCGAAAGCCCCACGCACCAAGTTCACCCGGGGTTTCTCACCATCAACCAACAACACTTCCACGACGTCGAAGCGAAAATTGATATTTGGATGATTGAGCTGCCGCAACCAATGCAACGCCCCCTTGGCAATTAGCCGCCTCTTCTTGTCATCCACAGCATCAATCGGCCGCCCAAAATCCTCGCTCGTCCGTGTTTTGACTTCCACGAAGGCCAGCACATCCCCGTTCCGACAAACCAAGTCCACTTCACCCCCCTTTGGAGCCCGGTAGTTCTTCCTCAGCACTTTGTATCCCGCCCGCAAATACAAAAACTTCGCCGCAACCCACTCCCCCTCCTCCCCAATCTCTGCGGTCGTTAATTTCTTCTCCCCCCCTTCATCCGTCGCTTTCTCCAAACGAAAAGGAGAGCTGAGCGACCGGTCGAAAAGTCTGGCGATGTATCGGACAAGGGCCATGGCGCCGTAAACACTCAAGATGGGCTCGCGTTCCGTAACCCTTGTGCTTTCTAAACCCATACTCGGGATACTGACGATCATATTCAATCATCATCCGGTCCCGCTCTACCTTCGCGATCACACTGGCCGCCGCCACCGATAAGCTCTTCGCATCCCCCTTCACCACCGCCACCTGCCGGTAGGGAAACTCTCGCACCTCCAGACCATCAATGATGCACACGTCCACACAGACCTTCAATTCACTCACCGCCCGCTCCATCGCCACCCCGGTCGCCCGCAGTATGTTCATCCGCCCAATCTCCTCCACTTCGGCAATCCCCACCGCCCAGGATACCCCCTCCTCACTGATCAACTCCTCGTAGATGGCATTTCGCCGCGATGCGGACAACTTCTTCGAATCGTCCAAGCCGGAATGCTCATACCACCGAGGCAACACCACCGCCGCCGCTACAACCGGTCCCGCAAGAGGCCCACGGCCCGCCTCGTCCACGCCCGCAATCGTCTTCGCTCCCCCATCCAGCAATTCCTCCTCAATCTCAAGATCACAAGCCATCGACCCCATTCTGCACTTCCTGGATGAAAAAAAGAAAGCCGCAACGCGCAATCCGCGTCGCGACTCTCAAAATCCAAAAACTCCCCCGGCTCTAAGCGGACTGCCGCTGCTCCTCGGACTTGACCGTCGTCGCCTTCTTGCCCACCCGCTCACGAAGATAATTCAACTTCGAGCGCCGCACCCGCCCCTTGTCCGATACTTCAATCTTGGAAATCTTGGGCGAATGCACCTGAAAAACCCGCTCCACCCCTTCCCCATACGATATCTTCCGCACCGTGAAAGCCTCGTTGACACTCGTCCCACGACGACCCAAAACAATACCTTGAAAGACCTGAATCCGCTCCTTGCCCCCTTCAACCACGCGATAATGCACCTTCACCGTGTCCCCTGGACCAAAGTCCGGAATGTCCTCGCGAACCTGTTCTTTTTCAATCTTGTCGATGATGTTCATGGCCAAATATCACGTTCTTTCGATGTCTCCGCAACCCCCCCCATCGCCCTCTCTCCCCTCATTTTCAAGCCTCAATATCGGCCCCGGGGCGACGGGAGCGGAACCTTACCTGCAATGCCCTTGAAATCAAAGAAAAACGGAAGAATTTTATTGCACCGAAAATCGAACGCGCCTATTTTCCGCTCACTCTCGGGCCGGAAATTACCGCGATTTACCAGCCCATGGAGTGGTAGCTCAGTTGGTTAGAGCGCCGGCCTGTCACGCCGGAGGTCGCGGGTTCGAGTCCCGTCCACTCCGTATTTCATCCCTTGGTCATAGCCCGTCTCCAGACCTCCCGTCCGCCCCAATACTTTTCGTCGGGGCTCGAACCCGCGAAGCGGGTTTGAAAGCTCGGTCGTCCTAACGACCACCATCCCAGCGCGAAGGCAACGCCGAAGCCAATCTAGCTTGGCTCGCCAAAGGCAAACAATCCCGTCCAACGCCCCGCATTTCCTCAACCGCAACGAATCAAATTGCCTCTCTCCTCCCCCTTACACCCCCGCCAATATCCCATTCAAAGTCGCACTCGGCCGCATCGCCCCATCCGCCTTCCCATCATCAGGCTGGTAATACCCTCCCAAATCCACCGGCTGGCCCTGCACCCCGTTCAGCTCCCTCACGATCTTCTCCTCACTCGCTTCAAGCTCCTCCGCCACCCGCGCAAATGCCGCCTTCAATTCTCCATCACCATCCTGCGCCGCCAAAGCCTCCGCCCAATACAAAGCCAAATAGTAATGGCTGCCCCGGTTGTCCAGCTCACCACACTTCCGCGACGGCGATTTGTTCGTCAGCAAAAATTTGGCCGTCGCATCATCCAACGTGGCCGCCAACACCCTCGCCTTCTCGTTGCTATAGGCTTCCCCCAAATGCTCCAACGATACCGCCAACGCCAAAAACTCTCCCAGTGAATCCCAACGCAAGTGATTCTCTGCCACAAACTGCTGCACATGCTTTGGCGCAGAACCTCCCGCGCCCGTCTCAAACAAGCCCCCACCGTTCATCAAGGGCACAATCGACAACATCTTCGCGCTCGTCCCCAACTCCAATATTGGAAACAAATCCGTCAAATAGTCCCTCAATACATTGCCCGTCACCGAAATAGTGTTCTCCCCCGCCTTCAAGCGCTCCAACGTGAACCGCGTTGCTTCCGCCGGCGCCATGATCGGAAACTCCAGTCCTTCCGTATCATGCTCCCCCAGATACAGCTTCACTTTGGCAATCAACTGCGCATCGTGCGCCCGCGCCTCATCCAGCCAAAACACCGCCGGCCATCCCGTCGCGCGCGCACGCGAAACAGCCAATTTCACCCAATCCCGAATCGGCCCGTCCTTCACCTGACACATCCGCCAGATATCGCCCGACTCCACGTCATGCTCCAAAATCACCGCACCCGACTCGTCCAACACCCTCATCTGCCCATCGCCGGGGGCCTCAAATGTCTTGTCGTGTGATCCATACTCCTCCGCCTTTTGAGCCATTAACCCCACGTTCGGCACCGTCCCCATCGTCGCCGGATCAAACGCCCCATGCTCCTTGCAAAACTCAATCGTCGCCGCATAAACCCCCGAATAGCTGCTGTCCGGAATCACCGCCAAGGTATCCTGCTGCTGCCCTTCCCCATTCCACATCTGCCCCGATGTGCGTATCATCGCCGGCATCGAGGCGTCGATGATCACATCGCTGGGCACATGCAGGTTGGTGATCCCCTTGTCCGAGTTCACCATCGCCAGAGCAGGACCCGCTCCATAACACTCCGCGATATCCGCGTCGATTGCCGCACGCTCTTCATCCGGCAATGACTCAATCTTCTCCACCAGATCGCCAAAACCATGGTTGAAATCCACCCCCAATCGCTCAAGACAATCTCCGTGCTTTTCGATTAAGTCCCCAAAGTAAACCCGAACGGCGTGCCCGAATATAATCGGGTCCGAAACCTTCATCATCGTCGCCTTTAAATGAAGTGAAAACAACACACCCCGCTCCTTGGCCACCACAATCTGTTCCTCCAAAAACCTGACCAACGCCCTCTTGCTCATAATCGTCGCGTCGACAACCTCCCCCGCCTCTACCGCCGTCTCCGCCTTTAAGACCGTCTCCGCGCCCGCACGATCAACAAAGACAATCTTCAAATTTCCCGCAGCCGCAACCGTCAAGGACTTCTCGTTCGATCGGAAATCCTCCGCTCCCATGCTCACCACTTCCGTCAGCGAATCCGCTGACCATTCCCCCATAGAATGCGGATTCGCTTTCGCATACTCCTTCACCGCCTTCGGCGCCCGACGATCCGAGTTGCCCTCTCGCAATACCGGATTCACCGCGCTGCCCTTGATCTTATCATACCGCACCTTGATCTCGCGCTGCTCATCATCGGCGGGCTCCTCGGGATAGTCCGGCAATGAATAGCCCTGTTCCTGAAGCTCCGCGATCGCTCCCTTCATCTGGGGAATCGAGGCGCTGATGTTCGGCAACTTGATCACATTTGCCTCCGGTCGCTTCACCAATTCCCCCAACTGCCCCAAAGCATCCGGTATCCTCTGCCCCTCCGAAAGAAATTCGGGAAACCCCGCAATAATCCGCCCCGCCAAAGAAATATCCTTAATCTCCACGGATATCCCACACGACCGGGTAAAGGCCTCAATAATCGGCAGGAGCGACCGCGTGGCCAACGCAGGGGCCTCGTCCGTCTTCGTATAAATAATCTTGGAATTTTCAGACATAGCTTCGATTCAAATGAGGGCCCATCTCTCGCAAGAGCGCCTAAGCAATATTCATCTTCCCGGCAAAATCAATCGCAAATACCAACACCACCCTCCAGCCCTTGGAGTTGCGCTCGTCCCCCACACCATTCAAAATCAACTCGCCTCAGCCGGGCTCTCCAAAATTGCCACGATCAAAACATGACCGACCTCCTTGTTAAACTCTATGAACTCCCCGGACTCGAGCCCGCTCGAACCATCGCCGAAAAGCAAAACTACCAGATTCGCCGGTCAATCACTCCCGAAACCAGCCTGGTTGTAAACTGGATCGATCACCATTTCGGGATAACATGGGCCGACGAAGCTCGCGCCGCGTTCGCCCGGCAACCCGTAAGCTGTTTCGTGGCACAGTCAAAGACCGATTCCAAGATCGCAGGGTTTGCCTGTTACCATTCACCCTTTCTTGGCTTCTTCGGCCCCACCGGCGTCGAGGAAGCGTCCCGGGGAAAAGGCCTGGGCACCGCACTCTTGCTCCACGCTCTTCACGCACTACACGACGAGGGCTTCGCCTATGCCGTGATCGGCCAAGCTTCATCGACCGCATTCTACGAAAAAACCGTCGGCGCGATCGCTATCCCAAATTCCTCGCCGGGCCCCTACGCCCACATGCTCCGCAACAAACCTCAACCACCCTCACCCTGATTCCGCCTCTCTCTTCACATTCCGTCGCGACCACACGAGAAACCCGATCGACCCCAATACCGTCACGAAACTAATCGCCAAACCCAATGTCAAAGTCCGGGGACGGTAGTATATCTTCAATCGATGGCTGCCCGCCTCAATGGGAATCCCTCGAATCGCATAGTTCGCGGGCATGACTTGATACCGGTCCTGCGGCGCATCGCCGGATAGATTCTTGACCCTCCAACTCTTGCTGTATGGATCGGTCATCAGAAGAATCGCCGGCCGAGGCGTCTCAACCGACACAACCACATGGTCCGTGTCTTCACTGGTGATTTCCCACCGCCCCTCGGGGGCATCACCTTCATACATAGACACCACAATTCCCGGATTCTCCTCCAGGATGACCTGCTTAAGCGGATCGAAGGTATCACTCAAAACAGTACTCAGAATGACATCACGATCATCCAACACCAAATACTCGGGCACCAACTCAAAGCGACGCAAAGGCTCGGAACTGAACGTCAACAGCGAGACGTTACCGCCTTCCTGCGGCTGAAACACATACTCGCCTCTCAACATCCGCCAAATCGGATGCGGTTTGACCATGGGAACATGTTGCCCCGCCTCCGCTGCGGAACGCCCCTGAGCAACGGTCATCAGCTCCGCGTAACGCTTCAATACCCCCGGATCATCACCCCAAAGATCAGGTAACCCGCTAATCATCCCTCGATTGACACCAGATAAGTCCAACACCCGAAGCTGATCAGGATTTCCCCCGATCGCTTGTGCCTGCGCATCGAAGCTCAGACTGCTGATTGGAAACGACGCCCGATACTTGGCCGCAAAAACTGCCAGCTCCACCATGCCGGCAACCAACAATACATAACCGATCGCAGGACGCCGTCGCATTGCCAGTATCGCAAGAAGAAAAAAGAGCACCAGCAACCCCGCCATCCAAAACCCAGAGGACGAATAATGCACGGCTGCCTTGGCAACTTCATCGGAAAAATAGACTCCCTCCGGAATATGGGTGACGTCGCCCTTGTTCCAAATCGATTTCCGCACCCCCGCCCAAAACCCGGTCTGCGCGTCTCCAGCTCCGATGAGAACAGCCAATACCCAAAGGAAAACCACTCCCAGTGCCGCTCCAAGAACCACGCCTCTGTTCCGAAACAGTTCAGGCGTTCTCAAAACTCGATCCGCTCCAAGACCGGCCAATACCGATACGGCAAGGGCAAAAAAGAAGATGAACTTTGACGTTCCCCGGAATAAATCGAATCCCGGCAGGGCGGCGTAAAGCAAATCAAATACGAACGTATATTTACCCATCGCCAACACCACAGCGATGATCGCAGTCAATCCGAGTACCATCCGCTCTCGACGCCCTTCACCCTTCTCGAAAATTCCGATAACCGCGCAACAAAGGGCAATGACACCGCAAAAGGCGATCATTTCCCAATACAGCCAAAATCCCCAATAGCGTAACCCTTTCTCATCACCGAAAATCCCCGGCACAACCACGGTTAAAAGATTACCGGGCGGAAACGAATACGATCCGGCAAAAACCTTCTCCGTTCCACCGCTCCGCACCCCCTCTCCACTCGCTTCAAATCCCGGCAAAAGCTGACCCGCCGCAAGCATCGTTCCCAGCAGATACATCCCCACAAATCCACCCAAATACAGCCACCGCTCCTTCTTCAATACAAGGAATGCCGTGAGTAGCACATACAAAGTGACGACGATTCCCGTATAGTAGACATACTGGGGATGCCCCGCGAAAATCTGCATTCCTACCACAGCCCCGCCCGCGATAACCCAGGTATAACGCCGCGACCCCTGCCACCGGACCAAACAATACACCAACCAGGGAACCCAAGCCATGACACACAAATTCGTCAGGTGCCCCGCGTACACATGAAGAAAGAACGGGGCCGAAAACATGATGCACGCACCTCCGAATACCGCGGCGATTTGCCGAACCCCCCAATACCTGAGCCACAAATAAACCCCGCTCGCCAGCCACCACGCATGAAACGCAATACTCCAATTGATCGCCTTCGCTAAGGGCAAAACCGCGAATATCCAATTCGGCGGGTACAACAGTGCCGACTGAAACCCACTGAAATAAGGCATCCCTCCGTAGACTAACGGAGTCCACAACGGAATGTTCCCTTTCGCGACTTCGGAGAATCCGAAATGACGCCAACCCGCAAACTGCCGATACACATCCGCAACCTGCAAAGACAACACCGAATCTCCAGGCACAAACAATAAGTCAAAAAAGAAGACGCAGACCAAGGCCCACAATACCCCCATGCCAAGCCAACAAGACTCTCTCCACCCGCCCCTCTTAGCTGAATCACCGTCGCTCACTCGTCCCTGGACTCCTACTTCTTCGCGCCTGCTGATTTCTTTTTCTTTGCCGCCGTGGCCTTCCTGACCCTCTTCTGTTTCGGCGCCCTCTTCTCCAATACCCCCATCACCGTCTCATAGACATCATCCACCGAAATCTTTTCCATACACCGATTGTCCCCCGCAGGCGCCTCTCGATTGTTCAACGCGTTGACACATGGCGTAAAGGCCGTTCCCGCCCACAATAGATGCGCCCGGGATGACCGCGAACCAAATAACCCAGGCGTCTCGGGACCAAATAGCGTCACGCAATCCATCGGCGTGAGCGAAGAAAAATGCGCTGGACCACTGTCATTCGTCACCATTACCTCGGACACGCAATACAGAACCAATAACTCCCGCAAACTGGTGCGCCCCGCCATACTAAAACAACGCTCATGCCCGATTCTGTTCACGAGCGCCGCCGCTCCCTCTGCCTCATCCGGACCTCCCGTAAGCGCGATCACAATGTCCGGACGGGCATCCAACAATCGATACGCCAACTCCTTGTAATTCTCTTCCGGCCACCGGCGCAACGGCAGAAGATCACTGCAATTCGCATTCAATAGAACAACCGGCGCCGTCCCCGCCTCATCCCCGCCCGCCCTCTTGAGCAATTCCCGCACCGCCCGCTTGTCCTCGTCCGAAACCAAAAACTCCGGATAGTCCCCATCGCAGGCATCCAGCACATAGCGCGTCTTTACCGCCCCCTTCCGATCCATCCGTCCAAAACTCAAACGAATATCACTGTCAAAATAAGGCAATGCCGCCTCCGGTTGCTCCAACGCCTCGACCAATAGCCTGAACGCATCCGTTGTATGCAAATGATGATTGAAAAATAATCGATGCGTCATCAAGTCACCTCGATAAGGCCCCTCACCATTGAACCCATGATAGCCAACCCGTACACGGGCGCCTGTCAGATACGATATCACCGCCGTCGCCCGGGCAAAAAACTCCAAATCAACACACCCGTCGATTCCCTCCCCGCGCACCCTCCGTAATGCCCCCAGCATCCCCCCAATCACTTCCATTAAATTTCCCGTCCGAATCGCGATCACATTTCCTTCCGGTATCAATCCCAACTGGTCGAGAATGAAGCGATTCTCTTCAAACACCAAAAAGAACACGTTCTCCGCCCCATACCGCTCCACCGCTCCCTTCAATGCTCGGTAAGCCAATACCGTAGACCCCTGCTCCGCCAACTTTACAAACAATACCTTCTTCGGCGATTCCCCTTCCTCACGAGGCGCCAACTGCATCATCTTCCGGCACAAAGTCAGAAAAAAACAGGCCGGCACCCCAAGAACCCGGTCAAACAATCGCATCGACGATATATTCATTTCCCCTCCGCCATCTCCTGCGCCTTGAGACAAAGCTCAGCAGCCTTAAATGCATGCTCCTGGGTCATCGCCGTCTCCGTCCGGTTAATACAATCAAGCACAAGCTGCCCAAAGTATGGGAAACCAACCTTTCCGGCAAGTTCCATGTGCTCTTCACCCTCTTCGGTCACCAGATACAGATGCTCACCCCCGCCCCCCGCCGCCACATTCGTGTATTTCCGGAGCTCAATCGTCCCCTTCGTCCCGGTGATCAACGTCCGCCCGTCCCCCCATACACCCAATCCGTCCGGCGTAAACCAGTCCACCCGGATATAATTCGAAGCCCCGTTGTCGGCCACCAATACCGCTTCCCCAAAATCCTCCAACTCCGGATATTCCGGATTTGCATAGTTCGCCACTCGCGCGTACGTCACCTCCGCATCCGTCGCATTCGCATAATACAGAAACTGTTCAAACTGATGACTCCCAATATCCGTCAGTATTCCTCCGTATTGTGCCTTCTTGAAAAACCAGTCCGGCCGCTGATCCGCACTCAAACGATGCGGCCCCAACCCCAATACCTGCACCACGTCGCCAATCACCCCGTCCCGAATCAAATCCCCCGCGTGCATCGCACATTCCACATGAAGCCGCTCACTGAAATAAACCATGTATTTCTTCCCCGTCCGCACCACCGCCTTCCGAGCCTCCGCCAACTGTCCCAACGTCGTGAATGGCGTCTTGTCCGTAAAATAATCCTTCCCCGCCTCCATCACCCGAATACCCAACGGTCCACGCTCACTGGGAATCGCCGCCGCCGCAATCAGGCGAATCTCCTCCTCGTCCAACAACCGCTCCAAGCTGTCCACCGGCGTCGCCTGAGGATACGTCTCGCAAAATACCCTCACCTTCTCCGGATCCGGATCATAAACGTATCGCAACTCCGCCCCCGCTTCGATCAACCCGTTGCACTGCCCGTAAATGTGCCCATGATCCAATGCCGCCGCCGCAAAACAAAACTCGCCCGCACCAACCACCGGCGCCGCTTTCCCCTTGGGCGCATAATTCATCCCATCTTTACCCATGACAATTCAACTCCTGTATACGTGTCCTCGTTCCGCTCCCTTCTCAGTCCACTGTCGAAAACCGATAAACCGTAGTCTGCTTGTATTCCTCCCCGGGAAGAAGAATGGTCGAAGGGAAATTCGACTGATTCGGCGAATCCGGAAAATGCTGCGTCTCCAAACAAAACGCACCGTATTTTGAATAACTCTCACCCCGGCGCCCGGCGTTGCCGTCCAAATGATTCGCCGTATACAATTGAATCCCGGGTTCGGTCGTATATACCTCCATTCTCCGGCCCGATCGCGGCTCCGTCACGGTCGCCGCCAGTCTCGGCCGATTGCTCCCGCCACCATCCAATACGAAATTCTGATCGTACCCGTCCGCAGTCGACAACTGCTCGTGGCGATCCCCGATATCCCGCCCGATCGGCTTGGCCTCGCGAAAATCAAAAGGCGTCCCCTCCACCGCGGCCAATTCCCCCGTCGGAATCAAGGTCTTATCCGTCGGCGTATACCGCGCGGCTTCAATCTGCAACTCATGTCCCGCAATCGTCCCATTGCCCGCTCCACGTAAATTGAAATACCCGTGATGCGTCAGGTTGACCGGCGTCGCCTTGTCCGTCCGCGCGGAATACTCGATTCGCAGTTCGTCATTCTTCGTCAAAACATACCTTACCTCCACGTCCAGATTGCCGGGATAATTCTCTTCACCATCCGGACTCACGTACCGCAAAGTCACCGCCACCCCATCTTTGGTTCGCGACGTCGATCCCTTCCAAACCCGCTTGTTATATCCCGTGTTCCCACCATGCAAATGATTGGGAGCATTGTTTATCGCCAGATCGTATCGCGCCCCTTCCAACTCAAACTTCCCGCGCGCAATCCGGTTCGCGTATCGCCCGCAAATTGCCCCGAAGTAGTTCGGATCATTTGCATAGTCCCCAAAGTTGTCATAGCCAAGCACCACCTCCGTCACCTCACCCTCGCGGTCAGGCACTTTGATCGACGTGACAATCCCTCCATAATTCGTGATCTGAACTTCGATCCCGTCAGGATTGCGCAAGGTGTAAAGCTCCACCGGAACGCCTTTCACACTGCCAAACGGCTCGCTCGATACAGTCATCTTGGTCTGCTTTCCAGGTAAGCCGGCGCACCCTCCCAGTACAAAGGCGAGAACGGCTGTGACAATGGCATGGGTCAATCTCATGAAGAACTGCCTCTCAGCGCGTTCTACTTCCCCAACTTGTGATTGTCCAGCACAGGTTCGCTCGCGCGCGTGCCTTCCCCCTTCCCATGCTAATTCTTGAGATGCTTCTCTAACTCCCTCCCGCGAATCGGCGTCCCATCCTCCAGCACCAATGTCAGTTCTCCACGCGTCCCCTTCGACATCGCGCCCATATCCTCCATCGCCTTCGGCACCATCAAACAAATCGAATTGATTTTCGCGTTGCTCCGCTCCTTGTTGAACTTCAAAACATCCTCCACCACCGGCGGCCGATCAGGATCCTTGCCCACGGCACCATCCGTCATAAAGAAGATCACGTCCGGCTCCATCAGCATCGCCATCTTTAACGGCACTCGCCAATCCGTCCCGCCCGCTATCGGCGTCTCCTCAATCTCATTGATCGTCCGCCGAATCGTCGATGGCGTCGCATTGCGGTATTTCCCAACCCGCATGCTCTCGATCTTGTCGTCCTTGTAATGCCAGTAGTTGCCCTTCGGACTCCGAACCCAGTTCTTCTGATCCTCCTTGTAGTTCTCCCCCACAAACCAACTGGGCCCCGTAAAAAAGATGATTTGAAACTGAATACCGGGACTCAGCTCCTTGATCGTCTTGCTCAGCTCCTGCTTCATCAACTCGTGCTTGGTCAACCCGGTCTTACCCGCCGATCGCATCGACGCCGAAGAATCAACCACAAACACCACCTTGCTCGCACTGGCCTGCGACCCAAAGAACGATACGTTTCCCGCACCCTCAGCCCCAAAGGTCATCCCCATCCCGAAATCCTGCCCCGCACCGATCGGCTCCAACGTATCGATGGGATCCAATACCACCGGAACCGCCACGTTCGAAACACTGTTCACGCTGATCACATCCATCTGACTCGCACTCGAAGGATTTGGCTTCGTCGCCACCTTCACCTCGGGCTTATCCGGAGTCGGCGGCACCTCCTCAAGCCCGCCATTCACCGCCACAATCCTCGGCGGCGCCGCCCGCGGCACCGCCACCACGATCAACGTCAAAATAAAGAAAATCAAAGCGTGCACCAGCACCGCAATCCCCACCGCCGACATTTTTTCCTTCTTGTCGTTGGGCCGCGCATCCGGTTTCACCACGTCGACCGCTGCAAACGGCGAGGCCGTTACCAGTCCCGTCCTCGCCAACGCTTCGCGACTCACCGCGACCGGATCGACCGCCTCGTGATGCTCCAACGCCGGCGCCGGCGCCATGTCGCGTTGCAAAGGAACCGGCGTCACCGGGGCCACATCATCGTCGCCCGCTCCCGGAGAACTCGGAGCAGGCACCGCCGCCGCAGGAGCAGGAATCGAAGCCGGTCCCGCCTCCACCGAGTGCTCCGCATGCCACGCCTCCAACTCTTCATCCCGATACTCCTCGTTTAAAGCAATGGCAGACTCATAACTCTTCCGCGATGCTTCCACCTCCCCCGCCTCACTATGCAACTGCGCACAAATCATCAACGCCGTGGCGCTCTCGCCATGCGTCGACAAAAATTCCTCGGCCTGACTCAATACCTCCTGCGGCTTCGCGGCTGCAAACAACTCATAAAGCTTCGCCAATTGCTCCTCGGTCTCCGGTGCGCCAGGTGCTTCACCCAACAATTTCAAAGCCCCCGCCTCGTCTCCCTGCCCAATCAACCCCTCCATCAATACTACCCGCGCTTCCCAATCTCCCGTATCGGCCTCCAAGGCCTGCTCCAAATCGCTCACATCTGCACTCATGACTCCGCTTCCTCTAGTATTCTGGGGTTTCTTGGGGTTATTAACAGGGCTCTCCGCCCTCACATTCGACCCCTCAACTTAGCAGAGCTCCTCCCGCCCACGCAAGGACCCATCCCGATTATTCTGAAAGATTAGCCCCCTCGCCTCGTCTCTAAGAAACCCCCTTTTCCAAGCATTTCGAGATCAATTCCAATCCAAACATCGTTTCCATACCCATCAGATTGAATACCATGCAACTCGCTTACCCTCAGACGACTCTCCAAAATACACTGCTCGCCACCACTCTCGGCATCATCCTGTCGGCCTCCTCCGCCCCCGCCGAAAACTGGCCTTTCTTCCACGGCCCCAATCGCATCAGCACTTCAAACGAAACCGGCCTTAACATCGATTGGGACTCGAACGGCCCGAAGGTGCTCTGGTCAACCCCCGTCGGCGAAGGTTTCGGGGGCGCCGCCATCGTCGATGACGAAGTCTTTCTCATCGATCGTGAACTCGGCGAAACCGACTTTCTCCGCTGCCTCGACCGCGCCACCGGAGAAGAAAAATGGCGCTTCTCCCAAACCGTCGAAGGACGCCTCCCCCATCCCGGTTCCCGCGGAGTCCCCACCGTCGAAGAAGACGCCGTCTACATGATCGGAGGCTTCGGCCAAGTCCACCGCATCAACCGCGAAACCCATGAGGCCGACTGGACCGTCGACATTCAGGAACAATACGACACATTGACGCCGAAGTGGGGCTACGCCCAATCGCCCCTCGTCGTCGACGATGTCGTTGTCATCGCCCCCATGAGCGAAACCGTCGGCCTCGCCGGGCTCGATAAAAATACCGGTGAAGAAAAGTGGCGCACCGAACCATTCGGAGATAGCCACTCGTCCCCCGTGCTGCTCGACCTTCAAGGCGTTCCCCAAGTCCTCTTCCTCGCGGTCAAACGCGACCCTGACGGTGATGACGGCGTCGGAACGACGATCAGCGTCGACCCCGCCAGCGGCAACGTGCTTTGGCAAACCAACGAATACTTCAATAAAATTCCCATTACCCCGCCCTTCCAGATCGACCAAAGCCGACTCTTCCTCACCGGCGGCTACGAATGCGGCTCTGCCATGCTGGAGCTTGCCAAGTCGGGCGACGATTGGTCCGTCAAAAAACTCTTCGACCTCGAGAAAGGATCCCAAATCCACCCTCCCATCCTCTTCGAAGATCACCTCTACTTCCTCGCCAATGAGAACGCGAACTACAATGGCGAACTCCGTGAGTCGGGCGGCCTCCTCTGCATGGACCTCAACGGAAATGAACTCTGGCGCACCGGAAACGATCCGTTCATGGGCCGCGGTAACATCCTCTTCGCCGATGGACATCTCTTTATCCAGGACGGCCACATCGGATACCTCCGCGTGGTAAAACCCTCCACCGAAGGCTTTCGCCTCGTCGCCGAAGCCGACATCTTCGATAAAGTCTCCGAAGTCCAAGCAGCCCGGGAGGGTTCCTCTGGCTCAACACGCAAAACTCGCGAACCCGACTACAAAATGTGGTCCCCAATGGCCCTCAGCAATGGCCAACTATTCATGCGCAGCAACGACGAATTGAAGTGCATCGACCTGGGCGCAAAGTAACGCCTAAGGCCTCCGGTTCTTGTGGGCTTCGGCCCGCATTTGACCGTATTCCCCCACCAAGCGAGCCACGAGGACCGTCAAAAACAATACCCCGGTCGTCGCCTCCAGGATCGCCAGCATCTGGCTCCTCGGATCGAGAGGCACAATGTCGCCATACCCCAATGTCGTCAGCGTGACAAAACTGAAGTAAAGCATGTCCATGCGCAAACTTTCCACAATGTCCACGTTCGAATAAGACCCCGGTGCGTACCGCTCCAGCGACGTATGCGCGATACTCCATACGATCGCCAACAGAAAATAAACCGAGATCGCGCCCGCAATTTCATCCGCCGTCACCGGCCCGGGCTCGAGGACGTACTTCATCAAGAGAACGATGACGTACACCCAAAGCACGATATTTGAAACGTCACTCCAAAAAGTCAGTGCACTACTCTTTTCCCCGAGCGCCACCCATTCCAACAGCAACGCGAGCACCGCCAGAAACAACACGATGGCAAAATGCTTCCCGTTTCCCAACGCCGCAATCGTCGCCGTTAGTATCACCATCGAAACCGTCAACGCCGAAGCCGCATCCCCATGCGGCGTCATCTTCAAAAACGGAAAAATCCCAAGAAAACCCACCAAAGAAATAAGCAGAATTGTGCACCGCCACTTCATCAAAAACTTCATAAACTCCCCGTTCATTCAGCTAAAACCTTAGCCACCTTCCCACCCCCCAAACAAGACCCAATCAACCAGCTCACCCTCCAACCACAAAAAATGGCGTGCCATTCGTAGCCACTGCGAAGAACCTTCCCCAGCCTCGCCTCCAGAAAACTCCCACCACACCAACCACCCCCTCACCTCCCAAGGCGAAGAATGGCGTGCCATTCGTAGCCACTGCGAAGCCCCTCCCCCAACCTTGCCTCCCAACAACCCTCCCCACACCACCCGGCCACCCCTCTCCCAAGGCGAAGAATGGCGTGCCATTAGTAGCCACTGCGCCACCTCTCCTCGGCCTCACGTCCAAAAATCCCCGCCACACCATCCACCCCCGCACCTCCCAAGGCGAAGAATGGAGCATAGCGGAGTCGAACCGCTGACCTCTTCAATGCCATTGAAGCGCTCTACCAACTGAGCTAATGCCCCGAGAAAAACGGACCCCACTATAAAGGATATCATCACTCCGGCAACCAGAACCTTCACCGCCCCGGATTGACCAGACGCTCCACCACTCCCTCCACACCCAACACCACCTCGTAGAATCGCTCATAGTCAATCTTGTCACTCGTGTCCTCCGCCGTGTGATAAAATGGATAGCGAAACGGCGCCGTGTCCGTAACCATGATCGCCGGATACCCCGCCTCCCAAAACGACCAGTGATCCGACAAACTCACCCCGGGCACATCGGGAGGAAACACCCCGAATTCCACCGGCAACTCAGTCACCCCACGAAAAGCCTCCACACTCGTTTCCAGCAAATCCCGCGATTCCAAATTACTCACCATCGCGATAAAATTCCCCGCATCCGGATACACACCCTCCAAGCCCTCCGGATACCGCTGACTGCCCGGTTCGTCGGAAAAATACCCAATCGTCTCCAGGCACACCATCCCCACAACCTCTTCCCCTCGCTCTTTCGCCCGCCGCACATATCGCCGGCTTCCCATGTCCTCCGTCTGAAAATAAGGCGGTTCCTCGTTCACAAACGCCACAAATCGTAAAGTCCGCTCATTTCCCGTCCCCACAAATCGATTCGCCAAAGCCAATAACGCCGCCACACCCGTCGCGTTGTCATTCGCGCCCACCGTCCCCGGAACACTGTCGTAATGCGCCCCCACCACCACCACTTCATCCCGCAAGCCACGCCCCGGGATCTCCACCTCAAGATTCGCACACTCGACCCCATCCACCTCAAATACCTGCCGCCTCACCGTATACCCCATGTTCTGTGGCCCCAATGTCCCCTCCAGAAAATTGGCTGCGATCCCTAATTGCTTGGGATTTGCCGTGTTCCGCTCCCCGATATCTTCCGTCAGCAGCCCCACATACCGCTCCAAATCCACTTGTTCAATCTGCTTCTGCATTAACGACGTGACCTCCGGTTTCCCGTCAGGCGCATTGCCCGAAACAAAATACCAAATCAACGACCCCGCACCCAGCACCACCGTCCCCGCCGGCAAGATCATCAACAACATCGGAATCACCCGGCGCTGCTTCACTTCACACCTCCCTCATCCGCCGCCTTGACGATCTCCAACGCCGCCCGCCCATAAGAGCCCTTCTCACCCAACTTCGAAGTCACCGCTCGCAATTCTCTACACACTCCCTCACGCGCCTCATCCGATCCCAATAAACGCAGCAACTCCCCCGCGATATTCTCCGCCGTCATCTCCCTCTGAATAAACTCCCGCACTATCTCGCGACCCGCGAGCAAATTGGCGATCCCTAGGTAATCCACCTTCACCAATAACTTCCCCGCCACCCAGGTCGGCCAAGCCACCCGATACACCAGGCAATAGGGCAACTCAAAATACGCCGCCTCCAGCGTCGCCGTCCCAGACGCAATCGCCGCGCATTCCACCCGCTCCATCAACTCATGCGTCCGCCCCGTCACAATCTCACAAGCCCCATCTTCCAGCACCGATCCCCCCAACTCACGCAGCATCACTTCCGCCATCGCGTCATTCGCCGCCGCCGCGACAAATCGCACTCCCGGTCGCTGCCCCTTGATCCGCACCGCCGCCTCCAACATCACACCAAAATGCTGATCCACCTCCCGCCGTCGACTCCCCGGAAACAACCCCACCAGTTCCGCCTCCCGCTCAAATCGCCCCCTCTCCAACGCATCCGCCATCGGATGCCCCACAAATTCCGTGCGCAAACCCGACGACTCATACAACTCCTTCTCAAACGGAAAAATACAGATCATCAAATCCAACATCCGCGCCATCTTCCCGATCCGCCCACGATTCCACGCCCAAACCTGCGGACTGATATAGTAAATGATCTTCGTCCCCGGCCGCCTCGCTTGCAGCGCCTTCGCCAATCTCAAATTGAATCCCGGATAATCAATCAACACCACCGCATCCGGCGCACACTCGTCGATCTCTCCTAATACCCGCGCAAATTCCTTCCGAAAATACCCGTACTTCTTCAGTACTTCCCACAATCCCAACACCGCCGCCTCATCCAGCCAATCCCGCAACCCTTCCGCCCCGTCTACCGACGCCATCTTCTCGCCTCCAACCCCTCGAAAAGCAACCTCGCCCCCCACTTCACCCCAAATCGCCTTCATCACGGCCGACCCGTGCGCGTCCCCGCT
This sequence comes from Verrucomicrobiota bacterium, assembly GCA_039028175.1. Lineage (GTDB taxonomy): Bacteria > Verrucomicrobiota > Verrucomicrobiia > Verrucomicrobiales > DEV007 > JBCDBW01. The sequence goes on from JBCCIR010000007.1 coordinate 48,849, forward strand.
CATCTCCCCCGCCACGAAATAGAGCTTCTTCATAGCATCAGCCGCCCTCACGCGCCAGCGCTGCAGCATACCCAGACTCGATCAGCCCCGTGATCTCCAACGCAGCATCCAACGCCGCCGCCGCCTCATATCCCGATACCTTCGGCCTCACCCCCTTCGCCGCACAATCCACAAACGCCGACAACTCCAACTTCAATGGCTCGTCCTTCTCCACCTCCACCGTCTCCCGCTTGATCTCCGTCCCCTCCCGCCGGTAAATCTCGCCCGCCTGGTCCTGGTAATCCAGGGACAGATAGGCGTCCTCCTGGAAAATCCGCATCTTCCGCATCCGCTCCGGACTGATCCGGCTCACGGTGACGTTCGCCACACAACCATTCTCAAAACGAAGCCGCGCATTGGCGATGTCCTCTCGCTTCGTCAATACCGGCACCCCCACCGCATCAATACTCGCGACCGGCGATCTCACTAAATGCAGGATGATCTCCAAATCATGAATCATCAAATCCAACACCACCCCAATATCCACACTACGGTTGGGAAACGGCGATAGACGATGCGATTCAATAAAACGCGGATGCGATACAATCTCCTCCAATCGCGACATCACGGGATTAAATCGCTCAATATGCCCCACCTGCAAAACACAGCCCTTCTCATGCGCGAGCGTCACCAACTCATCCGCTTCCTCACGATTCGTCGCGATTGGCTTCTCCACCAACACATGCTTCCCCGCCGCCAATAACCGTCGCCCCACCTCCAAATGCGTGTTTGTCGGCGTCGCCACCGTCGCCCCGTCCACCAACTCGACAAACTCATCCAAATCCTCCGCCACCACACCCCCATGCTTCGCCACCACCGCTTCCGCCGCCCCGCGATCAAGATCATAAACCGCCGCCAATTCCGCCTGCTCCAATTCCCCATAGACCCGGGCATGATTCACCCCGATCGCCCCCACACCCACAACTCCAACCTTAATTCGACTCATCTTCCTTCGCGTAAATAGTAATCCCAAGTTCCTCACAACGAAAGCTCAAGGAGCCCTCGTCCAATATCAAGGTCTTCCCCGCCTCCACCACGACACACTTGATCCCCGCTTCCCCCGCCGTCTCCACCGTCCGCTCCCCAATACACGGCACATCAAAGCGCACATCCTGCCGCGGCTTCGATACCTTCACCATCACCGCCTCGCCCTTCCCCAGGGCACCACCCCGCTTCATGCACTCATTCGTCCCCTCAAACGCTTCCACCGCCAAAACCGTTCCCTTCCGCACAATCACCGTCTGCCCGATATCCAAAGCACTCACTTCCTTCGCCATCCGAAACCCAAACGCCATTTCCGCCTCCCGCTTCCCATCGATCGCCGGCCCCGCCACCAATCCCGGTCCCGCAATCCGATCCTCCATATACGTCGTCGCCGGCAACAAATCGATTCCATCCTTCGCCATCTCGTCCCCAATCGCCCCGAAAATACTCTCCGCATTCCGCTCCTTCAGCTTCCCAATCATCACCAGGGTCCGCATGTCGGGACGCAAATCAAAAAGATTCCCCGGCGAAATCTGCCCCGCCATCATCACGCGGGTAACCTCCTCGCTCTTGAAAAATTTGATCATCTTGCCGAGCTGCCCCACCCGCATCCACTCGATCGCATCCGCCAATTCACCCATCGCCTCTTCGGTCTCCCCCGTAAACGCCGCCACCGCCACATGCTCCACCCCGGCAGCCCGTGCCGCTCCCGCCAGCAATTGCGGATACACGCCGTTCCCGGCAATAATCCCGATTCTCTGTTCGTCCGCTTCCAAATCCTTGTCGTATAACACAGTTACCCGCCCGCCCCGCTATCTTTGCCGCTTTTCCCCGCCCGTCCACCGAAAAGTCCCCCACACGATATGCCCAAACGCTTCAAAACAGTCCTTCACTGGTTCCGCCGGGACCTCCGCCTCACCGACAATACCGCCCTGAATGCCGCCAGCCAGGAAGCCGAGCAAGTCATCCCCGTCTACATCGCCAGCACTTGGAAACAAAAACACCGCTGGACCGGACCCGCCCGACAACAATTCCTCTGTGGCTGCCTCACTTCCCTCGCCAATAACCTCGAACACGCCGGCTCGCGACTCATCGTTCGCCAAGGCTCAGCCGAAAGCGCCCTCATGGCGCTTATCAAAGAAACCAATGCCGATGCCGTCTTCACCAACCGCGATCCCGACCCTTTCGGAAAACAAACGGAAACCACTCTGACAAAACAGTGCGAATCCCGTAACGTCGCCTTCCTAACCTTCAAAGATACCCTGCTGCACGAACCCGACGAGATCGCCACCGGCGATGGCAATCCCTACCGCGTCTACACCCCCTTCAGTCGCAACTGGCTCTCCCTGGAGAAAGTCAGTCCCGCCTCCAAACGCCCCAAGCTCACCCCACCCCCCTCAAAACTCCCCTCCCTCGATCTCCCCACCCTCGATACCTGGGACCTCCCCGCCCCTGCCGCCGAACCCGTCGCCCCCGGCGAAAAGGCCGCCCGCAAACGCCTCGAGCACGCCCTCAAGGTCCCCCTCCTCAACTACGGCGACGCTCGCAATACCCCCGCCGGCCAAACCACTTCCCGCCTCAGCCAGGACCTCCGCTTCGGCCTCCTCTCCATCCGCGAAATCTACGCCCGCACGATCGCCACCGCCCACGAAGCCCGCTCGCAAAACGCTCGCGATGGCCTCCACACTTTCATCAAAGAACTCGCCTGGCGGGAGTTCTATATGCATATCCTCCACCACTTCCCCGAAGTCCTCGACCTCGAATTCAATCCCAAATACCACGATCTCCCCTGGCAAAGTGAAGGCGAAGCCTTCCGTCAATGGTCCCAAGGCCGCACCGGCTTCCCCATTGTCGACGCCGGAATTCGTGAACTCCTCGCCACCGGTTTCATGCACAATCGCGTTCGTATGATCGTGTCCATGTTCCTCACAAAAGACCTCCACATCGATTGGCGACACGGCGAACAATTCTTCATGCAACACCTCGTCGACGGCGAGATCGCTAGCAATAACGGCGGCTGGCAGTGGAGCGCGGGCACCGGCGCCGATGCCGCACCTTACTTCCGCATCCAGAATCCGTGGACCCAAACCAAACGATACGACCCACAAGGCCAATACATCAAAGAATGGGTCCCCGAACTCGCCGATACGCCTCCCCCTCAATTCTTTTCCCCTCCGCACGAGACCGCCCCCATCGCTCCGGACTACCCCCTTCCCATCGTCGATCACGCCGCAGAACGCGAAAAAACGCTCACCCTCTTCAAAACCCACAGCACCTGACCCCGCCGGAAAAAAAGCATTTCCTTTCCCCCTCGCCTCTCTACATTGCCCCCAGTGAGCTACCAGGTTTTCGCGCGCAAATACCGACCTCAAACCTTCGACGACCTCCTCGGCCAGGAACACGTCGTCCGCACCCTGCGCAACGCCATCGAACAAGATCGCCTCGCCCACGCCTACCTCTTCGTCGGCCCCCGCGGCACCGGAAAAACCTCCACCGCCCGCATCCTCGCCAAAGCCCTCAATTGCTCAAACGGCCCCAGCGCTGACTTCGATCCCCAGGAACCCATCTGCCAGGAAATCGCCGACGGCACCTGCCTCGATGTCCTCGAAATCGATGGCGCAAGCAATCGTGGCATCGATGAAGTCCGAGAACTCCGTGATACGGTCAAATTCGCGCCCGCTCAGGGAAAATTCAAAATCTACTATATCGATGAAGTCCACATGCTCACCCCGCAGGCCTTCAACGCCCTCCTCAAAACCCTCGAAGAACCCCCCGCCCACGTAAAATTCATCTTCGCCACGACCGAAGCCAACAAAATTCTCCCCACCATCATCAGTCGCTGCCAGCGCTTCGACCTCCGCCGCATCCCCGATAAAATCATCGCCGATCAACTCGCCCTCATCGCGAAAAACGAAGGGGTCGAACTCGATCCCCTCGCCGCCCACGCCGTCGCTCGGGGCGCCGAAGGAGGAATGCGGGACGCCCAGTCCATGCTCGACCAACTCGTGGCATTCTGCGGCGATAAGGTCACCGAAAATGACGTCCTCGAAATCTTCGGTTTCACCGCCTTCGAAACCGTCACCGGACTTTCTGATCATATCCTTAAGGGCGAAACCGCCGCCGCCCTCGAACAACTACAAGAACAAAGCGAACTCGGTAAGGACCTCTCCAAGCTCCTCGATGACCTCATCGGTCACCTTCGCAACCTGCTGGTCCACAAAGTCGACCCCGGCTCCTCCGCCGCCAATTTCGGCAAATCCATCGTCGCCGCCCTCGACGAACAAGCGGAACTGATCACCACCGACCAACTCATCAATCTCATTGACCAATTTGCCGTCACCGACGGTCGAATGAAATGGGCGCCCAATAAGAAACTGCATTTCGAGATCGGCATCATCAAAGCCGTCGAAACCCTCTCCAAATGCACCATCGATGAAGTCATCAATCTCATCGACGGTGCCATCACCGGCGTCGGTGGCGATCCCGATGCCGCTCCGAAACCCGCGGCCGCCGCCCCGCGTGCCGCCGCTCCCACCGAATCGAAAACACCCGCACAACCCGAACCCAAGACACCCGCCTCTGAAAAACCGGAAGCAGAACCCGAACCAAAAGCAGAAACAAAACCCGCCCCTCCCTCCGGAAACCTCTCCGGCGAAGCCCTCTGGAAGCAACTCCACAGCGAAATCAACAACCAACGCCCCCTCGCCAGCTCATGGCTCCAAGCCGGACACTACGTCGAAGGCCGACCCAACGAATTCATCATCGGATTCTCCCCCGACGAATCCTTCGCCCGCGAATCCCTCTCCCGACCCAACAATCGGGCCCTCATCGAAGATATCCTCAAACAATTCTCCGGCCAGAAACTGAACCTGAAGTTCGTCTCAGACGACAATCTCGCCCCCGCCCCTCCCGTCGAAATCGAAGAACCCTCAACACCCACCCAAGAGCCCACCCCCGAAAAATCTGAAGACCCGAGCATGAGCGAACACGCCTCCAAAGACGCCCCTGCAGGCTCGGACCCCTCTCCTCCCAAACCGCAACCGGACGCCAAAGACGATTTCCACGACGATCCCCTCATCAATAAGGCCCTCGACATCTTCGAAGCCGAAATCACCTAACTTATAACCTATCTACAGATCATGAATATCGCCAAGATGATGAAGCAGGCCCAAAAAATGCAGGCCCAAATGCAGGAAGCTCAGGCCGCACTCGCCGAGAAATCCGTCGAAGCCACCGTTGGCGGCGGGAAAGTCACCGTCACCGCCACCGGCGCCGGCGATATCACCTCCATCAAAATCGATCCCGCCATCGTCGATCCCGAAGATGTCGAAATCCTCGAAGACCTCATCCTCAGCGGCGTCACTCAAGCCTCCGAAAAAGCCAAAGAACTCGCCTCCGAAGAAATGGGCAAAGTCACCGGCGGCATGGGCCTCCCCCCGGGCATGGGCTTCTAGCCCGCTCCGTAACCATCCCGGACCAGCCCACGCAATTCCACTTTCGGGCAACGCCGCCGTCTGCTAAGCTGAAGGTTGCCTCGAAACTCAACCCCACCCCCACGCGGCATGAAACCACTCCCCATTTTCGCAGCGGCTCTGCTCTCGAGCCCGCTCCTCGCAACAGCCCAAGACCATTCCCCAAATCAGGAAGCCATTTCCTCGGCCATCAGCAAGTCCCAGTTCTCCCCCTACGCCGGACGGGACTTCCCCACCCGCCCTTTGTGGGGCGATACCCACCTCCATACCGCCGTCTCCGTCGACGCCGGAACCATGTGCACCGTCGGTCAGGAAGACGCCTTCCGCCTCGCGCGCGGTGAGGAAGTCACCTCCACCCACGGTCTAAAAGTAAAACTCTCCCGCCCCCTCGATTTCATCGTCGTCGCCGATCACGCGGAGATGTACGGACTCATGCCGCAACTCCTCCAAGGCGATCCCGAGATTCTCTCCACGGAAAAAGGCAAACGCTGGTACGACATGCTCAAAAGCAACGATAAGGACAAAGCCTTCGCCGCCGCCATGGAAATCGTCGCATCGCTCGCGGAACCCGATCCGCCCATCAAAAGCGACAAAGCCGTCAAAAACGCCTGGCAGGAATACACCGCCCTCGCGGACAAATACAACGATCCCGGACGCTTCACCGCCCTCATCGGCTACGAATACACCACCATGGGTGGCAACAACCTCCACCGTAACGTCGTCTTCCGCGGCGATGCATCCGAGGCGAACAAAACACTCCCCTTCTCACAGTTCGACAGCCAAAACCCCGAGGACCTTTGGCGTGCCCTCGACAAATTCCACAAAGAGACCGGCGCAGAAGTCCTCGCCATCCCCCATAACGGCAACCTCAGCAACGGCCGCATGTTCTCCACCATGACCTTCGACGGCAGCCAACCACTCACTCAGGAAATCGTCGAATTGCGCGCCGGCCTCGAACCAATCGTCGAGGTAACGCAGATAAAGGGCGACGGCGAAGCCCATCCCATGCTCTCGCCAAACGATGAGTTCGCCGACTTCGATACCTGGGACAAATCAAATCTCAACGGTACCGAAGCGAAAACGCCCGATATGATCCCGGCCGAATACGCGCGCGAAGCCCTGAAGACCGGCCTCCAGCTCAAACAAAAACACGGCGTCAATCCCTTCAAATTCGGCATGGTCAGTGGCACCGACGCCCACACCGCTCTCGCAGCAGTTGAAGAAGAAAATTTCTTCGGCAAACACTCCGGCGTAGAACCGGAACCGCACCGCTGGGAACACATTGTTATCGAAGCTCCCAATCCCGACTTCACAATCAAAGGCTGGCAACAGGCCGCCGCCGGATATGCCGCCGTCTGGGCAAACGAAAATACCCGCGACGCCGTATTCGACGCCATGAAACGCAGAGAAACATACTCCACCACCGGCCCCCGTATGATCGTCCGCTTCTTCGGCGGCTGGGATTTCACCGATGCCGATGCCGCCACCCGCCTGCCCGCCGCCGCCGGTTACGAAAAAGGCGTCCCCATGGGCGGAGACCTCACCACGGCCCCCGAGGGCAAATCACCCTCGTTCCTCGTCGCCGCCATGAAGGACCCCTTCAGCGGGAACCTCGATCGCGTCCAAATCATCAAAGGTTGGCTCGACGGCGACGGCGAAAAACAAGAACGCATCTACGATGTCGCCGTGTCCGACGACCGCGAGATCGACGCATCAGGCCGCTGCAAAGTCGACGTCGGAAATACCGTCGACGTCGAAACGGCCACATGGACAAACTCAATCGGTTCTCCCGAGCTGATCACCGTCTGGACCGATCCCGATTTTGACCCCGCCCTCGATGCCTTTTACTACGCCCGCATCATCGAAATCCCCACCCCGCGATGGACCGCTTACGAAGCCCTCCGCTTCGATATCGACATGGACGACGAAGTGCCCATGACCACAACCGAACGAGCCTACACATCTCCCATTTGGTATTCGCCTCCTCAATAATTCCCCACCTCCGGGTCCCATGATAACTTGTCGGGAGATGCCCCGCCTCCTCCCATATCTCCTCTTCCCGATCCTCGCCGCCGCGGTCGCGCCTTCCCCCGCGACGGCTTGCCAAATCTGCCTCCCCATTCCCCGGAATTCGGCCGCCGACCACCTCCTCGATGCCGACGCCATCGTTCTCGCCAGGGAAAATCCCGAGCGCCCTTTTAGCCTCAAGACGGTCGAAGTGCTCGCGGGAAATCCGCCCCCGGAAGAGATCGATCTCTTCGTCGACAGCGCCACCCGCCGCCTCCTAAGCCTCGATGCCAACCGCAAAGTGGTCTGTATCTACTCGACCAAACTCCCCGATACCCCCTGGAAACGCGTTGCCATCACCAACGAACAAATCGAACCGGTGCTCCGGGAGATTCTCAAGCAACCGGCTTCCTGGAAGAACAACCCACAAGCTCGCGCAGCTTTCTTCGCCAAGTACCTCGGACATGAGGACCCCCAACTCAACACCCTCGCCCACCTCGAAGTCGCCCGCGCTCCCTACGGTGACATCGCCCAATTGGGTAGAACCCTCCCCAGCGAGAACGTCCGGGCCTTCCTCTCAAATCTTCGCCTCACCGAATGGCACGCGCTCTACATCCTGCTCCTCGCCCAAAGTAATGCCGAAGAAGATCAAAAACGAATCTCCGACTCGCTGCGCAGCGCCGAACGCTTCCGCCTCTCCCACCAGCTCGCCGCGTGGGCAACCGCCGCCATCGAAGTTGAAGGAAAGCCGGCCATCGATTTCATCAATTCAAAGTATCTCTCCAATCCACAACGATCGATAGACGAGGTCGCCCCCGTCCTCCAGGCCCTCGCCACCCAGGGCTCATACCAACCCGACTACCGAGACGACATCGTCGCCTCCTTCACGCTCGCCTTGGAACACCATCCCGATCAGGCGCCCTTGATCACTTCCAACCTCCTCGACTGGAACCGCTGGGAGCTTGCCCCTCGCATCGCTCACCTCCTGACAACCCAGGATACCTCCTTCGACCCTGATTTCCTCAAAATGCGATCCTACGTCCGGCAAGCCCGGAATCAACAGGCCGCCGAGTAAGGCAATATCTCCTAGGCGGCCGCATCTTCCTCGCCCGCACCACTCCCCTTCTCAAAGGCCAAACGATCGCCATCCGTCCGGACACGCACGGTATCGCCTTCCACGAACTTGCCCTCCAGCAATTCCAAGCTCAGCGGATCCAAAATAAAATGCTGAATGGCACGCTTCAATGGTCGCGCCCCAAAATCGGGGTCATATCCTTCCTTGGCCACCATCGCCACCGCATCATCATCAAACTCCAATCGTAAGCCCCGATCAGCCAATCGCCGCACCACCCGTTCCAACTGAATCCGGACAATCTCGCCCAGGTCCTCCTCACTCAAGCGATCAAAAATAATCGTCTCATCCACCCGGTTCAAAAACTCAGGTCGGAAATGCGAACGTAATGCCTGCATGACAAGCCGATCGCGCTCCTCCGCGGAGTTCTCACCAATAATGTGCTCACTCCCAATATTGCTCGTCATGATGATCACCGTGTTCCGGAAATCAACCGTCCGGCCCTGCCCATCCGTTATCCGCCCATCATCCAGCACCTGCAACAAGACGTTGAACACGTCGTGATGCGCTTTCTCAATCTCATCAAACAACACGACCGCATAGGGCCGGCGCCGCACCGCCTCGCTTAATTGCCCCCCTTCCTCGTAACCCACATATCCCGGAGGCGCCCCAATCAAACGCGCCACACTGTGCTTCTCCATGTATTCACTCATGTCGATCCGCACCATCGCCTGCTCGTCATCAAACAAAAACTCCGCCAACGCGCGGCTCAATTCCGTCTTCCCGACACCGGTAGGCCCCAGGAAAATAAACGATCCCACCGGCCGGTTCTCGTCCTGCAACCCGGATCGCGCCCGACGCACCGCATTCGATACCGCCACAACCGCTTCCTTCTGGCCCACCACTCGCTCCCCCAAGCGATCCTCCATCTTGACCAACTTCTCTTTCTCCCCCTCCTGCAATCGCGACACCGGTATCCCCGTCCAGGATGCCACCACCTTGGAGATGTCTTCTTCCGTCACTTCCTCGTTCAACAAACGACTCTGCTGCTGAAGCTCCCCCAACTTCTCCTCACGGGCCTTCAATTGCCCTTCCAATTCAGGTAACTTCCCATACTGAATCTCACTCGCCAACGCCAAATCCCCACGCCGCTGGGCCTGCTCCAATTCTATCCTCGCCGCCTCAATCGCCTCCTGCAATCCCCGCGCCTCATCAATCTCAGACTTCTCGTTCTGCCACTGCGCACGCAACCCGTCCGCCTGCTCATTCAAATCAGCCATCTCCTTCTCGACTTTCGTCAGTCGATCACGGCTCGCTGCATCCGACTCCTTGCTCAATGCCTGCCGCTCCATCTCCAATTGCATCACCTGCCGCTCCAGTTGATCGATCTCCGTCGGCATCGAATCCAATTCTATCTTCAAACGCGAACTGGCTTCATCAATCAAATCCACCGCCTTGTCCGGTAGAAAACGATCCGCGATATAGCGGTGCGACAAATTCGCCGCCGCCACGATCGCCGCATCTTGAATCCGCACGCCATGATGCACCTCATATCGCTCCTTCAAACCCCGCAGAATCGCCACCGTATCCTCCACCGTCGGCTCCTCAACCATGATCGGCTGAAACCGCCGCTCCAATGCCGGATCCTTCTCAATATACTTCCGATACTCGTCCAGCGTCGTCGCGCCAATCGCCCGCAACTGCCCCCGCGCCAACTGCGGCTTCAACATGTTCGAAGCATCCACCGCCCCTTCCGAACCACCCGCTCCCACAATCGTGTGCAGCTCATCGATAAACAAAATGATCTCTCCCTCCGCCTCGGTCACCTCCTTCAAAAAGGCCTTCAGCCGGTCCTCAAACTCACCACGATACTTCGCCCCCGCCACCATGCTCGCAATATCCATCGCGATCAGTCGCTTCCCCTTCAAAGACTCCGGCACATCCCCGCTCACAATCCGCCGCGCCAAACCTTCCGCGATCGCAGTCTTCCCCACACCCGGTTCCCCGATCAAAACCGGATTGTTCTTCGTCCGCCGGGACAACACTTGCATGACACGACGAATCTCTTCGTCACGCCCAATCACAGGATCAATGTCGCCCCGTCGCGCCACCTCCGTCAAATCCTGCCCATACTTCTCCAAGGTCTGATACTTCCCCTCAGGATCTTGGTCCGTCACCCGCTGCGAGCCCCGCACCGCCGCCAAGGCCTCAACCAAGTTCTGATGGTTGATCCCCGCCTCCTTCAACAAGTCCGCATACGGCGACTTGGTGCTCAGCAAGCCCAGGAAAAAATGCTCCACACTCAAATACTCGTCCTTCAACTTCCCCTTCTCCTTCTCCGCCGCCGCCAATGTCTCCCGCAAATCGTTCCCCACATAAATCTGCGTGGCCGCCCCCTCTACCTGCGGATCGCGCTCCAAAGCATCCTCCACTCGCTGCGTCAGCTCCGGCAAGGACACCCCAATATTCGCCTTCTCAATAATCGGCCCCGCCACGCCGCCCTCCTGACGCAATAAAGCCAACAACACATGCCCGGAATGAATCGCCTGCTGCGAATAACTCGCCGCAATATCGTGGGCCGCCTGCATGGCCTCCTGCATTTTTACGGTAAATTGATCAAATGACATCGTATCTTCTCCTCCTTCCCCCGCCACCATTAGCATGACAGGATATCTCTTGTCAGACCCTTATGACAAAATCCCGCCACACTTGTTCAAAATTTCGGGACAAAAAGTCCCAAATAACGAGCCTTAACCCGTTCCGAATCTGCCCTGAATAGAGACAATATGTCCCTATATCTAGTTGAAATTCACCGACCAGCGGCCCGTTCCCTCCGGCGATAACTCCAACACCGCCAGCCGAGGGGCATACGAACGATGCAGCACCGATCGCGACAAACCAAAAGCCCGCCCCGCACCACTCTCCCCGCCCGGAAACACAATCACCGCATCAATCCCCAACAGGCTGTTCACGTTCCCCAACTGCCACTCATGATGATAAAAATACACGCGAGGAATCGTGATCGTCACCCGTCGCTCCCCCGAACTACGAGTCTCCAACACCGAGGTAATCTGGTCCTGATCCAACTTCCGGCTATACCCGTTCCCGAAGGACGCCTGCCCAAACCCCATCACATCCCCGGGCCCGTCCGTCGGTGGCACACCGACACGCAACGCCGCCACAAATCCAAAATCCCGCCGCCGCCCCCACGACCGCTCTTCAAGATAGTCATATGACCGCCCGTCAATCATGATGTCCACCACGACCCCCGGTCCCGTATCCGGCCCGCCGAACAATTCCACTTCAGCAGGAATATCAAACAGCAAATACAACGCATTCTCATCCGCCTCAGCCCGAAACGTCACCCGTCCATCCATCGTTCCCTTCTCCTCCGCCCGCGCCCCGGTCAAAAACGAATCCACCAGCGCCATCGATACCCGCTTTCCTAGATGCAAATTCCGCTTCACTTCCACCTCACGCTCAAAGACATACTCCTTGCCTCCCACACGCAAAACCATCCGTAACGGATCTCGCATCCGCACTTGGTCCGCATCAACGGGTATCGGAAACACCAACTGTACCGGTGCTTTTTCGCCCGGCCCCACCGCAACGCGGCCCGTCACTTCCTGATCCCGCCACGTCGCCGTATACTCGCCCTGAATCGCCTTGTCCCCCGTGTTGTAAACCTCACCACCCAACGTGATCTCCTTGGATACCCCGTCCGTCAGTCCCGTCTCCCAAATCATCACCACCGGTTCCACCACCGCTCGTACATCCACAAACTCCGTTCCCCGCTGATCGGTGACCAAAAACGGAAACCAATAGTGCGCCTGCTCCCCGGGCAACTTCTCAAACTTCGCCCCTTCCAACACTCGATCCGCTTCCCTCATTTCGTATCGTACCGTGATCGCCTTCTTCTCCCCCGCCTCCAACGAAACTTCCCGGTAAGGCTCCAACGGAGTTAAGATTCCCATCCCCTCCAGCGCACACAAGTTCGCCTCCCGCGCTTCCCCCGATCGGTTCTCCAATTCAAAGGTCAGCTCATATCCCGTTTCCCCCGTCTGGCGACAAGCACCCTCGAGCGCCCCATACGACAAACCCGGAGCCTCACCCATGAACGCCTCATACGCATACCTCCCCAGCTTCTCGTGCCCCGGCACGTTCGGATGAACCCCGTCGTCCACTCCGCCTTCGCTCACGTAATACGCCTTCAGCTGAACCGCAACATCGGCAAACCGCTCCTCAGGCGTGGTCCCGGTCCGGGCCACGACGCCGGAAACGAAGCCCTGACCCAAATCAATGAATGGCACCCCTCTCTCCGCCGCAATCTCGCCCGTCGCCGCCACTCGGCTCCGCGTCATTCCCATCCCCAAGGGACCGCCCCCACTCATAACCGGAGTACACCCAAACAACAACAGGTCTGTCTCCTTCTCCTCACAGATGTCCACCGCCGATCGAATCGCTTTCTGAAACGCCACGAGCGGTGTCTGCGAAAGCGCATCGTTGATTCCCATGTTGATCATCACCAATGCGGGATCATAAAGAAACGCCTCCGTCGTGAGATGCCGAATCGCATGCAGCGAGTGCGCACCCCCGCGCGCATGATTCTGCAGAATGATCTCCGGCCCCCGATAGTCGTCATGCTTCTCAGGCAATCCGTCCGTCCGCGCCTTCAACAAACGCACCCCGCCCGAATAGAAGAATTCCCGGGTCAGCTTCTCCAACATGCGCCCCACATAGGCATCGAGGCTGTCATACATCGACTCGTCGTGGTGATAGTATTCCGTCACACTGTCCCCCAACGCCACCACCACCAACGGATCCCGATCCGAAGGATTCCCGGGGGAGTTCATCTTCTCAAACAATCGTGGTACCGTCGCCCGCAAATGCAATTCCTGCTCCGGCGCCAACGGATACCCCCTCACCCAGTCACTCCCCCACAACGCCAAACCAATCATCACTGCCACGGTCCCGACCGCCTTCCTCCCCCCAACCCCAATCCAACGCGCCAACATTCCGCCTTTCTGTGTATTCCGGTTTGCCAAAGCTCCAGCACTATCCCCAACCCCGCCCGACACGCAAAGGGAAAAATCATCCCCCAGTTTCTCATTTACCCCCCCACCGGCAGACCTTACCCTCCCCCCATGGCTACGAGCGACCCCAGACTCTCCGTCCTCAAAACCTATAAACTCTTCATCGGCGGAAAATTCCCTCGCACCGAAAGCGGCCGATACCTCGTCTCCGCCAATCCCCGGACCGGCGATCACCTCGCCAACTACTGCCAGGCCTCCCGCAAAGACCTGCGCGATGCCGTCCGCGCCGCCGGTGCCGCCCGGAAATCCTGGGCCGCCGCCACCCCATACCTCCGCGGCCAAATCCTCTATCGCGCCGCCGAAATGCTCGAAGGCCGCTCGGATGCCCTCACCAACGAACTCCAGTCCACCACCGGTCTCACCCCCGCCCAGGCCAAGAAAGAAACCGCCGCTACCATCGATCGGCTCGTCTATTTCGCCGGCTGGACCGACAAATACTCCCAGGTCTTCGGCGGCATCAATCCCGTCGCCACTTCCCACTTCAATTTCACCCTGCCCGAACCGACCGGCATCGTCGCCATCGTCTGCCCCGATTCCCCCCCGCTCCTGCCCCTCGTCACCATGCTCAGCACCGCCGTTCTCAGCGGCAACACCACGGTGATCCTCGCCTCCGAAGAGTGCCCCCTCCCCGCCATCACCTTAGCCGAAATCATCGCAACAAGCGACCTCCCACCCGGCGTCGTCAATATCCTCTCCGGCGTGAGACAGGAACTGATCCCCCATATCGCCACTCACATGGATATCAATGCCGTCGTCGACGGCACCGGCATCCCCGAAGTCAAAGCCGCCCTCCAAACTGGCGTCGCCGAGAACCTCAAACGCGTCTCTTCCGTTCCCCTCGAAGAAAAGGACTGGTTCTCCGATGCCGCCGAAGATCCCTACCGCATCGGCGATACCATCGAGTTCAAAACCGCCTGGCATCCCATCGGCGTCTGATCTGGTATGGTACTCCGCTCTATGCTCATCGCAACACTCGCCGCTCTCATCGGCTTCTTCGCCGGCCGGCACTTCGCCACCAACACCGCTCCCTCCCCATCCCCAACCACAAACGCCTCCGTCGATACCCTCGTCCCCAGTATCGTCGCCCAAGCCGCCCAACTCGACGGCGCCGCCTTCGCCGATGTCATCAAAGGCGCCACCGGACGCAATATCCTCGCCATCGACTCCGATGCCGAAACAGATCGCGAAATCATCGACGCCATCAGCGTCACCATGAACGAAACCCTCACCCGCATGAACGCTCCCGATAGCCCCGTGCGCGGTCTCTCCCGCATCAACGAAGCCAGCCGCTTCTTCGAAGACTCCATGCAGGAACTCCTCGATGCCAAAGAAGACTTCTCCTGCAACGTCCCCCTCACCGCCGAAGGCGAACCCCAACGCTCCGGATACCCCGACCTCCGCCTCCTCCACCACCCTTCCGGCCGCGTCACCTACATCGATCCCAAACTCTTCGAGAACAAAAGCAAAAACAGCTCCCTTCGCACCTTCTATTTCGAACCGAAAACGCGAACCAACAAAGTCCTCGATGACGCCCACCATCTCCTCGTCGGCGTCGCGCACGACGGAAATGATGGCGCCTGGGAATTCCTCGATTGGCACCTCGTCGACCTCTCCCGGTTCCAAATCGACTTCAAAGCCGAGTTCCAAGCCGGCAATAAAGACCTCTACCGCCCCGAACTCATCATCATTTCCGGTGGCGAGCACTGATTTCTTCGTTTATCTAGTAATCAACGGCTCCGCCCGTCCCTGCTCACCATGTCGCAACACCCGGAATTCAGCCCCATCGACGATGTCATCGAGGACATCCGTAATGGCAAAATGGTCATCGTCACCGACGACGAGAATCGCGAGAACGAAGGCGATCTCGTCGCCGCCGCCTCGAAAGTAACTCCCGAGATCGTCAATTTCATGGCCACTCACGGCCGTGGCCTCATCTGTACGCCCATTACCGAAGAAACCGCGCAACGCCTCGGCCTCCCCATCATGGTCCAGGAAAATCGCGCCGCCTTTAAAACCAACTTCACCATTTCCGTCGACGCCGCCGAAGGCATCACCACCGGCATCAGCGCCTACGATCGCGCCGAAACCATTCAGGTCCTCGCCGACCCCAACAGTACGGCCGACGACCTCCATCAGCCCGGCCATATCTTCCCCCTCCAGGGCAAACCCGGCGGCGTCCTTCGCCGCGCCGGACACACCGAAGCCGCCATCGATCTCGCCCAACTCGCCGGACTCGAACCAGCCGGCATCATCTGCGAAATCCTCTCTGAAGACGGATCAATGGCCCGGATGCCGGACCTCCTTGATCTCGCAAAAAAATTCGATCTCAAAATCTGCACCATCGAGTCGCTCATCAATCACCGTCGTACCCGCGAGAAACTCGTCGAAAAGGTGGAGACTATCGAGATGCCTACCGACTACGGTGCCTTCGATCTAAGCCTCTATCGATCAACCCTTGATCCCGATGAACACCACGTCGCTCTCGTCCGGGGCAAAATCAGCGCCGATGAACCCATTCTCGTGCGCGTTCACAGCGAATGCCTCACCGGCGATGTCTTCGGTTCTCGGCGCTGCGATTGCGGCGGCCAACTACACGCCGCCATGGAGCGAATCAATCGTGAAGGCGCCGGCGTCTTGGTCTACATGCGCCAGGAAGGCCGCGGGATCGGTCTCGATAACAAAATCCACGCCTACAAACTCCAACAGGAGGGCCTCGACACCGTCGAAGCCAACGAAAAACTCGGCTTTTCCATGGACCTTCGCGATTACGGTTTCGGCGCGCAAATCCTCCATGACCTCGGCGTCCGCAAGATCCGCCTCATGACCAATAACCCACGCAAAATCGTCGGCCTGGAGGGCCATGACCTCACCATCGTCGAACAACTCCCCATCGTCGAGAAACCCAACCCTCACAACGAAAAATATCTCCGCACGAAAAAGGACAAAATGGGCCACCACCTCTAGTCCCCTCCGCCCCCTCCCATCACACTTCCCCATTGCGTCCCGCACCCCTTTCACACACCTTCCACTCCTGTCTCTATGTCCAAGACTTCCCTGCCCCGTAGACCACGCATGATCGGCCCTCGCCAGACGATCGCCATCATCGCCAGTATCTACAACGACGAATTCGTCAGCGCCCTCATCAAAGCCGCGCAAAAGGAACTCGAACAACTCGTCCCCCAGGCCACCGTCCCGCTCCTCCGCGTCCCCGGCGCATACGAAATTCCCGTCTGCGCCCAATACCTCGCCAAACATGGCAACCCGGACGTCATCATCGCTCTCGGCGTCGTTATCCGCGGCGAAACCGCTCACGCCGATCTCGTCGCTAGCTCGGTCTGCGACTCCCTGCAACGCGTTGCCACCGAAAATCTCGTCCCCATCGTCAACGAAGTCCTCCTTTTGAACAACGCAGAACAGGCCAAAGAACGTTGTATGGGCACCCGCATCAATCGCGGCGTCGAAGCCGCACGCGCCGCCGCGGGCATGGCCGAAATGTTCCAGAAACTCCAACGCACCTACGCACCCGAAAAATCCAATGGGTAAACGACGCGAAGCGCGGGAAACCGCTCTGCAAATCCTCGTCGCGCGCGATCTCAATCACGATTTCGCAGAGGAAGAACAGGATGTGTTCTGGGAACTCCTCGAATGCAGCTCCGCCGCCCGCACCATGGGCGAAACCCTCGTTACCAATCTCGAACCCCATCGCACTGAGATCGATCGCCGCCTTGACGACGTAACCCAAAACTACGACATCGAACGCCTCTCCACCGTTGATCGAAACATCCTGCGCATCGCCATCTACGAAATGTTTCACCGCCTCGATACCCCGCCCATCGTTTCGATTAACGAAGCCATCGAAATTGCCAAACGTTTCGGCACCGAAGAATCCGGACGCTTCGTAAACGGCGTCCTCGATCGCCTCAAAGAACAACTCGACCGCCCCCTCCGCGAAGCCTCACCCTCCCCGGGCTCCTGATCCCCATTTCCCACTCTGCTCTCATCCGCCCATGGCCCGCCTCTTCTCCTCGATCCTCGACAAATTCAAACGCCAGGAAATCGACTGGGACGAACTCGAAGAAACGCTCATCGCCGGCGACCTCGGAATATCCCTGACCCTCGAGATCGTCGAGAAACTCCAAGCCCGCGGTCGAAAACTCAAAGCCGAAGACGTCGTCGATGTCTGTCGCGAAGAAATCGAAACGATCCTCGGCCCTGCGCCTCCCCTCATCACCCCGCTTCCCGATCGCCCGAAAGTCATCCTCATCGTCGGCGTCAACGGCGTCGGTAAAACGACGTCCATCGCCAAACTGGCTAACCACTTAAAATCCCACAACCATTCCGTCCTCTTGGCTGCCGGTGATACCTTTCGCGCAGCCGCCATTGAACAACTCGAGGTGTGGGCCGACCGCCTCGACGTCCCCATCGTCAAGGGAGCCTACCAGGCCGACCCGTCATCCGTCTGCTTCGACGCCTACCAGGCCGCCACCTCTCGAAAAGTCGATTTCCTGATCTGCGACACCGCCGGCCGCCTCCATACCCGCCACAATCTTATGGAGGAACTAAAGAAAACCTGCCGCACCCTCGGGAAGGTAGACGAGTCGTCTCCCCACGAAACCCTCCTCGTCGTCGATGCCACGACCGGATCCAACGCCCGCTCCCAAGCCAAAGAATTTCACCAGGCCCTCGAACTCTCCGGCCTCATCGTTACCAAGCTCGATGGCTCAGGCAAAGGAGGGGTCGTCGTTGGCATTCGCAACGAACTCGAAATCCCCGCACGCTTCATCGGCACCGGCGAAACCGTCAACGATTTTCAAGCCTTCGATCCCGCGGACTTCGTGGCGAATATTCTCTAAAGACTGGTCTCCGCCGCCCGCAACTCTTCCCCGTCGACACCCGCCTCTTCTCCCTCCACCTCCCCTTCCTCCGGCACCGCCGTGAACCGAATCTGCACCACGCGCTTGCCATCCGTCTTCGTAATCGTCGCCACATATCCGTCGATCCGGACCGCCTCCCCTTCCTCCGGCAAATGCCCGAGCAGATGGGTGATATAACCCCCAATCGTCGAAACATCGGCGCTTTCTAACTCAAGACCGGTATGATCCGCCAGCTCATACAACGCTAGCGTGCCTTCCACCACAAATTCATCATCATTCACCCGCTCAAACTCCGGCTCTTCAGAATCGAACTCATCCTGAATGTCCCCCACTAATTCCTCCAACACGTTGTCCAATGTCACGATCCCTAATGCGCCGCCAAATTCATCAACAACCATCGCCAAGTGCTCATGACGGTTCAAAAAAAACTTCAAAAGCCGGTCCAATGGCATCAACTCCGGGACAAGAACCAATTCACGTTTGATCTTCTCCTGCAAGTTCGCTCCCTCACTCCCCATCAATGCCAATATGTCCTTGATGTGAATCAATCCTAACGCCTTGTCCAAGTGCCCGTCCACCAACGGAAAACGGGTGTGCTTCGACTCGATCGCCTTCGTCAAATTAGTCTCAAAATCCTCCCCCGCATCCAATGACACGACCTCACTACGCGGTGTCATGATATCCCGGGCTACCAAGTCGTTCAGCTCCAAAGCCCGGATCAAAATGTCTCGCTCCGTCTCCGTTACCTCCTCCCGCTTCTCACTCTCCTCCACAAGCATCGCCAATTCATCCGCGCTATGATGATGATCGTCCACCGTCGGCTCAACGCGAAACACCAGGCGAATCAACCCATTGGACGCCCCATTCACCAACCAGATCAATGGCTGGAACAACTTGTAAAACAAAAATAACGGACGCGCCACCAACAGCGCCGTCATCGGAGCCTTCCGAATGCCCAGGCACTTCGGCGCCTGCTCGCCGATCACGATATGCAGAATGACCACAATAAAATAAGCCAAAACAAACGCCGCTCCTCGAACAATCGCGTCCGAAACGTCAAGGTCAATCATCCCGAAAACCGGTTCCACTAAGGGCACAAGCCAGGTCGCGCCCAGAAATCCCAATGCAATACTCGAAAACGTAATTCCCAACTGATTGGCGGATAAATACGTGCTCAAATTGTCCTGAATGTGTCGCGCCAACTTCGCGCCCCGCCGTCCCTCATCGATCATCTCGTCCAATTGCCCCGTCCGCACCTTCACGATCGCAAACTCGGCCGCCACGAAAAAACCATTCAACAGCAAGAAGAACAGCATCAACAAAAGCTGACAGCTGATCTCAGCCGCCGTTAACTCACCCCAAATCACCGC
>JBCCIR010000008.1:0-65950 GCA_039028175.1 Verrucomicrobiota bacterium
CGAGGCCCGCGGGCTCTACGGTGCGGTCGGTGTGGGCCGGGGGGGGACCGGGAGTCGTTGAGTCGGGAGGTGGGGTTTGATCCGGAGGAGGCTTTGTTCGGGGGGGCGAGCGGGACGGAAGTTATTGAGCGTTTCGTTAGGGACGGCGCGGGGCGAGTGCGGAGCGGAGGGCTGGTGGCGCTGGAAATTGGAATGGAACAGGGGGCGGCGGTGGCGGAATTGGTTGAGGTAGCGGGTTTTGAAGCGGTGAATGTGGAAAAGGACTTGGCGGAGCGTGAGCGGTTCGTGTTTGGTAGAAAGGCGTAAGAGACAATGGAGAAATTAGTCATTCATGGTGGAGCGGAGCTGACCGGGCAGGTGACAATCAGCGGGTCGAAGAATGCATCACTGCCTATCCTGGCGGCGACATTATTGACGCCGGAGCCTTGTACGATTCGGCGGGTGCCGGACGTGAGCGACACGAATTACATGCTGCAGATTTTGACGAGCCTGGGAGCGCAGGTGGAGCGATCGAGCGGGGTCGTGCGGGTATGCGCGGAGGAGATTCATTCGGAGGCGCCGTATGAGATTGTTCGCAAGATGCGGGCGTCGATTTGCGCGATGGGGCCGTTATTGGGGCGATTGGGGAAGGCGAGTGTTTCGTTGCCGGGCGGATGTGTGATTGGGGACCGGCCGATTGATTTGCATTTGTGGGGCTTGTCGGAATTGGGAGCAGAGGTGGATATGGAGGGGGGGAACATCATGGTGCAGGCGAAGGATGAGGGTTTGATCGGCCGGGACATTGATTTGGCGGGCAAGCATGGGTCGACGGTTTTAGGAACGGACAACGTGATGATGGCGGCGACACTGGCGAACGGGACGACCGTGATTGACGGGGCGGCGACGGAGCCGGAGGTGGTGGATTTGGCGAACTTCTTGAATGCGATGGGTGCAAAGATCGAGGGAGCGGGAACGTCGCGGATCATTGTGGAGGGCGTGGAGGATTTGCATGGGACGGAGCACCGGGTGATTCCGGACCGGATTGAGGCGGGGACTTTCCTGGTGGCGGGAGCGATTGCGGGGAAGGATGTGGAGTTGGTGCGCACGTGCAACGAGCATCTGGAATCGGTGATCGGGGTGTTGGAGCGTTGCGGTTGTGAGATTGAGGCGAACGGGGATCGTGTTCGGGTGAGTCGTCCGTCGGACCCGCGGGGGTGTAATATCACGACCGAGCCGTACCCGGGTTTTCCGACGGACATGCAGGCGCAGATGTGTGCTTTTTTTGCGGGAGCGACGGGATCGAGTGTGGTGACGGAGAATATATTTCCGCAGCGATTCATGCATGTGCCGGAGTTAAACCGGATGGGGGCGGACATTGAATTGAACGGGTCGTCCGCGGTGGTGCATGGGGTGGAGGCGTTGAGCGGGGCGCCGGTGATGGCGAGTGATTTGCGGGCGTCGGCGGCCTTGGTATTGGCGGGCTTGCAGGCGGGCGGGACGACGGAGGTGAACCGCTTGTATCACATTGACCGGGGGTATGAGAATATTGATGAGAAGCTGATGGCCTTGGGGGCGAAGATGGAGCGGGTGAAGGTTTGAGTGAGCGGTTAGCGATTAGCGGACAGCGATTAGCGGTCAGCAATTAGCTTCGTTGGAGGACGGAGAGGCCGCCGGGGTTGAAGGAGGCGGGTTCGTTCGGGGCGGGTTCTTCTTTGACGCGGATATCGCGGTGGACCCAGACGCTTTGGACGACGCCGAGGAGGAACATGACGATGACGGTGAAGGTACCGCCGTATGAGACGAAGGGAAGGGGGAGGCCGGTGATGGGGACGAGATTGATATTCATGCCGATATTCATGAAGCAGTGGGTGAAGATGAGGGCGACGATACCGATGATGAGGAGTCGACCGAATTGGTCGCGGGCATAGAACGCCACGAAGAGGGCCTGAAGGATGAGGAAGGCGAGGCCGGAGATGAGGAGCATGGCGCCGCGAAAACCGTGTTCTTCCGCGACGGGGGCGAAGATGAAGTCATTGATGACGACATCTTTCGGGAGCCAGGTATTGGAGACGGAGCGTTCGGTTTTGTAGCCTTTGCCTTTCCACCCGCCGGAGCCGATGGCGATTTGGAGGTGTTTGGGGACCCAGCCGTCGCCGCGTTCGTCGTATTCCTTTCCGGAGACGATCTTGATGTAAGTATCGATGCGGGCTTTTTGGTAATCTTTGAGGACGAAAAAGTAGACGACGGGAATGATCATGGTCCCGACGAGGATGAGAGAGATTAGGTAACGGAAGGGGATGGAGCCGATGAGGAGCATACTGGCGAGGACGGGTAGCCAGACGGCGGCGGAGCCGATATCGGACTCGGTAAGGACGAGAAAGAAGGGGGGTGCCATGACGAGGCCGGCTAGGGCGAGGCGGAGGAAGTGATTGCGGAATATTTTGTGGACGTTGTGGAGTTTGCCCAGGATGACGGCGAAGAGGATGATGCCGGAGGCGATGGCGATCTGGGAGGGTTGGAAGGTGAAGGTTCCGATTTGGAGCCAGCTGACGGCGCCAGATTTTTCGACGCCGAAACCGGGGATGCGGAGGGCGATGAGGAGCCCGATGCCGAAGAGATAGAAGGGGACGGATATCCAGACGAGCCATCGGTAATCTATGAGGGCGGCGGTGAAGAAGAAGACCGTCCCGATGGCGATCATGATGACCTGGCGATTCCAGAGGAGCTGGAGATGGGCTTCGTCGCGGGTCCAGCCGGCGGCGTGGATGGAGAAGATGCCGAAGATGAGTAGTCCGTACATCGTCAGCACCAGGATCCAGTTGATGCCGAGAAATTTCCGGAAGAGCGGCGTCATGCTACCGGCAATTTAGTTAAGAAACTCGAATTAGTCCAGAGTGAGGGTGGATTCGATGAGTTTCTTTGTGAATTCGTGGTGTGGATCACTGAGGAGGAGATCGGTGGGGGCGCCTTCGACGATGCGGCCCCGGGACATGACGAGGATGGGGTCGGCGAGCTTGGCGAGGACGGGCAATTCGTGGCCGATGAAGAGGGCGGAGAGTTGGTAATCGGCGCGGGCGGCGGTGAAGCGATCGATGAAGGCGCGTTGTTGGCGGGCATCGAGTTGGTGGAGGGTGTCGTCGACGATGAGGAGTTTGGGGTAGGGCACGAGCGTGCGAGCGAGCGAGAGGCGTTCGGCCTGGCCGTGATCGAGGTCTTTGGGGAGGCGTTCGGCGTCTTTAGCGGGGACATGGACATAGTCGAGGAGGGAGCGCGCGAGGGAGCGAACTTCGGTGGGGGAAAGATCGGGGTGATGGGCGCGGACGGTATCGGCGAGCGTGGCGATGGCGGGGCGCCGGGGATCGAAGCTCGCGGTGGCGTTTTGGAAGATGATTTGGATTTTTTTGCGGAGGGGGCGGAAGGCGCGTTGGGAGAGCGGGATAATATCGCGGCCGTCGAATTCGACGGAGCCGGAAGTGGCGGGGATGAGTTTGGCGAGGGTTTGGGCGAGGGTGGATTTTCCGCAGCCTAGGTTTCCGATCAGGCCGATGGTGGTGCCCTCATCGATGGTGAAGGAGACATCGTGGACGGCTTTGAGGGCTTTGCCTTTTGGCCCGAGCGGGGAGCGATCGGGGTAGAACCAGGTGTTGAGTTTCTCGACTTGGAGCAGGGGCATTGTTTTATCGGCCCGGCTCGCGGGTTCAGGCGTTTTCGTAGAGGAACGCGGTGAGGGGGCTGGTGGGTGAAGCGGTGTCGCCGCGATCGGGCAGGCCGATTTCGAAGGCGGCCCTTCCGGCGGCGACGGCGGTTGTGAAAGCTCGGGCCATGCGAACGGGATCGGGGGCGACGGCGATGGCGGTATTGACGAGGACGGCATCCGCGCCCATTTCCATGGCATCGGCGGCGTGGCTGGGGAGGCCGAGGCCGGCATCGACGACGACGGGGATGGTGGCTTGTTCGATGATGATTTCGATTTGGCGGCGGGTTTCGATGCCGCGGTTTGAGCCGATGGGTGAGCCGAGGGGCATGACGGTGGCAGTGCCGGCTTCCTCGAGGCGTTTCGCGAGGACGGGATCGGCATTGATGTAGGGGAGGACGGTGAAGTCTTCCTGGACGAGAATCTCAGCGGCCTTGAGGGTTTCGATGGGATCGGGGAGGAGGTATCGAGCGTCGGGATGGATTTCGAGTTTGACCCATTTGGGGAGTCCGGCATTGGCGGCGAGGCGGGCGAGGCGGACGGCTTCCTCGGCATTCATGGCGCCACTGGTATTTGGGAGGAGGAGGTATTTTTTGGGATCGATGAAGTCGAGGATGTTGGCGAAGGGGTCTTCTTTGCCGGATAGGTCGGCGCGGCGGAGGGCGACGGTGACGATCTCCGTACCGGAGGCGGCGAGGGCGTCGCGCATGGATTCGTTGGACGAGAACTTCCCCGTTCCCGTGAGGAGGCGGGACTGGAAGGTGCGGCCGGCGATGGTGAGTGGCGTAATCTGGTCGGGCACGGGTGCGAGGGGGGTGGTTGCGATGAGTGTGGCAGTGATCAGAGATCGAGGCGACGAAAAAGCTCGTCGAGAGGGAGTTGGATGCCAACGTAAAATTCTCCGAAATCGACGTATTGGGCGGAGAAATCGTCGTAGCGGGTTTGATGGGTGAATTCTTTGAGGTCGAGGATGTCGTGGGCGAAGAGTGTGACGGCCCATTCGCCGTCGTCGAGTCCGGTCGAGGCGGTCACGAGGCGGGAGACGGAGTTGTCCCAGGGGGTTTGGGCGATGGCGTGGTCTTTGAGCAGTTCTGATCGGGCGTCTTCGGTGAGGGAATACCAGTTTGTGTTTTCGCCGCGGCGGCAGGTGAGGGAGTAGAAGCCGACGACGGGGGAGTCGGGGAGTTTAGGGTTAGGATTGTTTGGTGAGAGATCGTTGTTGGCGGTGAGAGAAAGGTAGCTGTAGACGGGGGTGAGGATTTCGGCGCCGAGGGAGCCTCCGAATCGTTTTTCGAAGGCGTTGGCATCGTGGAGATCGGGGGTAAGGAGGAGGACGGCGAGGTCGGCTTTGGGTGAGACCACGGAGCAGAGGAGGAGCTGGGTATTGGGCATGGCCCGGATTTCCTGGGCGAGGCGGGTGAGGTTTGTTTTGAGTTCGAGTTTTTCTTCTTCGGAGAAGAGCGTCCACTGGACGCGGTCGATTTGGTAAAAGAGGTGGAGGGCGATCCAACCTTCCCGCGGGGCGAGGGACTCGAGCGGTTCGGGAGCGGAGGAAGTAGGATTAGTCACTTCGGACTCGTTTTTCATGAGCGAAGGGGCGATGGGAACTGGGTGGGTTGGCGAGGACGGCTACTCCGAAGTATTGTCGCCGAGGGATTTGCGGCGGTGGGAGATGGCGAATTGAGCGAGGGTTTCCCAGGCATCTCCGGCGTAGGAAGCGCCTTCGAGGACTTCGGCGCTCCAATAGCTTTCTCCATTCATACCGTAGCCGGTAAGGTCAATGGCGCGTTCGAAGCCTTCTGTGCCGACGATGCTTTTTTCGTTTGAGCCGGAGTCGCCGAAGTTGCCGTTGATGATTTGGTGAGTAGTGACGTCGCCGCGGATGCGCCCCTGGTCGTCGCGGATGATGATGCGGACGAAGCCGTTGTGAGGCTTTCCGGATGATTCGGTGAGGCGGACCTGGAGTTCCGGGACGAGGGCTTGATTGGCGGCGACGCGTTCGCTGTCGAGGGGTGGGCGCCAATGGGTATCGATTTTGGCGATGCCGACGAGGTTGCCTTTGATGGGGGTGGGAGCGGAGCGCGGGAGATTGTCGTCTTTGGCGATGGTGATTTGGCTATTGAGGGTACTTCGAAAGGCGAAGAGGAGGGCGAGGATGAGGAGGGCGGCGCCGACGAGGCTTACGAGTTCGACGGTCTTGAGGCCGAGGATGCGTTTGGGCGGGGGTTGGGTATCGGGATCGGCGAGACCGGGTATTTCGGCGTCGGCGTGTTTCTCGTCTTTGGGATTGGGTTCCGGCTTGGGGGCGGCAGCGGGCTCCTCGGCGGGAGGGGCGGGTTGCCTGGCAGGAGCGGGTGCTGGAGTGTCGTCGTCCTTCTCCTCGAGGAAATCGCCGAGATCGAAGTCGTCGTCGGGAGAAGAGGCGGGTTCTTTGGGCTCGGGATCGGGCATCTGGTTTGGACGGAAGGGACTTGCAGGGTGGCTTGGGGAGGTCGAGAATGCCAAAAAAGTAATTGCGCCCCCTCTAAATATCAATATTTTCGGACCCGAACCGGAGGAGAGAGATTATATCATGGCAGATTTAGAGAATAAATACTCGGACAACGTCAACGGCGCCTTTTACGTCGATGATCAGTGCATCGACTGCGATCTATGCCGTGAGACGGCGCCAGCGAATTTCACTCGGAACGAGGATGGCGGGTATTCGTATGTTTACAAGCAGCCGGAGGATGACGAGGAGAAGGAGCTTTGCAACGAGGCGATGGAGGGTTGTCCGGTTGAGGCGATTGGGGAAGACGGGGCGGACGGCTAATCGGATTGGGAAGATTGAATTTTAATGAGGCGGCCGCGGAGATTTCTTCGTGGTCGTTTTGTTTGGGATCGTGGTAGGGTATGGCGATGGACAGGGGAGACATGCGATCGGGGCGGACGGGAGGCGGCGAACCGCGGGGTGGGGGACGGAGGCGTGTACGGCGTTTGCGAGAGCGATCAGTGAGGGTGACGCGGCTACAGTGGCAACGATCGGCGGTGTTGAACGAGTGGCGTGGGACGGGGGAGGCGCCATCGGCGACGAAGAACGTGCGCGGGATGGAGGACTTGGTGCCTGAGATTATTGATGCCTTGGGGTTGAAGGAGCGCTATGAGACGGCGGAGATGGAGCAGGTGTGGCGGGAATTGGTGGGGGATTTCAATGCGGGGTTATCGCGGCCGGTGCGGATTGAGCGTCGGGTATTATTTGTTCAGATATCGCAGGCGACGGCGTTGTATCATATGGAGCGGACCTTGAAGCCGGAGTTACTGAGGAAGATTCAGGGGCGTTTTGGGGAGGAGCGGATCCGGGACATTCGATTTGTCGGTTAAAGATGGGGGGTGAGCTTTTGAAGGTGGGGGAAGGGGGGCGGGACGCGGTGCGTGGGGTGCGCAACGTGGTTTTTGATTGGTCGGGGACCTTGGTAAATGATTTGCCGCCGGTATTGGAGACGTCGAACCGGCTATTGGAGGCGTATGGGGCGGCGGCGATGGGGGAGGAGGAATTTCGCCGGCGGTTTCGGCTGCCGTGGGTGCATTTTTATGAGGAGTTGTTACCGGGGGTGCCGATTGAGGAGTTGGAAGTGCGGTTTCAGGAGTTATTTGAGGAGGCGGAGTCGGTGCCGGAGTTGATTCCGCATGCGCGGGAGTTTTTGGAATATTGTCAGGGGCGCGGGATGCGACTTTTTGTATTGAGTGCGATTCCGGAGGATCATTTTGAGGAGCAGGCGGAGCGGATGGGATTGGCGAAATTTTTCGAGGGACGGTATTTGGGGGTGAGGGACAAGCGGCATTGTGTGCATGAGATTGTGGAAGGGCATGGATTGGAGCGGGAGGTAACCATGTTGGTGGGAGACATGGAGCATGACATGGACACGGCGCGGCATGGGGGATTGAAGGCGGTGGCGACGCTAACGGGATACAATTTTCATGCGCAATTATACTCGGCAGGTCCGGACTTGATCGTTGAGAATTTAAGTGAGCTTCGGTCGATCATGAGCGGAGCCGAGAAGAGGGAGACTTTATGAGCGATGAGATATTGATCGGGGGGTTGCAGGTGGAGGCCCGGGTGGGTGTGCCAGAGGACGAGCGGGCCTCGCCGCAGGGGTTGGAGGTGGATATTCGGATGGTTCCGGCGGGTGGTTTTGGGGGGATGGAGGACGATGTGGCGCGGACGGTGGATTATGACGAGGTGGCGCAGCGGGTGCGTGCGAAGTGCGGGGCGGGGGAGTGGGCGTTGATTGAGAGCTTGGCCGGGGAGCTGGCGGGGGAATTGTTGGGTGGGTATGAGTTGTTAGAGCGGGTGGAAGTAGAGGTGCGGAAGTTTGTGATTCCGGATTGTGGTTATGTGGGGGTGCGGGTTGGGCGGGAGCGGGGAAGGGATGGTTGATGAGTGGCGATGGGGGAGGGAGTCGGCTATCCGAGGTGGTGTTTTCGAATAATTAGGCTAGGCTTTCCGTCCGTCTTTCTTCCGCCGTCCGGTTGAACATGAAATCAAAACCCCGAAAGCCCGATGAAGACAAAGACTTGGTTGAGCGTGCCAAGTCGGGGGATACGGCGGCGTTCGACGAGTTGATCGTGAAGCACAGCCCGCGGCTGTATGGGCTGGTGTATCACATGACCTCGAATCATGAGGATACGAACGATTTGCTGCAGGATATTTTTGCGAAGGCGTATCGGTCGTTGAAGCGATTCCGTGGGAAATCGACGTTTTACACGTGGATTTACTCGATTGCGGTGAATATGACGCTGAATTTTCTGAAAAAGCGGAATCGGCAGCGTGGGGGGATGAGTTTGGACGATGTGGACTCGAACATTGAGAATGACAAGGATTTCATTGAGGCCACAGCGGGGAGTAATCCGATTCGGGAGACAAATATCCACGAATTGCAGGAAAGATTGAACAAGGCCATGATGGAGCTGTCTGAAGACCACAGAGCGGTTGTAACCATGTATGATATTCAGGGGATGCCCCATGCTGAGATCAGCGGGATCCTTGGAGTATCAGAGGGCACGGTGCGGTCGCGGTTATTTTACGCCCATCGGCAATTGCAGAATTACTTGGAGGACTTCCGGAAATAGAAAATATAGTAATTCTCGATTGCAATAGGTGTGAAAGTGAATGTTAAGTAAGTCCCCCTGAGAAAATATGAGCGAGTTTGAAGAAGTAGAGCGGTTGATGCGGTTGAAGAAGTATGAGCAGCCGCGGGAAGGTTATTTTGAGGATTTTGTGGATGAGTTTCAGCGGCGGCAGCGGTCGGAGTTATTGTCGCGTTCCTCGCGGAGTTTGTTTTTCGAGCGGTTAGGGACGTATGCGTCGGGGTTTAGTAAGCAGACTTGGTTTGCGGGAGCGGGGGCTGGTTTGGCGTATGCGTGTGTGATGGCGTATTTGATGATTTCGCCGGGCGAGGAGCCGACGCCGGAGGTCAGTTATGAGAGTGGTGCGCAGCCGGTGGATTTGTGGCGGGTGAACAATTTGAGTTTGGACATTGTTCCGGCGGCGCCGGGTGAGACGTTGCAGCCGGTGACGGGGACGGGGACCTTGTCGGTGGATCCGGTTCAGCCGGTTACGGGGACGGAAGGGTTTCTGGATTTTTAGGAGAGAATTTGGAGAGCGGTTTTTTGCCGCTTTTTTTGTTTTATTGGAGTCCGCTGCGGCGGGCTCCTTTTTTGTGGACGGGGGAGAGGAGATCAGGAGCCGATGAGTTTTTCGAGGGCGGCTTCGTCGATGATTTTGACTCCGAGGGACTCGGCCTTGTCGCGTTTTGAGCCGCCGCCTTCTCCGGCGAGGAGATAGTCGGTGTTTTTGGAGATGGAGCCTGGGACTTTTCCGCCGAGGGCGGCGATGCGGGCTTTCATGTCGTTTCGGGGAATGGAGAGGGTGCCGGTGACGACGAAGGTGAGTCCGGTGAGGGGGAGATCGCCGGAGGCTTCTGCTGGTTTGGGGGCGTAGTTGTCGCTTTTGGGATCGATATTCAGTTCGGCGAGGCGTCTGAGGACGAACTGGCCGGCTTCGGAGTTGAAGTATTCGAGGACGGCGGCGGAGGCGACGGGACCGACGTCGGCGTTGATTTGGAAGGGCTCGATTTCTTCGCGGAGGATGGCGATCTCTTTTTTGAGTTCGTCGAAGCGGATTTGGCGCTCGGCTTTTTCGGCGTCGTTGGCGGGAGGATTTTCGCGGTTCCGTGGGGACACGGCTTTTTGTTCGGCTTCGAGTTCGGCGATATTTCGGATGGTGGTGAGGATTTCGGAGCGGGCGAGAGCGGAGAGGGATTCGTGGAGCCGAGCGAGTTCGAGCGCGGCGGATTCGCCGACCTGGTGGATACCCATTCCGAAAATCCATTTGGCGAGCGGCATTTCGTTTCGGGCGCGCTCGAGGGACGCGACGATGAGTTGGGCTTTCTTCTCGCCGAGGCGGCGGGGTTTGGATTGTTTGTCGGTGCCGAGGTTGGCGGGATCGAGGTGGAGGTCGGCGAGTTCGGATTCGGTGAGGGTGAAGAGATCGAGGGGGGAAGTTACCATGCCGGTCTCGATAAGTTTTTCGGCGACGGCCGTGCCGACGCCTTCGAGGTCGAGGGCGCGGCGTTGGGCGAAGTGTTTGATACGGGTGACGGCTTGGGCGGGGCAGGCGAAATTGAAGCATCGCCAGGCGATGAGGCCTTCTTCTTTTTCGATGGGACCGTTGCAGGAGGGACAGACACCGTTGACATAGGCGAAGAGATCGAAGGGCTGGGCTTCTTTGGGGCGCTTATCGGTGATGACTTTGACGACGGAGGGGATGATTTCGCCGGCTTTCTCGATGAGGACGGTATCGCCGATGCGGATGTCTTTGCGTTGGATTTCGTCTTCGTTGTGGAGGGTGGCGCGAGACACGGTGGTGCCGCTGACGAAGACGGGTTCGAGTTCGGCGACGGGGGTGAGGACGCCCGTGCGGCCGACCTGGATGGTGATGGTTTTGAGCAGGGTTTCCTTTTGTTCGGGGGGGTATTTATAGGCGCAGGCCCAGCGGGGGAATTTCGAAGTGGCGCCGAGGGTTTCGTGTAGGGCGATGTCGTTCACTTTGATGACGGCGCCATCCGTGGCGTAAGGGAACTGGTGGCGATCGTGGGCGAGGGCGCGGACCTCTTTGATGAGGTCATCGAGGGAATCGACGAGGTGGAGCCAGTGGGTGGCGCGGAGTCCGAGTGTGGGGAGGAGTTTTTGGAACTGCATCATCGTGGCGAAGGAGGCGCCTTCAACGAGGCCGAAGGAGTGGAAGATGCAATCGAGGGGGCGTGGAGCGACGAGGCGAGGGTCGAGTTGTTTGAGGGTGCCGGCGGTGGCATTGCGGGGATTGACGAAGGCGGGTTCGCCGGCTTCATCGCGTTCGCGATTAAGTTGGGCGAAGGCTTCGTTGGGCATGAAGATTTCCCCTCTGACTTCGAAGACGGCGGGAGCGGTATCGGGGAGTTCGAGAGGGATGGAGCGGATGGTGCGGACGTTGTTGGTGATATCGTCGCCGGTGGTGCCGTCACCGCGGGTGGCGGCGTATTCGAGAGTGCCGTTGCGGTAGAGGAGGGAAACGGCGACGCCGTCGATCTTGGGCTCGATGGTGAGGGGGACCTGGGTAGTATTGATGCGACGGGAGAAGCGGTCGAACCAGGTGCGGAGGTTTTTTTCGGCTTCGGCGACGGGATTGGTTTGTTGGAGGGTGGCGAGGTCTTCGGGTTTGAGCTCGTGAACGTCCTCGATGGAGAGCATGGGGACGGGGTGTTGGATTTGGGAGAATCCGTCGAGAGGTTCGCCGCCGACGCGTTGGGTTGGGGAATCGGGGGTGAGGAGGTCGGGATGTTCGGCTTCCAGGGCTTCGAGGCGGCGGTAGAGATCGTCGTATTCTTTGTCCGAGAGTTCGGGGGTGGCGTCGATGTAGTAGAGGCGATCGTGGTGAGTGATTTCGATGCGGAGGGCTTCGATTTCTTTTTTGGCGGCGGCTTTTGAGTCGTCGGTCATGCGGGTGGTGAATCAGGGAATAGCATGGCGAATAGTCGGCGCCAAGGAAAGCGTCTCGGCCGATGCTAGTTTCGCCTGGGACTTGGCGGTGGGAAATATTGTGATGCCTTGAGGACGATGAGCGTTCCGGCGAGGGCGCCGAGAATATCCGCGAGCCAGTCGTAGGGGTCGGCGCCTTGGCGGCCGGGGGTTTGGGTTTGGTGGAGTTCGTCGAGGGCGCCGAGGAGGGCGAGGGTGAGGGTGACGGTGAGGAGGAAGGTGAGGGGGGCGAGGTTGATATTGGGGTGGAGGCGGAGGGCGAGGCTAAGGAAAGTGGCGCCGGCGGCGAAATAGATGAAGTGGGCGACCTTGTCGAAGTGGGGGATTTCGAACAGGGGTTCGGGATCAGGCGGGCGGGAGCCGAGCCAGTAGAGCGTGGCGATCCAGACGGCGAAGAGGGTGAACCAGGGGGCGGGACGTACGAGGCTCTGGAGAAGAGGGCCCACGATGGGATGAGCGGCGAGAGGCGAATCAGGGGTTACCGGAGCCGGGGCCGCCGCCGATTTCCTGTTCGAGGCGTTCGCTGAGCCATTGTTTCATCATGCTCTGGTAGTTGAGGTATCGCGAGCGGGCGATGCGTTTGATGCGGGCGAGCATGCGAGGGTCGAAGCGAAGGGTGATGGTGGTGGACTCGCGGACATTCGGTTTGTGAATGGACGCGTTCATGAGGCTGGGGTCGAGGCCATGATTTGACCAAAACTTGGCTTCATCTTCCTCGCTATCGAAGTCGGGGATTTCGGACCAGGCGGAAATGGATTTCATGTGGCAGGATCAGGTGAGCTCGGCGTTTTTTCGATCGTAGAAGCTGGCTTCCTGCTCGGTCATTTCGCGGGAGAAGATGACGCGGTAGGATTTTCCATTGGTCCAGAAGATACTGAGGAGGGGTTTGCCATTGAGGGATTTGCCGAGGCAGAAGTATCGGGCGTCGGCTTCGGAGTCTTCTTCTTCGGGGAGGAGACGAATGGCGAAGGGGTCTTCGAAGGATTCCTCGATTTCGCGGGGGGTGATTTTGTCCAGGTTGAAGGGGACGTCTATCCAATCGAATTCCATGCGAGTCGGCTATTGCCAGTATTTCCAGTAAATCTAACGAAGCTAAACACCAATCGCTTTTCGAGAAAACCTTAATCTTTGTTAATTTTCGCGGAAAGGCTTGGTGTATGGGGGTGTTTGGGGTGAAAAACCTTTCGTTTTCCGTGATCCGCGTGTCTTATCTTGCACGAGCCGAGACCCTGCGCAAGCGGGGATCGCGGGTGTGGGAAGCAGAGCAGGCTTATGTATTTTATTGGAATAGACAGCGGGACGCAGAGCACGAAGGCGATCGTGATTGATATCGAGCGTGGGTCGATTGTGGCGGAGGCGCAGGAGGGGTATGAGCTGATTGGGGGATTGCCCCCGGGGCACATGGAGCAGGATCCGAAGGTATGGATCGGTGCGGTGGACAAGGTGGTGATGTCCTGCCTGGATCAATTGGGGGAGAGCCGGGCGAAGGTGCGAGGGATCGGGGTGAGCGGGCAGCAGCATGGGTTGGTGGCGTTGGGGAAGAATGATTTTCCGGTGCGACCGGCAAAGCTTTGGTGTGACACCTCGACGACGGAGCAGTGTGAGGCGTTTGCGAAGGAGTTTGCGGGATCGGCGGGTCTGATTGAGATGGCGGGCAATGCGATTTTGCCGGGGTATACCGCGCCGAAGATTTTGTGGTTGAAGGAGAATGAGCCGGAGAATTTTGAAGCGACGACGACGATTTTGTTACCGCATGATTACATCAATTTCTGGTTATCGGGTGTGCGCCGGATGGAATACGGGGATGCTTCGGGGACGGGTTTGATGGATGTGCGCAAGCGTGAGTGGTGTACGGAGTTGATTGATTTTATTGATCCGAAAGTGCGGGAAATGTTGCCGAGTTTAGGATCGTCGTTGGAGCCGCATGGGGAGTTGACGCCATCGATTCGGCATCGGTGGGGGTTGACGGGCCGGGTGGTGATCAGCGCGGGTGGTGGGGACAACATGATGGGTGCGATTGGGACGGGGAATGTGCGGGACGGCGTGTTGACGGCGAGTTTAGGGACCTCGGGGACTTTGTATGGTTCCTGGGGGGAGCCGGTGATTGACGGGCTTGGGGAGGTGGCGGCGTTTTGCGACAGTGCGGACCGGTGGTTTCCCTTGTTATGCACGATGAATGTCACGGTGGTGACGGAGAAGGTGCGGGCGATGTTTGGCTGGGATCATGCGCAATTGGAAGCGGCGGTGGCATCGGTGCCAGCGGGGGCGGACGGGTTGATTTTCTTGCCTTATTTGACGGGGGAACGGACGCCGAATTTACCGAAGGGGACGGGTGTTTTGCATGGGATGCGGCCGGAGAACATGAGTCCGGCGCATGTGGCGCGGGCGGCGATGGAGGGGGCGACCCTGGGATTGGGTTATGGGATGAAGCGTTTGCGGGAGTTAGGGATGGACCCAAGCGAGGTGCGATTGACGGGGGGCGGGAGTAACAGTGCGGTGTGGCGGCAGATGTGTGCGGACGCGTTCGGGGCGTCGACGGTGACATTGAAGACCTCGGAGGGTGCGGCCCTGGGCGCGGCGATCCAGGCGGTGTATACGTTTTTCAAGTCGGAGGGGTCGCCGATGGGGTATGAGGAGTTGGCGACGGCCTTGGTGGATTTGGATGAAGAGTCGCGTTGTCAACCGGACGATGATACGGCGGCGAAGTATGCGGAACAGATCGACCGTCAGATTGAACTGACGCGCGCGATGAACCAGGCGAATTTTCTTTGATTGACGTGGCGGTTGGCTGCGGGATCGAGGAGGAGAAAAGTAATAGTTGAAGGCGCGAGTGACAGGATGGTTGATTGCCATGGTGGTGCGTTGTGTGGGCGCGACTTTGCGGATTTCGGTGGAGGACCGGGCGGGGGTATTGGAGAAGCGTCCTGATCATCCGATGCTGTGGGTGTTTTGGCACAATCGTTTGTTTGTGACGCCGCTGGTTTACCGGCGGTATTTGCCGGAGCGGCGTGGATTTGTATTAGCGAGTGCGAGCCGGGACGGGGCGATTATATCGGATGTGATGGCGCGATTTGGGGTGGGGTCGATCCGGGGGTCGTCGTCGCGGCGGGGGGCCTCGGCGTTGCGGGAGCTGGTGGATGCGGTGAAGGCGGGGGGAGATGCGGTATTTACGCCGGACGGGCCTCGTGGGCCGCGTTGCAAGCTTCAAGCGGGGGTGATCAAACTGGCGCAGAAGACGGGGGCGCCAATATTTCCGGTGGTGGTGGGGTATCATTCGGTATGGGAATTGAAGACCTGGGATCGGTTTAAGATTCCGCGGCCGTTTTCCCGGGTTGACGTTGTGCTGGAAGAATTGCAATTGATTGAGGACCGGCCGGGAGATGATTTTCTTGAAAGTGAGCGTGAGCGAATTGAGCGACTGCTGCTGACGGAAAGTGATGCGGCGGACGAAGCAGCGGAAAAAGAGACAGAGACGAACCATGGAACGAATTGACGGCAAAGCGGTGGCGGAAAAGGTGCTCGCGGAGTGCGAGGGTGAGATCAAGGCATTGGGGGAACGGGGGATTGTGCCGGGGTTAGCGGTGGTTTTGGTGGGCGACAATCCGGCTTCGCGGGCGTATGTGGGTTCGAAGGAGCGGAAGTGTGGGGAGTTGGGGATGCACTCGGTCAAGATTGAGTTGCCGGCGGATGTGAGTGAAGGGGAATTATTGGGGCGGATTGCGGAGTTGAATGCGGATGAGGCGATCGACGGGATTTTGGTGCAGATGCCGTTGCCGGATCACATTGATGAGGGGACGGTTGTGCGGTCGATCTTGCCGGAGAAAGACGTGGACGGGTTTCATCCGGAGAACGTGGCGAAGCTGGCCTTGGAGGATGAGACGGGGTTTGTGCCGTGCACGCCTTTGGGGTGTCAGCGGTTGTTGGTGGAGTATGAGGTGCCGATTGAGGGGGCGCATGTGGTCGTTTTGGGGCGGAGCATGATCGTGGGCAAGTCACTGGCGATGTTGTTGATGCAGAAGGGGAGTGCGGGGAATGCGACGGTGACGGTGGCGCATTCGCGGACGAAGGATTTAGAGGCGGTAACCC
The DNA here is from genome assembly GCA_039028175.1 of Verrucomicrobiota bacterium. Lineage (GTDB taxonomy): Bacteria > Verrucomicrobiota > Verrucomicrobiia > Verrucomicrobiales > DEV007 > JBCDBW01. Next base: position 15,815 of record JBCCIR010000008.1, read on the forward strand.
GATCGGCGGATATTTTGGTGGCGGCGATCGGGCGGGCGCACTTTGTGACGGCGGATCACGTGCGCGAGGGCGCGGTAGTGATCGACGTGGGAATCAACCGTGTGGAGGACGCGGAGGCGAAGCGGGGATACCGGTTGGTGGGGGATGTGGACTATGAGGCGGTGGCGCCGAAGTGTGCGGCGATTACGCCAGTGCCCGGGGGAGTGGGGCCGATGACGATTGCGATGTTGATGGCGAACACCGTGAAGAGTTGTCGGCAGCGGAAAGGTTAGATGTCTTTTAGTTGCGAGTTGCGGAAGCGGTGCCAAAAGAGGCGGGAGCAGGCGATGCCTTTGAGGGTGACGAGGCTGGCGCAATAGCCTGAGCGTTCGTAGAAGGGGAGGGGGTGGTGCTGGAAGAAATCCGAGAGGCCGGGATCGGTGGCCCAGCGGAAATCGCCCGTGGCGAGTGCGCCTGGGAGAAGTTCGATTTCGTCGAGGGCGACCTGGAGGCCTTTGCCGAGTGCTTTGAGGAAGGCCTCCTTTGCGGTCCAGAGGCGCAGGAGTTCGCGGGGATGGTCGTCTGTCGGGAGGCGACGGATGGCGTCGAGTTCTCCGCCGGTGCAGAACGTTTCCGCGATTTCGTTGAGCCAGGTTTCGCGTTTCAGTTCTTCGATATCAACGCCGACGGGGCCATCCGGGCAGAAGGCGATGATGGCCTTGTCGCCGGTGTGGGAGACGTTGAAGTGGATCAGTTCGGAGGGGTAGTGAAGGTATGGTTTTCCGTGGACACCGGCGCGGATGACGACTTCGGCAGCGGGGACATCGGAGTAGTGGCCGAGAAGGGCGCGGAGTTGTCCGCGCGCGGCAACGAAGCGGCGCCGATCGTGTTCGAACCGAAACGCGTTGGCGCGGCGGCGTTCGTCGTCGGAGAGCGTTTTTTCAAACGCGGCGAATTCGTTTCGTCCAATGAGGAGGCTATTGCTCCAGAGATGGACTTCGCCGAGTTTGAGATGTGGATTCTGTGAGTTTCCGATGTGTTGCATGGGTGTGTTGAGATGGTATGGACGGCAAAGGATGGGTTTAATGATTCGCGACAGGTGTTGCGGAAGGGGTATTGCAGGCTGGGACGGATTCGTGGATGGCTTCGGCGACGGCTTCGATATTTTCTTCGTCGAAGATGGTGAGGTGGGCGCCGGGGATATCGACGATTTCGAGTCCCTTCCGGGCCACGCGGCCCCAGCCGTAGTCTTCGGCGAGTTCGAACTTGTCATTCTCGGCGTTGTCCCTGGCTTTAAAGAGCGTGATTTTGCCGGGGTAGGGTTTCGGCGTGTAGTTCTCCATGGCTTTCCCGTGGGCTTCACGGAGTTGGATTTGGCGAAGCCGATTGGTCGTTTTTGACGGAGTGAGGGTGCGGGCCGCGGCGGCGGCGGCTTCGGTGCGGATTCGTGTGACGAGTCCGGTACCGACCCGTTTGCCGAGGTTGCCTATTTTGCCGAAGACGCCGGTGTTTGTTTCCTGTTGTTGCCAATTCACGGCGAGGCGTTCTAGGAGGGCGTATCGTCGGACTTCGGAAGCGGGATTTTCGGTGTCGATGAGACCGAGGAACGATACTTTTTCTCCCGCGGCGACGAGTTGTTGTGCCATTTCGAAGGCGACAATCCCGCCGAAGGAATAGCCTGTGAGCATGTAGGGGCCTTTGCCTTGGATTTCCTTGAGGCGGGGAAGATACTTGGCGGCTGTTTCTTCGATAGATTCGTTGGGGATGGGTTCCGAGGGGATGAGCGCCGGATCTTCGAATGCAAAGAAGGGGCGGTCTTGTGGCATGCGATCGGCGAGGTTGCGGTAGAAGAAGATTCCGCCGTCACCGCCGTGGATTCCGACGAGCGGAGATTCCGAGCCGGCGGGTTGAACCGTGGCGACGGTGATGGCTTGGGTTGTCGCAGCCGTCGCGGAGGCTTGAACTTCTTTGTCGATGGCCTGAGCGAGGAGGCGAATGGTGGGCGCTTGGAAGAGGGTGGCGAGGGGTAGCGACACGTCGAATTGTTTTTGCAATCGGGCGAAGAGGCGCATTCCCACGAGGGAGTGACCACCGAGGGCGAAGAAATCGTCGTCGATGCCGATGGACGACTGTTCGAGGAGCTCTTGCCAAATTGGGGCGAGCGTCTGCTCGGTCCCGGTTTCCGGCGCGGTGTGGGATTTGCCGGAGACATCGTTTTGAACGGGTTCGGGGAGGGCGTGGGTATCGATCTTTCCATTTGCGTTGACGGGCAGTTCGGCCATCACCACAAAGGTCGAGGGGATCATGAAGTCCGGGAGGGTCGCGCGCAGCCATACCTTGGCGATTTGTTCGTCGAGGGTGAGCCCGGATGCGGGCGACGCGTATGCGACGAGCCTCTTTGAGCCGGCGTCATCGCCGACAGCGAGGACTTTGCATTGGCGGACGGCGGGGTGTTCGGAGAGTTTTGATTCGATCTCGCCGGGTTCGACGCGGAAGCCGCGGATTTTCACCTGATGATCGATGCGTCCGAGGAACTCGATGGTTCCGTCCGCCCGGAAGCGGCAGCGGTCGCCGGTCCGATAGAGGCGGGATTGATTTGAGGGGTCGAAGGGGTTGGGGACGAATTTTTCCTCGGTGAGACGAGCGTTGCTTTGGTAGCGGAGGGCGAGGCCGTCGCCGCCGGTGTAGAGTTCGCCGGGGACACCGATGGGAGCGGGTCGGCGATTCTCATCGAGGATATAGGTGTGAGTGTTGGCGATGGGGCGTCCGATGGGAATGCCTCCTCCGGTGACGTCTTCGGGCGTGATGGTGTGGCATGTTGTGAACGTTGTATTTTCGGTGGGGCCGTACGCGTTGATGAGGGTGCAATCGGGAATCTCGGCGAGGATTCTGGAGGCGTGGGCGGACGAAACGATGTCACCGCCGGTGAGGAGTTGTTTTACTCCGCGGAGGGCGTCGATGTTTTCGTCGACCATGAGCTGGAAGAGGCCGCTTGTGAGCCAGAGGGTGGTCACGTTTTGATTGGTGATCGTCGTTGCGATGGTCTCGAGGGTGAGCGGCCCGGCAGGCGCGATCGCGAGGGTGGCGCCGTTCAGGAGGGCGCCGTAGATTTCGAAGACGGACGCGTCGAAGCAGACGGTTGAGGCCTGAAGGAAGACATGATCCGGGGAGAGATCGCAGTAGTTGGTATTGCGAACGAGGCGAGTGATGGCGCGGTGCGGGACGACGGCGCCTTTGGGTGTGCCGGTGGAGCCGGAGGTATAGATGATGTATGCGGGATCGCCGGCGTCGGCCTGAAAGTCGAGGTGGACTTCGTTTGCAGCGGTGTCGCCGAGGGCGGACTTGGTGGTGAGAGTTGTGATGTGATCGGGGAGACGGTTTCGGAGCTTCTCACTTGTGAGGACGATGCCGGTGCGACTGTCGTTGATCATAAATTCCAGGCGATCTTCCGGGTATTCGGGATCGAGCGGGACGTATGCCGCTCCGGTTTTGAGGATCGCGAACATCGCGGCGATGAGTTCCGGTGAGCGTTCGAGGAGGATGCCGACGGTGGAGCCGGGTTCGACCCCATCGAGGATCAATTTACGGGCGAAGGAATCGCTGAGGTTCTTGAGATCGGCATAGGTGAACGATTTGCCATTGCTGATGAGAGCTATTTTGTCAGCGTGTTCCGTGGCGGTAACATCGAAGAGTTGTGCGACAGATTGATTGCGGGGATAGGGCGTCGCGGTGTTGTTCCAAGTATCGAGAAGGTGTTGTTGGCGGTCGTTGTCGGCGTGGACGATGCTTGAGATGGACGCGCCGGGATCGTCCAGGAATGATGTGAGAATATCACGAAGGTTCCCGAGCCAAAGTTGGACGGTTTCTTCATCTAGGAGAGCCGTGTTGAACTCGAATTTGAGGTCGAGGCCTTGGTCGTCTTCGAGTCCTTTCAGGAATAATGTGTTCGTCGCGTAGATTCGCGAATGTTCTTGGAACTCGGATTGGAGTCCTGCGAACTCATCGTAGGCGTCCATGCGTTCGAGGTTGAAGATGACGTCGATGAGGGGGCGTTGGCCGCCGGTGCGGGGAAGGTTCAGTTTCTTGATGAGGCGTCCGTAGGTGCAATCCTGGTGATCGAGTGCGTCGAGGACACCCTGACGTGTTTGTTTGAGAAGGCCGGAGAATGAGGCATCGGGATCAATTTCTCCGACATAGGGAAGGAAGTTCACACAGTGGCCGACGAGGGATTCTTTGCCTTCGGTGTTTTGTCCCGCGGCAGGGAAACCGACGACCATGCGGGTTTGGCCGGTGAGACGATGAAGGAGGACATTGTAGGCGCTCATGATGAGCGCGAAGAGGGTGCTGCCGTTCTTGCCTGCGAGGCGTTTGAGTTCGACCAGAGTTTCCTTGTCGAGTCGATCGGAAACCGTTGCGCAGCGGAAGCTGTGTTCGGTTTGGCGCGCACGGTCGGTGGGGAGATCGAGGGGCGGGACCGGTGTTTTGAATTGTTTGAGCCAGTAGTCTTCGCTTTCGGAGCTTTCGGACGAGCGTTCTTCTTCGTGAATGGTGGTTGCGTATTCGCCGAATTGGATGGCGGGGGCGAGCTTGATGGGAGTGCCCTTGGAATGGGCGGCATAGAGCTCGCTGAGGTCGGAGCTGATGACGTTGTATGACCAGCCATCGCACACGATGTGGTGGGCGTTAAGGACGAGAAGATGTTCCTCGTCTTCGAGCTTGATGATCTCCGCCTTGAAGAGCGGGCCGTCGGTAAGATTGAAGGTCGTGGTGGCTTCGCGACGAAGGATGTCGTTTACCAGGACCTCTCGATCCGTGGTCTCGTTTGAAGAGAGATTGGTGAGCGGCACCTCGAGCTCAAGGGTGGGTTCGACCGTGAAGAAGTCGCCGCTTTCGCTAAAGCGCATTCGGAGGGCGTCGTGCCGTTGGACGATTTCCTGAAGTGATTTCCTGATGGCCTCGATATCGAGCGCGCCCTGGAGTTTGAGGGTGTTGAGTTCGTTGAAGCAGAGAGACGACTCCTTGTTAAAGCTGGAGGCGAGCCATACTTCTGAGAGCGGCTCGGTCATGGGGTAGGTGCGAGCCTGGGCTTCGGGCGCCGGCGTGAAGGGCACTGCTTCGGTGCTGGTGGAATCGGACTCCTTTGGTTCGGAGAGGAGGCGATCGGGGCCTATGAGTCGGCCGCCGTTGAGCCTATCGGTGGCGGGACCCTTGGGAAAGAAGTCGCCGTTCTGGAGTTCGGCGACGGCTTCCTTGAAAGCGGCGATAACGTAGTCAATGTCTTCATCGGTGTGAGCCGCGGTCATGTAGGAGGGGAAACCTTCGAGGAGAAAGACCCCTTTTTCGCGGAGGTGGAAGAAGAAGAGGTTTGCGTATTTGTGATCCTCATCGACGCGGATGAACATTTGGGAACCGAAGTTCACCATGCGGATGGGGACGTTGTTTTCGACGAAGAACTTGTCGACGGTGCTGACGAGGCGATTGGCTTTCGCTTTGACTCCTTCCCAGAAAGCCGGTTCCTGATCTTTCAGGTAGAGGAGGGTCGCCTTGAGTGCGGCCATGGCGAGGGGGTGGCGGACGAAAGTTCCGGCGAAGAAGGTCACGCCTTTTTCGGGGAATGAATCATCGCCGTATTGCCAGGCGCCACCGTCGAAGGTGTCCATAAATTCGGCTTTACCGGCGACCACGCCGATGGGCATTCCGCCGCCGATGACTTTGCCGTAGGTGGCGATATCGGCTTCGACGCCGTAGAACTCCTGCGCGCCGCGAGGTCCGGTCCGGAAGCCGGTGATGACCTCGTCGAAGACGAAGACCGTTCCGGAGTCGGCGGTGATTTTTCTGAGTTCCTGGATGAACTCGAGGGGCTGGAATTCCGGGCGGCGGCTTTGGATGGGCTCTACAATCACGGCGGCCAACTCGTGGGCGCGTTCGCGGATGACCTCGAGGGATTCATCGGTGCCATAGGGGAGGACGATGACGTCATCGACGGCGCGGCGCGGGATACCGGGAGCGATGGGCAGTGAGCGGGCGTCTTTGCCGGAGCCGATGCCCCGGACGAGCACTTCGTCGAAGTTGCCGTGATAGTCTTTTGTGAAGACGACAATTTTATCGCGACCGGTGACGGTTCGCGAGAGACGCATGGCGGCTTGAACGGCTTCCGAGCCGGTATTCACGAAGCTAGCGCGTTCGTTTCCGGTGATCTCGCAGAAGAGTTTGGCGGCTTCCATGGCGGTGACGGACTGTGGTCCGACTTCGACGCCGCGTTCGAGCTGTTCGTGGAGTGCTTTTGTTACGAAATCTTGAGAGTGTCCGAGGAAGTTCGGGCCGAAGCCGTTGAGCAGGTCGATGTATTCATTGCCGTCGATATCGACGAGGCGTGAGCCTTTGGACTTTTCGACCGCGATCTGATAGATCATCTCCTTCCAATTCCGGTTGAATCCGGAGACGGTGCGGGGGTCGGCATACCATTCGCGGTATTCGGTGGTGCGTTCTTTGGACGTGGGAGTTTTGGCGGTGTAACGTGCGATGAGGTAGTCGAGATGTTGTTGCTGTTGGTCCGTGAGCGACTCGTCCGTGTTGCGGTTGATGGCCGTGGTGGGCGCGGAGGACTTTGTGGGTTCTTCTTCCTTGGTGGGTTTTGTCTTCGCGATGGGGGCGGCTTGGGGCGCGGGAGCCGGAGCGGGTGTGGGTGCCGGTACTGGTACCGCGGTAGCTGCCGGGACGGGGGCGCCGTTGCCGAGGACGGCGAGTTGATCGCGCATGATCTGGAGTTGTTGATCGATCACGTTCTGGACGTAGCCGCCGTTTTGAGCTGGGGCGACCGCCGGAAGCGTGGTTGCGGAGGCAGGGGCGGGAGCCGCGGGGAGGGGTGTCGGTGAGGCGACTGGAGCCTGGGCCGGAGTGGTCTCCTGAGGGACCGGCGCGGCTTCAGCCTGGTAGAGTTCCGGTGCGAGGGTATCGTGGAGATGAGTGACGATTGCGTTGACCGTGGCGAGGTCATCCATGAGCTGGCGCATGGTCACGGGCGTTTGGAACTCGTCTTGGAGCGCTTTGCTGACCTGGGTTAGAAGCAGCGAGTCGAAGCCGAGTTCGAGAAGCGTTGCGGAACCGGTCATATCGCCTTCCGGGATTCCGGAGAGATCGGCGAGAACGGCGCGAACTTTTTCTGCGAGCGTTTCGGTACGGGACGGTGCGGTGGAGGCAGTCATGGTTTCAGCTGGTGGTGTGAGTGTTTCAGATGATTCCGCGATGAGTTGGTGTGTGGGTTGCTGTTCCAAAGGGGGAACGGCGATTGATTCATTGGTTCTGAGAGGCGTGGGATCGACCCAGTGCCGTTTTCTTTCAAAGGGGTAAGTGGGCAGGACAAGGCGCTTCCTGTCTTCATTGCCGTAGAATTCGCTCCAATCGATGGTGACGCCGGCGGTCCAGAGTTTACCGACGGAGAGGAGAGTGTTGGCGTAGTCTGAGCCGGACTCGTTGATGTGTTGGCAGGTAGCGATGATGAGGTGTTTGGCGGAGCGGTCGACCGTTTGGCGGGCGAGGCTGGTGAGGGTTTGTCCGGGGCCGATCTCGAGGAAGATTTGTTCCGGTTCATCCGCGATGGTGGCGACGCTTTGGTGGAAGCGGACGGGTTTGCGAAGGTGTTTAGCCCAATATTGAGGGTTTGTGGTTTCCGTTTCGGTGAGCCATTCCCCGGTGACTGTGGAGAGAATTGGGGTGTTGGGCGCATTTAGCGCGATGCGTTCGAGGCACTTTGCGAAGGGCTCGATGACGGGATCCATCATGCGTGAGTGGAACGCATGAGAGGTGTGAAGTTGCTTGGCGACGATATCGTCGGCTTCGAGTTCCTTTCGGAAGGTTTCGGCGGCCTCTTGAGGGCCGGCGACGACGCAGAGTTCGGGACCGTTGATCGTGGCGAGATCGAGGGTATCGGGAAGGCGTTTGAGAAGTTCTTCTTCGGAGAGGCGGACGGAAAGCATGGCGCCGCCGGGGAGATCGCCCATGAGGCGACCGCGCTCCGCGAGCAGTTTGAGGCCGTCTTCGAGGCTGAAGACGCCAGCGTGGCAGGCGGCGACGAATTCGCCGACGCTATGGCCGATCATGGCGGCGGGTTCGACGCCCCAGCTTTTCCAAAGGTCGGCCAGAGCGTATTCGATGACGAAAATGGCGGGTTGGGCGAGGACGGTATTCTTGAGGCGATCAGCGGCAGCGTCCTGGTCGGCTTCGGGAGCGGGGAAGAGGACCTCGGTGAGGCGGCAGTCGATATGGGGTTCCAGGATATCGGTGCAGTGGTCGATCAGGTTGCGGAAGCGTGGTTCCGATTCGTAGAACTCGCGGGCCATGTTGAGGTGTTGTGAGCCTTGGCCGGGGAACATGAAGGTGACTCCGGGATTGCTGCGATCGGCGAGAGCGCTGTGCGTGGACCGATTGGCTTTAATATTGCCGGCGAGCTCAGCGAGATCGGCCGCGACGATGGCGCGGCGGTGGCGGAAGGCTTTGCGACCGGTTGAGAGCGTGTAGGCGGCGTCCGCGGGGTCGCTGTTCGGGGATTCGTTGCCGACATAAGCGGCGAGGTTTTGCGTGGCGTGATCGAGCGTATCGTCGGACCGCGCGGAGAGGAGGAATAATTGGGCGGGGCGCATGGAAGGGGTGGACGAAACCTCGGGCGCTTCTTCGACGACGATGTGAGCGTTGGTGCCGCCGACGCCGAAGGCGCTGATGCCGGCTCGACGAGGCGTATCGTTGGCTGGGGCCCAGTCGGAGAGTTTGTCGTTGACGTAGAAGGGGCTATTTTCGAAATCGATCTTGGGATTAGGCGACCGGTAGTTGACGACGGGCGGCAGCTGTCGATTTTCCATGGAGAGGGACGTCTTGATGAGACCGCAGACGCCGGAGGCGACATCGAGGTGCCCGACATTTGTTTTGAGGGAACCGAGGGCGCAGTACTGTTTTTCGTCCGTGCCGATTCCGAAGGCTTCGGTGAGGGCTTTGACCTCGATGGGATCTCCGAGAGGCGTTCCGGTGCCGTGGGCTTCGATGTAGGAGATCGTTTCTGGATCGATGCCGGCGTCGTTTTGGGCCATGCGGATGACCTCGACTTGGCCGTCGACGCTGGGGGCGGTGTAGGAATGTTTCACGCCGCCGTCGTTGTTGATGCCGGCGCCGCGAATGACCGAGTGGATGTGATCTTTGTCGCGGATGGCGTCGCTCAGTTTTTTCAATACGACGATGCCGGCGCCGTTGCCGAAGACCGTGCCGGAGGCATTGGCGTCGAAGGCGCAGCATTTGCCGTCCTTCGAAAGCATTCCTTGTTCGGTGTAGAAGTAGCCGCGCTTGGCGGGGAGCGTGATGGTGATGCCTCCGGCCATGGCCATGTCGCATTGTCCGGAGCGGATGGCGGTGCAGGCTTGGACGATGGCGACCATCGAGGTGGAGCAGGCGGTTTGAAGGGTCATGCTCGGCCCGCGCAGGTTCATTTTGAAGGCGACGCGGGTGGCGAGGTAGTCTTTGTCGTTTCCGAGCTCGGTTTGGAGCGAGCCGACCTGGATCGAGGGGAGGAGATCGGCGAGGAACTCGCGATCGGTGCAGAGGTTGTTCAGGAGATAGCTGTCGAAGTAAGCTCCGGCGTAGACGCCGACGCGCCCGGTGTATCGTTCGGTGTCGTATCCGGCGCGCTCCATGGCTTCCCAAGCGAGTTCGAGGAAGATGCGTTGTTGGGGGTCCATGAGGCGGGCATCTTTCGGGAGGATACCGAAGAAGCCGGCGTCGAATGATTCGATATCGTTGAGAATGCCTTTGGCGGCAACGAAGTCGGGGCGGTCGAAGTGTTCGCCGTTTTCGATTTCGTGGCGTTCGAAGTGGGAAATGGAGTCGGTGCCGGTGGCGAGGTTGTGCCAGAAGTCCTCTGTGTTGTCGGCGCCGGGGACGCGAAGGGCCATCCCGACGACGGCGATGGCGTCTGATTCATTGTCACTGGATGTTGTGGTGGAGCCCTGTCCGGGCTCGGTATTCTTGATTATTTGGGAGGAAGCGGGATTCTCGATGAGGGGCGTCAGCGTGGCGATGGTGGGACGTTCGAAGAGGTCGGTGAGGCAGAGATTGGGGACGTCGAAGCTTTGTTGGAGCCGTGAGTGGACGCGGACCAGTTGGATGGAAGTGCCGCCGAGGGCGGTGAAAGGGTCTTCGATGCCGACGGATTCGATCCCGAGGATGTCCTGCCAGATGGCGGCGATGGCCCTTTCGGTGTCGGTTCCGGGTTTGACGAATTGGGTTGAGATTTCGGGGCGGGGTCGTGTGGGGGTTGAGAACTCGCTTTGGATGGTCTTGGGGCTGCGAAGATCGCTTGCGATTCTTTGGGCGAGTTCGTTGGAGAAGGCGGGCTTGGCGACAGCGGCTTCTGATTGGCTTGGGACCGACGGCTGTGTGGATTCCTCGGCGGTAGGGAGCGGCGGCAACGCGGCGGCATCCTGGCTGGAGATGGAGAATGTGGATTCGGTTTTTGTCGCTACGGAAGTGAGGAAGCGTTCGCAGGGTTCGTTGCGATCAGTTTTGGTGAAGTGGATGGCGATTTGTTTGGCGTCATGGCTGGTGGCGATGTCTCCGAGTTTGATGAGCATGGCGCGTTCGACCCCTTTGCCGAGGGCGCGGCAGCTCAGGAGGAACGTGTCGACGTGGAGGATGGCGTCCGAGACGTCATAGATCATGGCGCCGACGAGGCCGTAGTCTCCGAAGCGGTCCGCGGCTCGCACGACGAGGCATTGCTGGGTATCGAGTATCGATTCCAGTTCTGCCTGCGTGCGGGGGGTGGGATTGGCGTTGAACTGGTTGGTGCGGTAGGAGAGTTGGCTGACGCGGGCGTGATTTTCTTCCGTGGAGGGTGAGATGGTGGTGTTGAGATTCAGGCCGGCGAGGAATTCCGCGAGAGACGACGCGGATTCGCGGAGGTCGTTGCGTTGGGATTCCTGTCTGTAGAACTCGTTCCGGAGAGCGTCTTCTTGTGAGGTTTGGTGGGGTGGGGCATCGAGGGCCCAGACATGATCGAGGAAAGCGGGGATGTCTTTGGGATCGGCGGGAAGATTGAGAGAGAGCACGCTGGGGCAATTGGCGGCGACTTCTTCGCATTCTGCCGGATTATCATCGATGAAGATGAAGCTATCGAGGCCGAGATGCAGTTCCCGTGCGATCTCGCGGATGTTCTCCGACTTTCTTTCCCAGTTGATTTTGGATGCGGCGATATGGTCCTCTTTGAGGATCATGCCAGGGTGCCTGGTGAAAACGTCGATGACCTCTCTTTCGTTGTTTTTCGAAGCGAGGCAAAGGAGGCAACCTTCGATGTGCTTTTGCAGCATGAACTTCTGGAGGTGGCGGTAAGGGGCGTTCACGTCGATGCCATCGATGCCGTCTTCTCCGATGACGCCCTTCCAAAGGGTGTTGTCGGCATCGAGCACGATGACTTTGTGAGGGCGGCGGGTGATCGAGCTGATTTTCCGAGCGGCGACGGTTGCGATGGCGGCGTAGGCTTCTTCGGTATAGGGAATATCGCCGGTTGTCTTTGCGGCCGTGTCGAAAGGATTGGGAACGGGATATAGGTTCGAGAGTTCGTCTCCGCTGATAGTGTGGATGCGTGAGTTACTGTTCAGTTTGACGATGAGGCGGCGTTCTTCGGTCGATGGCGTGGAACTGTCGATATCGTGCGGGCAGAATATGACAATGGTGGAAGCAGCAGCGCGTTCGCTGAGCGACTTGAGGGCTTTTTCGATCTCGGCGGCTTCCTTATCGAGGAACTGCCGAGAGGACTGGACGAGGAAGAGATTGATGCCTTTGTCGTTGTGGGAAGAGGCGCTATTGGGGTCGAGGGCTTCCTGGAGGATTTGATTGTAGGGAGAGAAGGCTATATGGGCGTCGATTCCGAGCGTGGACATCCAGGCATCGAGGATTGGCTCGATGGGTTCGGCTGTGAAAGACGCCGTGACTTGGATGTGGAGTGTCGCTTGCTTATTCATTAGCGAGGCAGGGCAACGAGTTTGGTATCGGCCAGGGCGGGGAAGTCGCGGCGCCATTGGGAAATGATTTCGTGGTTGAGATGGGCGCGGGTGAGTCCGGGTTGATCGTCGGCTTCGGCGAGAACTTGGCCGGTGGGATCGACAATGATGCTTTGGCCGGCGTATTGATGGTGGGGATCCTGGCCGCAGCGATTGACTCCGGCGACGTAGGCCTGGTTTTCGATAGCGCGCGCGCGGAGCAGGGTGGTCCAGTGTTCGGCGCGCACGGCGGGCCAGTTGGCGATGACGACGAGGAGTTCGGCGCCCTTGCCGGAGGTATTGTGTCTGAAGAGTTCCGGAAAGCGGAGGTCGTAGCAGATGGCGGGGGAAACGAGCCATGAGCCGCACTTGGCGGTGACGGGGGTATTTCCGGAAGCGAAGTGTTCGTTCTCGCCAGCGGGGGAGAAGGGGTGAATTTTGGAATAGCGTGCGACGAGGCTGCCGTCGGGGGCGACGACGATGGCTTCGTTGGTGGGGGTTTCGTTGGGGGAGTTGGAGAGGGGGATCCCGGCGACGAGGTAGGATTGGTACTTTATCGCGAGTTCTTGGAGGAACTGGAATGAGGCACCGGAGGGGGATTCGGCGACGGCGTAGGGGTTTTGGACGCTGAAGCCGCAGGCGAACATTTCGGGGAGGGCGATGAGGGAATCGGGGGAAATGGGGGAGGTCGCGTGATTGAGGAGGTCGCGCACGTGGGCATGGTTGGCCTCAGGGTTCTCCCACACGATATCCGGCTGGCAGCAGATAATTTCCATAATGAATTCCCAGTTTCATAACCCCACAACGGGCTATCAGAACGGTGGAGCAGATTATCACATCTGAGTTATAAAAACAATAAAAAACACAAATAAATCGCAATAATAGGGCTTATTAGAGCCGTTCCGACATACAGAAACCCGTCTTTTTTATAAAAATTACAAAAACCGCTAGCATATTTGATTTTGTTCGCTATAATGAGACTCACTTTTCGTATTATTTCTCTTGGTTGGGTTTATCTGAGAAATCTGATGATTCTGATCGAGGGGTCCGAAGCACAAACAGACTCATGTTGGGAATCAGGATTAAGCGGGGGGATACCCCTGATGGGAGCGATGGGCGCCTGGGTGGCGTTCCTGCCGGTTGGGCGGTGGTTTTGGTGGCTTTGTTGGTGAGCGGCGCGGGAGCGCAGGAGGGGGTAAGTTCTGACGAGGGGTTGGTTCTTCCTGAGGACTTGGTGGTGGGGACCTTTGATTTGGATCGTCCGTCTGCGGAGCCGATTGAGGCGTCTGCGTTGTTCCCCATTGCGGATTCCACCGGGCCGCAATTGTTTTCATCCAAGGATTTCCAATTGGGCTTGGATTTGTCGGGTGTTTATGACGACAACATCTTCATCAGTTCGACGGACAAGGTGTCGGACTTTATTTTCCGGATCACGCCCATTGTTGGGTTCGGTGCGGGGGACACGGTTTTGCGGGAGGACAGCTATGTCAGTGTTCTTTATTCGCCGACGGGAGAGATATTCACGGACAACAGCGATCAGAACTCGTTCAACCAGGATTTGCTGTTGGCGGTGGGATATCGGTTTCACAAGCTGAAGATTTCCTATCTCGGTCGCTATGAAACTTTAAGTGACGCCACGGCCGACGTGGGCGACCGGTTTGATCGCCGGATATACAGCAACTTTCTCGAGTTGGCTTACGATCTGAGTCCGAAGACCCGACTAATTGCGCGTGGTGACGCATACAACGTCAAATACAAGGACCGGGTTGACATCGAGCGATCCGACGAGTGGTCGGTGGATGTGTTGTTGGAGTATGACCTGACGGACAAGACCAAGCTTGCATTGGGGTACGGTTATGGAACGCTCGATGTGACGCCGTCTTCATCGATTCAGCGTTTCCATCGGGGTTTGGTGGAGGCGGAGTGGTCGTTCAGTGACAAGATCACCTTTCTAGGGACGGGCGGGGTGGAGTTTCGCGATTTTGGAGCGAGCAACGCGACGACGGGGATTTACGATCTTGGTTTTGATTACCGGTTGCGGGAGGGGACGGAGTTTGGATTGCGGTCATATCGCCGGGTGGAGGCATCGGCCTTTACGGTGGATCAAGATTTTGTGGCCACGGGCGTGAACGCGTCGTTCCGGCAGCGTTTGGGGCGGCGGTGGGCTTTCCTTTTGGATGCGGGGTACGAGTGGGCGAATTACGAGGACATCTCCGGCGAAAGCGAGGGACCGGATCGTCGGGACAAGGTTTTCTACGTTCGTCCAAGTCTTGCGTATTCGTTGCGCGAGTGGATGACGTTCGAGCTCTTCTACCGGTATGAGGAGGACGACTCGAATTTTGCCGACTTTGATTACGACAACAATCAATTCGGCGCTCAAATCCGGATGGAATTTTGAAGCGACTCGGGAGAAAGAAAATTCAACACACAAGTATCATGAAAATGACGAGCACCACATCGAAAGGAATGATTCGATTGCGAGCTTTGGTTGCGATGGGTCTTTTGGTCGGCGCGATCGGTGTCGGCGATGCCGACGCCAACACGGCGGGCAATTACCGGCTTACGGCGGACGATCTTGTGCAGGTTAAGGTTTTCCAAGAACCGGACCTGGACGCACAGGCGCGTGTCTCCGGCGATGGGACGATTAATATGGCCTTGATCGGTGCGGTCGGAGTCAAAGGCAAGACGGTTGACGAAGCGGCGGCGGCGATTACGGCGAAGTTGCGGGACGGATACCTGGTAAATCCTCAAGTGACGGTGAACGTGGTGAGTTTCTCCAAGCGGATGTTCACGGTTTTGGGGGAAGTGCAGACGCCGGGGCGCTTTGAGATTCCGGACAATCGCGAGATCACGCTTTTGGATGCGATTGGGATGGCGGGCAGTTACACGGGTATCGCGAACCGCAAGAAGATCATTTTGAAGCGTCGGTCGGGCGGTGAAGAGATCATTCGTGAATTCAACGGGAAAGACCTGGCTCGGGTCACGGGAGCCGAGGCGGTAATTATTCAGCCGGGAGACGTGGTGACGGTACCGGAAAGCATTTTTTAAGGATGAAAGAACAAACAGACAAATACTCTTACGCGATGGAACCCTTTCGTCCGGAGGATCAGCCCTTGGGCCGGTCGGATCTGGGTGGTTTGAGTGCGACTGCTCCGTTGATCGACATTGGCGCCTTGGCGGGGTTGATTCTGAGAAAGTGGTGGATCGTTTTGGGCGGTGCATTGGTGCTGGGAGTCTTGGCGGCGGTTTACATGATGGGCAAGCCGGACATTTTTGGTTCGAGCGCGGTGGTGTATGTGGGGCAGGAGACGGAGCGGGTTTTGCAGATTCAGGCGGTTACTCCGGACGACTTCCGTGAGATGGAAGAGCTGATGACGGTGGAGCACAGCCTGGCATCGGCGTCCGTGTTGTTGCGAGTCATTGAGAAGAACGGCTTGCGGGATGATCCGACCTTCATGGGATTGGATGATGATGGGAAGGCATACAGCGACAACATGCTGGTGAACTTTCTTGGGAGCAGGGTGCAGGCGACCTTGCGCCGGGGCACGCGCTTGATTGATGTGCATGTGGAAGATACGGACGCGGAGCGGGCGCGGCGGATTGCGCGGAGCGTGGTGGACGAGTTCATGAACATGAATTACGAGCAGCGTCTGCAGGCGACGCGCCGGGCGACGGAGTCGTTGGTGGAAGAGTCCGAGCGATTGAAGGAGCGACTGGAGGATTCTGAACGAGACCTTCAGGTTTACCGGCAGAAGCATCCGGATTTGCCCTTGGAGAACGACGACGGGATTGTTGTAGCGAAACTTCGCAAGTTGAACGATGACCTGAGTGTGGCGAAGGCGGAACGTCTTCGATTGGCGACGGACGTGGAGCAGTTGGAGGACATTGATCGGACGAATCCGGAGGCGATTCTCAGCTTGGGAACAGTGGCGCAGAAGGAGGAGATCGTTGAGTTGCAGAAGGCGATCGACCAGAAGGAAGCGGAGTTTGCCAAGGTGCAGAAGCGGTATGGATACAAGCATCCGACGTATATCTCCTTGGAGTCTGAATTGATCGAGTTACAGCTGGCGTTGCACGACAATGCGTTGGCGGCGGGTGAAAACATGCGCAAGCGGCACGAGGCGGCGATCGAGAATGAAGAGAAGCTTGCCGCGGCGGTGGAGTCTCAGAACGAGTTGTTGCTGGGACTGAACGACTCGTTGATGGCGATGCGCGCATTGGAACGTGAAGTGGAGTCCGATCGCGAGCTTTACGATGCGGTGCAGCGTCGTTTGAAGGAAACGCATGTGACGGAGGGGATTCAGGAGAGTCATTTGCGCTTGGTGGAAGAGCCGATGGTGGCTGATTTTCCATTCAAGCCGCGGAAGAAAGTGATCGTGGCATTGGCCTTTGTATTTGGCGGGATTATGGGGGTTGGATTGATCTTTGTATTGAATTTGCTGGATGGATCCTTGCGGACGGTGGGTCAGGTGGAACGGGCATTGGGGATACCCGGGCTGACGACCATTCCTGACGGCGACTTTGATGATTTGAGTGATGCGATTGCGATTCGCCGTGATCCTAACTCGCGGATTGCGGAAGCGTTCCGGATGCTGCGGACTTCACTTTCGTTTACGGGGTTGCAAGGGCCTTCGCGGAGCGTGCTTTTCACGAGTGCGGGACCGGACGAGGGAAAATCCTTCAGTGCGATGAACTATGCGGTGGCCCTCGCTTCGCAAGGGTATCGGACTTTGTTGATTGATGCGGACCTTCGTCGTCCGAGTCTGTGCAAGGCATTGTTGAAGGAGGTGGAGAGTGTCGGATTGAGTGATCATCTCAGTGGGACGATTGAGCCGGGGGACGCGTGTTACTCCACGGACTTTGAAAACTTGTATTTCCTTCCTTCAGGCACTGCGACGGCGAATCCGGCGGAGTTGCTGGGTGACGAGCGTTTTCCTCGTTTGTTGGCGGAAGCTTACCGGTGGTTTGACCGGATCATCATCGATAGCTCCCCTGTGGGCGTGGTGAGCGACCCGGTATCGATCGCGAACTGCGTGCAATCGGTTTGTCTGGTGGTGCGCGCGGGCAAGACGCAGCGCAAGGCGGCGGTGAAATCGTGCCGGTTCCTGCAGCGGGCGGGAGCGCCGTTGGCGGGCTTCGTTCTCAACGGATCGAAAGACGAGCAAATTCAATCTTATCACGCTTACCAGACACAAACACAAACACAGACAGTGCCTCGTGTGGTTCAGCCTGAGCCCGCGCTGGCGATATACGGAAACTCGTAATGACAACTTCGCGCGAAACGAACGGAATATTGGAAAATGGAGCCGGGGCAAAAGACCCTCGCTTGGGAATACTGCGTCTTAAGCTGACGGCGGTGACATTTGCGGTCGATGCCGGGTTGGTGGTGGCGGCATTGTTTCTCGCCTACTTTATTCGATTTGAAACGCCGATTGTGGCGTTGGGAGTGGCGCAGGAAGGAATCTCGGTTGGCGACTACATCGGGCACATTGCCTTCGGTGCGGTAATTCTTTGTTTTCTCCTAGCGAACTTCAATTTGTATGATGTTCGGAACTTTCTTTCTTACCGGCGGGTATTCCGGATCATCGGGAAGTCCTGCCTGGTGTGGTTTGGGTTGTATTTGGCGCTGTCGTTGATCTTGAAGTTTAATCCACCGATCAGCCGGATTTACTGTGGGATTGGATTCTTGAATGTTCTGACCTTGTTGCTTGCTTGGCGCTGGATCAATCACAGTATTGTGCGCCGTGAGCGTTTTGCGCGGCGGCTTCGTCAGAGGGCGGTATTTGTGGGCTGGAGCGGGCATTGCGAGCGGGCGATGCAGTTGCTTGGTGAGGGGCGAGGGCATCCGGTCGATGTGATCGGGGTCATTGCACCGCCGGAGGGGCGGTTTGATTTGCAACCGCCGAAGGAAGTACCGGTGTTGGGCCGGTATGAGGATCGGAAGCGCGTGTTGCGAGAATCCGGTGCGGAGATGTTGCTGGTAACGGATTTGGATTTGCCCCGGAACGACATGCTTGTGTTGGCGGAGGATTGTGAGAAGGAGTTGGTGGACTTCAAGTTGGTCCCGAATTGTTTTCAGATTCTGCTTTCGGGGCTGCATTTGGAATCGCTGAGCGGGATGCCGGTGTTGGGGATATCCAAGCTTCCGCTGCACAACGCGTTGAACAGTTACGTGAAGCGGGCGGTGGATATTGCGGGAGCGTTGGTGGGATTAACGATCGCGTTTCCGATCATTGCGATTTTCGGTTGGTTGATCCATCGCGAGTCTCCAGGGCCGATATTCTATCGTCAGCGGCGTTTGGGTCAGGATGGGCAGGTATTTGACATCATCAAGTTGCGCAGCATGAAGTTGAATGCGGAGGCGGACGGCAAGGTGGGTTGGACGGTCAAGGACGATTCGCGGCGCTTAAAGGTGGGCGCGTTTATGCGGGCCTGGAACATCGATGAGGTGCCTCAATTCTGGAATGTATTGAAGGGCGAGATGAGCCTAGTGGGTCCGCGGCCCGAGCGGCCGGAATTGATCTCCAGATTCAAGGAAGAGATTCCTCATTACAATGCGCGGCACGGCATCAAGCCGGGAATCACGGGTTGGGCACAGGTGAATGGCTTGCGCGGGGATACGGATTTGAGTGAGCGGATTCGTTTTGATCTTCATTATATCGAGAACTGGAATCTGTTTTTCGATTTTCAAATCATGTTCCAGACCTTTTTCAAGCGGGCGAACGCGTGCTGATCTCGGAAGGACTTGTTACTGGGAGCAGACATGACAGATGTGAACACAGCGACGGGGGCGCCGGAATCGAGATGGATTCAGCTGTTTCTGTGGGTGTTTGCTCTCTCGTTTGCTTTTGATTTCCGTGGGGATTCGGGCGGGTCGACAGTGCAGATGGGGTTCCTGGGGATTGCGTTGGCAGCGGGTGGCGCGGTGATTGCCCTGGGCTATCGCCATTTGAGGGTACGACCGGGAGCCTGGTTGTTGATGTTGTGGTGGGGATTTCTTGGGCTGTCGGTGTTGGTGGCGATGTTCAATGGTGTGAACATGGGGCACTACGTGCGGGTGATCGTGCCATTTGCCTTGTGCGGGTTGGGGATTGCGGTGGCGCATATTGGGGCGTGCTCCGGTTTGACGATGACGCAGATTGTGACGCCGGTTTTGATTGCGGTGGTGATCAATGTCGCATGGCGGGCCGTGTATGGATTCGCGTTCATGGGGGTCACGTTGGAGACTGTGCGGGTGGAGATATTGAGTCCGGGGATCAACTGGCTGACGGCATTTATTGCCTGTGCGGTGTTGTTCCGGAAGGGGTTCAGTCTTCGGCTGCTGATGATTATCGGGCTGGTGTTCGCAATCTTGTTCATGAGTGTGACACGGGGGCCGTTGTTGCCGATGGCGGTGGGAGGGACGATGGCGTTGGGGTGCATGGTATTGGCGATTTGTTGGAGATTGATTCCGGTGGAATGGGCGGGGCGGAAGTTGGCGGGTCTTGCGGTATTCGGGGTGGTAATGTTGGTAGTTGGCGGAACGATTGTGATGTCGCAACCGGAGATTTATGAGCGGTGGGCGGAGCGATTGTTCAACCAGGCGGGCGGTGTGACGTCGAAGGATTTGTCTTGGCTGACCCGCGAAGCGGAAGCGAAGGCGATGATCGATATACTGAAGGGGGCGCCGACGACTTTTGTATACGGGCAAGGGGTGGGCGCAGACTACTACTGGGATCCGTCTTATTATCCGGAGTTGTATCTGGTGTACCCTGCGGACTTTGATTTTTCGGGTGCGTTCTGGTTTGCGGGGCACTCGGTGTGGACATATGCGCTATTTTCCGGGGGCGTGCTGGGGGTTTTGTTTCATCTCGCGTTGTTTGGCGGGGTGATGGCGCTTTGCTTGCGGTCGGTATATGTGAACCGTGCCTTGCCGGGGTTTCGATTGGACTATGCGTTTCTTCCGTTTGTGGCGGCGTGGTGTTTGTTGAGTGAGAGCGCGACTTCGAATCCATTTGATGAGCGGTTGGCGGGGTTGGTGTTTGGGATGATGGCGGGATTGCCGCAGGTTTTGTTTTTGCGGGCGCGAGCGGCATACGCGCGGCATACGGTTCCGGCGCGGGTGGTGAGCAGGCGTGCGTCGGCGGGTGTCCATGGCGGGAGTGTTGAACCTTTACCGGTACGAATTTCATGATTCAGGAGATGAAGCGACCCACGAAGACTGTTGCGTTGGCTGACCCGCGTTGGGCGGGGCATCATCCGACGTATTTCAAAGAGTTCTTTGCATCGATGGTGAGACTGGGGGCGCGGGTGATTGCGTTGTGTCCGGATCCGGCGGGATTCCGCGAGACGGCGGCGACGGTTTGCGACGAGTTTGGATTGGATGTGGATGAGTGGATTGTCACGGAGGAACTAAAGGGGACGAAGGGCGGCGTAAATTTGCTGGGTTTAGAGCATGATCCGGCGAGCACGGTCGTGCGGTGGTGGACTTTGCGGCGGGCCATGCGGCGGGCGGAAGCGAGGTCGGGATGGACGGCCGGGTTTGTATTTCTTGCTTGGTTGGATTCCTATCTACGCTTTATGCCGTCGGCGGCAATTGCGGACCGGATGTTGGGACGGCCGTGGGGTGGGCTCTATTTTCGGAACCACCATTTGGCAAGATGCGCGGAGCAGGGATCGGTGTTGAACTCGCTCAGGCGGATTGCGAAGGGAGATTTCAACCTTCGGGCCGACAGTTGCCGGGTGGTTGGGGTGTTGGATGAGCGATTTACGGATGAGTTGGAAGCGCTAAGTGGGAAGCCGGTATTGCAGTTTCCCGACATTACGGATGAGACGCGATTGGACGGTCCGAGTGCCTTTACGTGTGAGGTATTGGAGAAGGCGAAGGGGCGGAAGATTATCGGGGTGATCGGGCTGGAACGGCGGAAGGGATTCTTGACGCTGTTGAAGGCGGCGTTGCGTGCGGCGGAAGAGGGGCGGCCCTGGTATTTTGTATTTGGAGGGACGTTGAGCGAGACGACTTTGAGCGACGAGGAATTGAAGTGGCTGCGTGAGGTGGACGAGCGGGTGAATGTGGAGGGTGAATTTGACAACATTCATTTGGATCTGAATGCAGGTCCGGTTCCGGACACGGGCGAGTTTAATTCGTTAATCTCTTCATTTGACGTGGTGTTTGCGGCTTACGAGGATTTTCACGGGAGCAGCAATGCTTTGACGAAGGCGGCTTTATTTGAGCGGCCGATCCTGGCGAGTCGGGGGGAGTGCATTGAGGCGCGGGTGAACGAGTTTGGGATGGGAATATGCATGGACCAGGGGGATGTGGATCAATGTATGGTGGGCATCGAGAAACTTTTGGAGCGGAAAGATTGGAACGACCAGCCGTTAGTTCCGCGATTTGACGCGTATCGTTCGCGGCATTCGCGGGAGCGCCTGGATGATGTTTTTCGCGAGGCGCTGGCTTTGGAGTGAGGGCCTCGATTAGAATGCCAACCCCCTAAGACGATGAGTTACCAGATACTGAGAAATCTTGAAGAAGTTAAGTCCTTAGAAATGGACTGGAAGGCGTTGATTTCGGAAGAGGCGGCGCCGTTTGCGAGTTATGGCTGGAACATCGAGTGGCTGAGATCGTTTCGTTCGGTTTGCGACGAGATTTTGGTGTTCGCGTTTTACGAAGATGAGGCTTTGGTAGCGATTTTTCCTTTGTATCGGAAGGATCGGCAGATGCGCTTTATCGGGGACGGTTGTTCGCATCACCAGGACATTATTGCGCGGGATGCGGCGTCGGCGAAATGGGGCTGGCGGGTGGTCATGGGGTATGTGCGTTCGGAGGGATGCAACCTGATCATGCCGAAGGTGGCGGCGGACTCGATGATCTCCGAAGTGATTGCCTTGAGTATGAACGACACGCCGTTGTTGCTGAAGCAGCAGAGCATCGGGTATTCGCCGTGTTACCGGGTAGCGCCCGTTGTTAACGGTGCCTCGCTCGTTTCGCGCGTGGGGCCCGAGGGGGTGGAAGTGCGGGTGTGTGAGGGGCGGCAAATTATGGACGGAGAGATTGAAAAGGCGGCGGACCTGCACAGTGCTCAATACCGGGGGAACGGGGAGTTATCGTTGTTTGAGAATGATGTTTTTCGTCAATTTGTGAGGTGTGTGGCGCGACGTGAGGATGCGGGTTCGCATTTGTTGACCTTGTCGATTGGCGGGGACCTCGCGGCATTTGTTTTGGGATTTGCCCGGGGAGGAACCTTTTATGTTTATGCGTCCGGCATCGACGGGCGATATCGGGATCAGGCACCGGACAGGTATTTGTGGGCGGAGTTGGTGCGGAAGTTACAGGCAAGGGGCGAGGTGTCTTTGATAGACATCTCCTGCAGTCCCGAGGCGACGGGACCGACGCGTGTGGATGCGGAGTATGAGCTGTTTTCGATCATGTTGCGGCAGAAGACGGCGATGAATCGTTTGTTTTCACGGACGGTGGGTTTTTTGCCGCCTTCGGCGCGATCGGATGGTCTTGCGGCGGATCGAGCTGAGTTGTATGAAACGGTGAAGCGGTAGCGGAGTCACCGCAGAACATCATGTCGTCTTCGTCAGCTGCGGGTTCATCCGAGTCGTATCTTGTCCGGAGAGCGGTGAGGAAGATTTTGCGGCCGTTGCGTCGGTTGGGGGCGGGGAAGGTAAGCTGGGGGGAGTTGCAGGAGTTGGGGGTGGCGGCTCCATTTGGAGAGTGGGGTGAGCAGCGGGTTCTGGTGGTGTTTGCGCATCCGGATGACGAGGCTTTTTGTTCGGGGTTAGTGGCGACGCTGGCGGGTTTGGGGGCGGAAGTGCGGTTTTTGTGTATGACGCGCGGGGAAGGCGGCGACTTGGGGGATGTGTCTCGGGAGGAGATCGGCCGAGTGCGCGACGGGGAGCTTTGGGCGGCGGCGGAGGTTCTGGGGGTCTCATCGGTGGGATACCTGGGGTATGTCGATCCACTTTCGTCAGGCGGGAAGCCAGTGGCACCGGCGCATGACGGTGATGAATTGGCGGTGAAGATTCGGCAGGCGGTGTTGGAGTGGGAGGCGACCGTGGTGGTGACGCATGGGAGCGGCGGAGAGTATTGGCATCCGGCGCATGTTTGTTTGCATGACAGCGTGAGGAGGGTGGCGGGAACGACGCCGGTGCATTTAGTGACGATGAACGCGTGGAATCCGGATCATCCCTTGGGGGGAATTTTGAATCGCGATGATTCTCCAGATTTCCGGGTGGATGGAGAGGCGGTATTTGAGAAGCGTCTGAAGGCGTTGGAGGCGCACGTGACGCAGCGGGGAGTATTTGAGAGATTTTGCGGCGGGACGCTTGAGGATTTTGTGCGCGCGACCGGGCGGGAGAGCTATCGGCGGGTAAGGTAGCGGCGCGATCAGCGCGATTTTTTGAAGGCGAGATCCGGATCGTAGATGGTGCCGGGGCGGATGGGGTCGTGGGCGGAGTCGGCGTTACTGATGAGTTCGAGAAGAATGTTGCTTCGATCCTTGCTGATGTCGTTTTCTTCCGAGAGATCGGTACGGAGGTCGTAGAGTTCCCAGGGTTGATCGTGGCTGGGTTTGACGGCTTTCCAGTGGTCTTTGCGGATGGCGCGTTGGTCGTTCATTTCCCAGTAGAGAAACTCGTGTTCGGGCTGATCGCGACCGGCGGCTTCGCCGCCGAGGAGGGAGGGAACGATGGAGATGCCGTCGAGGTCACGCGGGGGGAAACCGCCGGTGAGTTCGATGAGGGTCGGGAGGATATCGGGGAAGTAGCAGAGGTGATTTGAAATGATTCCGGCGGGAATTTTACCGGGCCACCGGGCGACGAAGGGAACACGAAGGCCGCCTTCGTAGAATTGGCCTTTGCCACCGCGGAAGCGGACGCCTGTTTTGGGGTTCACATTGGGGCGAAAGACGCCATCGGGATGGTTTTCGTTTTTGAAGTAGGCTTGCCCGCCGTTGTCGCCTGAGATCATGACGATGGTGTTGTCATCGATGCCGAGCTCCTTTAGGAGGGCCATGATTTCGCCCAGTTGGCGGTCCGCGAGTTCGATCATTGCGGCGTAGATTTGTTGATCTTTCTCGCCTTTTTGATTGGTGCCTCCGAAGTCGCGATCTTTGTATTTTTGATAGGCAGGATCGTTCTCGGGCATGGCCCATTGGCCGTGGGGGAGGATGTAGGGGAGGTAGGCGAAGAAAGGGCCGTCTTCGTTGTCGCGGATGAACTGCATGGCCTGGCCATGGATGAGGCTTTGGGAGAAGATACGGCCGTTGTGGAAGTGGTCGGTGTTGCCGGGGAGAGGAATGGGTTCGCTATTCTTGAGGAGGTAGGCGGGGTAGTAGGTGTGGGCGTGGGCCTGGTGGTAGTATCCGAAGAAGGTATCGAAGCCGTGGAGTTCGGGCACGCCGCTGGTGCCGCGGGCTCCGATGCCCCATTTGCCGAAGCCACCACAGGTGTAGCCTTCGTCTTTGAGGAACGAAGCGAGGGTTTTCTCGTCGCGCCGGATCGCGGAGGCGCCGCCGTTGGCGCGAACGGTGATGTGGCCACCGTGTTTTCCGGTGAGGAGGGAGCAACGGGTGGGGGCACAGACGCTGCCGCCGGCGAGCATTTGGGTAAAGCGCGTGCCTTCTTCCGCGAAAGTGTCGAAGTTGGGTGTTTCGAAAACGGGGTGGCCCATGTGGGACCATTCGTAGTAGCCCCATTCATCGAGCATGAAAAAGACAATATTCGGCTTGTCGTCGGCGGCTCGAGTGGAGAGCGGAGCCGCTATCAGGATCGCGAGGGCGACGAGTCCTATTCGGCGGAGAACCATGGTATTACATGAGAGCATGTAGTCGGTGATTTTCTAGATTTTTCCGTCGGTTAGTCGAGGATCATCGTGGATACGTGGGTGAGGACGGCTTGAAAGGGGACGTGGGTGAGGGCTCCGAAGTGGTCGTGGCGGTTGAGGCGGGCCCGGGAGGCGGCGGGGCTGGAGATGCCGCAGAGGAAGCGGGTGAGCTGGCGGGGTTGGCGGAGCGAGTGGTGTTTTTCGGCGGCGACGGCGTGAATGAGGTCGATTTGTTCCGGCGAGAGCTCGTCGGTGAGCGAGGTGGGTAGTGGGGCAGGGGTGGTTTTTGGACGGAGGCAGTTTGAGCATGTGCCGCAGGGGTTGGGGAGGGATTCGCCGAAGTATTCGAGGAGGTGTTGGGTAAGGCATTGCGTTGTCTCGCAATAGTTGAAGACGCGGTTGAGGCGCGCGAGTTCACCGGTCTCGCGATTGGTGAAGAGGCGTTCGAGATCGGCGGTGACGGTGGCGACGGTTTTTTCGGGGTGAGGGTTGAGGCGATAGGCGTGGCGCAGGCCGCTCGGTTTGAGGCGAAGTTCGCCGAGCTGGGCGAGGTCGTTGAGGGTGGTGCGAATTTTTTCGGGCGAGCATTCGATGTGGGAAGCGACTTCGGCGACTTCAATGGAGAACCAGGTGCGTTTCTTCTTGGAGGCGGCAAAAACTTGTTCGAGGAAGTTTTGGTGGGCGTCGTCGTGGCCGGCGAGAATTTGGTCGATGGGTTGGAGAGGCTGGAAGTTGAATTTTGAGTAGAAGGGGCCGAGGGATGTGATGAGTCCGTCGAGTTCGAGGTAAGTGAGCGCGGTGGCGACGACAAGGGGGCGGATGTCTTTGGCGCCGGCGAGTTCGTAGCGGGAGATATCGAACTCCGTGCCTTGGAGGAGGACCTGTTCCACGAGAGACTTGAGGGCGGAAGAGGATGGGGTATCGCCGAAGACGAAGTTTTCAAGGGGGACTCGGTCGTCGCCGCAGGCGAGGATTTCGCAATGGGCGGGGTGGCCATCGCGGCCCGCGCGACCGGATTCCTGGGTGTAGTTTTCCAGGGATTTGGGGAGGTTGTAGTGGTAAACGGCGCGGATATTGGCTTTATCGATGCCCATGCCGAAGGCGATGGTGGCGACGACGGTGTTGAGTTGGCCGGACATGAATGCGTTTTGGGTTTCGGCGCGGGTATCGTCCGGGAGACCCGCGTGATAGGCGCGGGCGGAGAGACCTTCGCGGGAGAGGAAGGTGGCGATTTCTTCCGCGGTTTGCTGGAGCGTGACGTAAACGATGGCGGAGTTGTCGGGATTTGTCTTGAGGCGGTCGAGGAGGAGTTGTTTGCGCTGCTCGTTCGCGCAGGGGGTGACGGAGAAGTGGAGGTTGGGGCGGTGGAAGGGGGTTTGGATGAAATCGTTTTCGGCGATCTGGAAGTGATCGCAGATGTCTCGGGCGACATTTGGGGTAGCGGTGGCGGTGAGGGCGAGGACGCGGGTGATATTTAGGGATTGCGCGAGTTGGCCGAGTTTCAGGTAATCGGGGCGGAAGTTGTGGCCCCATTCGGAGATGCAATGGGCTTCGTCGATGGCGAGGAGGGAGAGCTTTGTATGGTGGAGTTTATTTAGGAAACCTTCGTTCGCGAGGCGTTCCGGGGCGACGAAGAGGAGTTTGAGTTCGTTGCGATCCATCCGGTCGTAGATGGCGCGGACTTCATTGGCCTCGAGGCTGGAATCGAGGCGAGCGGCCGCGATATTTTTTGTGGTGAGAGAATCGACCTGGTCGCGCATGAGGGCGATGAGGGGAGAGACGACGAGAGTGAGGCCATCGAGAAGGATGGCGGGGAGTTGGTAGCAAAGGCTTTTACCGGCGCCGGTGGGGAAGAGGGCGAGGGCGGGGCGATCCTCGAGGAGGGAGGTGATGGCTTCGCGTTGGCCGGCGCGGAAGGCGTCGTGGCCGAAGGATTGGCGAAGCGTGGAATCGATGTCCATGATGTGGGGACGACTTTTCACAAATTGGGTCGACTCACAATCTTTTACGGGTATGGGTAGGTAAGATGAAGGGGTTCTTGTTTCTCGTGATTGCTGCATTGACGGTCTTGGTTGTCGGCTTTACCGGGGTGGTATCGGGCGGGGACGGGCCGCAGCAGGCGACGGGGATCAAGATTGGAGAGGTTGGAGAGGATTCGGCGATTGTGTGGACGCGGTTGACTGAGGTGGAGGCTTGGGAGGCGGCACCGCAAGTGAAAGAGATCAAGAGTTTGAAGGAGGGGAGTGAGGAAATGGCGGCAGCGGTGGACCTTTGGGCGGTACCGGGGACGGAGGGGGAGGTCCGCGTGCGTTATTGGCCGGTTGGTGGAGAGAAGAGTGCGAAAGAGACGGCCTGGGAGGCGGTGGAAGTGGAGAAGGACTATACGCGGGCCTTTTTGTTGGAAGGATTGCAGGGGGGGACGACCTATGAATTGAAGGTGGAAGGGCGTGAAGCGGGAAGTGACGAGGTGAGTTCGACGGTGGAGGGTGGATTCAAGACCGCGCCGGCGGTGGATGACGCTGAGAAGGTGGTGTTTACCGTGGTGACAGGGCAGGGGTATCACCGGCGGGATGACGATGAGAATGGGCATGGGATTTATCCGTTGATGTGGGCACTTGACCCTAATTTTTTTGTGCATACCGGGGACATTTTGTATTACGACAAGGCGGCGCCGGATGCGCGGTCGGCGGACTTGGCGCGTGTGAAGTGGCAGCGAATGTATGCTTTGCCATATCAGCGTGATTTTCATGCGCAGGTGGGGAGCTATTTCATCAAGGATGACCACGACACCTTGGACAACGACAGTTGGCCGGGGAAGACGTATGGGGAATTGACCTGGGACGAGGGATTGGCGATTTTTCGGGAGCAAGTGCCGATGGGAGAGAGCACGTTTCGTACGCAACGATGGGGGAAAGATTTACAGGTATGGTTTGTGGAGGGGCGGGATTTTCGGAGTCCGAACACGATGCCGGATGGGCCGGAGAAGACGATTTGGGGAGAGGAGCAGAAGGAGTGGTTCAAGCGGACCGTTGAGGAGTCCGATGCGACGTTTCGGATATTGGTGAGTCCGACGCCGATTGTGGGGCCGGATCGGACGAAGAAGAATGACAACCATGCAAATGAGGGGTTCCAACACGAGGGAGATGAAATTCGTTCGTTTCTTGCGGACCAGGAGAACATGTATGTGGTGTGCGGGGATCGGCACTGGCAGTATGTGACCGTCGATCCGGAGACGGGGGTGCGGGAGTATTCCTGTGGTCCGACGACGGACAAGCATGCGGGTGGGTTTTCGCAAGATCAGCGCAGTGACATGCACGAGTATTTGAACATCAAGGGTGGGTTTTTATCGGTGACGGTGGAGCGGGATGAGGACGGGGAGAGCCCGCGGGCAGTGTTTCGGCATCATGGGGTGGATGGTGAGGTCTATCATGAGGACGTACGTGATCTCGAATAGGCGTGGGTAGTTTTGTTTTTGAGGCTCTGATGTCATTGTGTTCAGGCGAGGGCGTCCTGTTTGATTTGGGCGCCGAGGCTCGAAAGAACCATGGGGCGGGGATCGTTTTTCTGCTTCACTTGGGAAGACTATGATTATGAAGCGATTGTTGATTGGCTTGGTATTGCTTGGAAATCTCGCGATTGGCGGGGAGGTATGGGCGCAAAAGGGGAAGAAGGGTGACAAGCCGCATGCGGTTTTTGTGGTGGGGACCCCGCATTACAATCCGGCGGCGACGATGCCGCCTTTGGCGGACGCACTCAAGTCGATGGGATTCCGGACGACGGTGGTGCAGTCCAAGGGGAATCCGGAGAAGAGCGAGGAGGGGATACCGGGGCTGGAGGTTTTGAAGGATGCGGATGTGGCGATTTTTTATCTGCGTTTTTTGACACTGCCGGACGATCAGCTGAAGCACATCACGGACTATGTGGAATCGGGCAAGCCGGTGGTGGGGTTCCGAACGAGTTCGCATGCGTTCGCGTATCCGGAAGGTGATCCTCGAGCGAAATGGAACGACGGGTTTGGGAAGGATGTGTTGGGATCGAAGTATTTTATTCACCTGGCGGGCACGACGGAGGTGGAAATGGTACCGGAGGCCAAGGGGCATCCGATTTTGACGGGGTATCAGAAGCGGGGGCCGATCACTGCGGCGGGGACTTTGTATTTGGCGGAGATACCGGAAGATGCGACGCCGTTGTTGAACGGAACAGGGAAGGCGAAGCGGACGGGGACGATTACGAATCAGTTCGGGACGCACGAGATAAAGGAGGAGATGACCGATGTGGTGGCATGGACGTGGGAGAACGAGTGGGGTGGGCGGGTGTTTACGACATCGATCGGGCATGTGGGGTCATTTGCGGACGCGAATTTTGTGCGGTTGTTTTTGAATGGGATTGTTTGGGCGGCGGGCGAGGAGATTCAGAGGATTGACGCGAAGAATATTCCGATTATCCAGGTGAGCGAGCCCCATCAGAAGATCGGGGACAAGAAGAAGAAAGGGAAAGAGAAGCAGGCGGAGGCGGAGGACGGAGGGGAAGACGAGTTTACGGCGTTTGGCATTTACGAGCAGACGGCGCCGCAGCCGCAGAAGACGAGTCCGGCGGATACTGATCTTCCTTTGATTTTGGAGAAGGGGGATCGGATCGCTTTGATTGGGAATACCTTGTTGGACCGGTCATCGGGGTTCGGGTATTTCGAGGCGTTGTTGCATCAGCAGTTTCCGCGGCACGAGTTGGTGGTGCGGAACCTGGCGTGGTCGGCGGATGAAGTGGATATTCAGACCCGGCCGGCCGGATTTGGGACGCTCGATCAGCATTTGACGGTGAACGAGGCGGATGTGCTCATCGCTGCGTTCGGGTTCAATGAGTCGTTTGAGGGGGTGGAGGCGATTCCTGAATTCAAGCAGCGACTGACGCGGTATTTGGTTGAGTTAAAGTCGAATGCTTACAACGGGGAAAGCGGGCCGCGGATTGTTTTGGTGTCGCCGATCGCGAACGAGAATGTCGAGGGCGTGCCGGCGGGGGATTTGAACAATGAGCGACTTGAGGCCTACACGCGGGCAATGGCGGAAGTGGCGTTGGAATTGAAGGTGGGGTTTGTGGATGCGTTCGGGCCGATGAAGGAAGTGATGGCGGGATCGGAAGAGGCTATGACTTTTAATGGGGTGCATTTGGTTGATCCGGGATACAGGGCGTTTGGGGAGGTATTGTTTGAGGGCATTTTTGGGGAGAAGGCTCCGGAGGTGGACGAGCAGCTTCGGACGACGGTGGTGGATAAGAACAAGCAGTATTTTTACCGGTATCGTCCGCTGAACACCTTTTATTACACGGGGGGGCGGAACAAGCGGTATGGGTATCTGGATTTCCTGCCGGCGATGCGGAATTTCGATATCATGGTGGCGAATCGTGATCAGCGGATTTGGGATATCGCGGCGGGGAAGGCGGTGCCGGACGTGGTGGATGATTCGAATGTGCCGGAGTTACCGGAGCCGGAGAAGAGTCGCGGGGGGAACGAGTGGCTGACACCGGAGGATGAATTGGCGGCGTTCGATATTGATCCGCGATTTGAGGTGAATTGTTTTGCGTCGGAGGAGGATTTTCCGGAGCTGGCGTGTCCGATTCAGATGCGGTGGGATTCGTTGGGGCGGCTCTGGGTGAGTTGTTCGACGACGTATCCGCACGTGTATCCGGGGAACGCGCCGAACGACAAGATTGTGATTCTGGAGGATACGGATTGGGACGGGAAGGCGGACAAGAGCACGGTGTTTGCGGACGATTTGGAGATTCCGTTGTCGTTTGAGTTTGGGAACGGCGGGGTCTATGTGTCGGAAGAGCCGCATTTTTCGTTCATCAAGGATACGGACGGGGATGGGAAGGCGGATTTCCGGGAGGAAGTTTTGACGGGATTTGGGTGTGAGGACTCGCACCATGCGTTGCATGATTTTGTTTGGACGCCGGACGGCGATTTGTTGTTTCGGGAGTCGATTTTTCACACGAGCCAAGTGGAGACGCCTTACGGTCCGATTCGGGCGAAGAACAGTGCGTGGTTTCGGTTTACGCCTCGGAACCAGAAGCTGATTACGTTTGGGAGTTACCCGAATACGAATCCCTGGGGGGTGACGTATGATGACTGGGGCAATCATGTGGCGAGTCATCCGATTTTTGCATCGGCATTTCATGCCTTGAATCCGCCGTATCCCGACCAGCATCCGAAGGCGGCGGGGATACCGGCGTATTCGGGAGTGTGCGGGCATGAGTTTGTGGATTTTGCGTCGTGGCCGGAGGAGATGCAGGGGGGGATGGTGAAGGTGCGGTATAAGCCGACCAACCGGGTGGAGTTTCACAAGTGGGTGGAGCACGACGATCACTTCACGGAGGAGTATCAGGGGGACATTATTTTTTCGAAGAACCTGAGCTTTATTCCGGTGGACTTACGGTATGGGCCGCGGGGGGCGATGTATGTTTGTGATTGGTATAATCCGATCAAGGGGCACGCGCAGTATTCGTTGCGGGATGACCGGCGGGACCGGAAGTCGGGGCGGATTTGGCGGATTGTGCCGAAGGGGGCGAAGCTGCAGGACCCGCCGAAGATTGCGGGGGAGCCGATTCCGGCGTTGTTGGAATTGTTGAAGGCGCCGGAGTATCGGTATCGGTATTGGGCGAAGCGGGAGCTGCGCGAGCGGGATGCGGCTGAGGTGGAGGCGGCTTTGGATGAGTGGGTGGCGGGGTTGGACGAGAAGGATGAGCGGTATCGGCATCATCAATTGGAGGGGCTTTGGATGTATCGGAATATCGGGGCGGTGAACGTGGCGCTGCTGGAGGAGTTGTTGGGGTGTGAGAATCATTTGGCGCGGGCGGCGGCGACGCGGCAGTTGCGGTATTGGCATGGGGAGTTGGAGGATGCGCCCGGGGCTTTGAACGCGCGTGCGAATGACGAGAGCGGCTTGGTGCGGTTGGAGGCGGCGATTGCGGCGAGCTACTTGGGGAGCAAGGAAGCCTTGTTGGCGATGTTGGATGTGACGAAACATCCGACGGGCGATCATTTAAACTTTGCGATCGCGACATCTTTGGGATCGGAGGCGTTGTCGCAGCATTGGCGGGGGAACGACGACTTGTTGGCGGCGAATCCGGGGATTAGTGAATTTCTGAAGGCGTATGAGCAGGAGTCGAAGATCAAGAGTCAGATCACCACCAAGAACGCGAATGATGCGAACTTTGACAGTCAGCGGAATCTTAAAGTGGTCGAGATATCGTGTATTCCCGAGCGGATGCTTTACACGTTGAACGAGTTTGAGGTGGAAGCGGGGCAGCCGGTGAAGTTGGTGTTTACGAACCCGGATGTGACGCCGCACAACTTGATTATTGCGAAGCCGGGGTCGGTGGAGGAGTTGGGGATGGCGGCGAACGAGATGGCGAAGGACCCGAAGGGGCTAGAGAAGGGGTTCCTGCCCGATTCGGACAAGGTTTTGCATCATACGCCGATGTTGAATCAGGACCAGGGGTATGTGCTGCGGTTCATGGCGCCGGAGAAGGCGGACACTTATCCGTTCTTGTGCACGTTTCCGGGGCACTGGATTGTGATGAAGGGTGAGATGGTGGTGAAGTAGGCAGGCTGAGTCGGCACCCAAGCGGGCGGGCTGCTACCACGCCACGCGATAGGTGACGTTCCAGGGATTTTTGCCGACGCCTTTGCATTCGGGGCAGGCGATTTTGCCGTCGGGTTCGCGCATGCCGGCGGGGCGGAAGGTATCGGTAACGCGGCCGAAGCCGACGCATTCCTGGCATCGTCGGTCTTCGGCGCGGACGACGGTGTAGAAATCGCCGTTTTTGATTTGTTCGAGGAAGAGGTCGGTGGACATGAGGGCGGGGCCGTCCTCTAGTTTTTCGGTAGAGACTTGGGCGTCGAATTTGGTGAGGGTTTTTTCTTCGGTAATCTCGCGGCGCTTGGGGCCGGAGGGGGTGGGCTTACTGGGGGAGGTGGGTGGCGCGTTGCGAGCCTTGACGGGTTTGTCATCGATGACGAGGGGGATGCCGAAGAAGGTGACGACGCCGTCGTTTTCGAGCTGGGGTGCTTTCTGGGTTTTGCTTTTCTCTAGGACGGTGCGTGTGATTTCGACGGTGTGTTCACCGTTCTCCTCGATTTTGAGGGCGGGGGTGAGTTCGCCGACGTTGTAGGGATCGCCGGAGATGGAAAAGACCTTGGGACCGCCTTCGTAGGCGCAGAGGTAGAGTTGGCCGTTGTCGTCGGATTCGTCGAGGACTTTGAGGATGCGAACCTTGGTGCCTTCGAAGGCTTCGACTTGTTTAGCGCGTTGCGCTTCGATTTCCTTGTTATATTCGGCGGCGACGGAGTTATATAGTTCTTTGAGAAGTTCGCGATTTTCGGCGGCGTAGGGTTGGCCGATGCGGCTGGTGTAGAAGACCTCGGTGGTATCTTGCGGAGCGGCTTTTTCTTGGGCGGGAGGAGAAGAGGCCAGGGTGCCGAGGAGCAGGGCGGCCAGGGTGAGACACGAGAGGGCTTGCGGCGAGGGCATAGGGGTACGGTAGCAGATCGTGGGGGAAGGCAAGAGGGAAAAGTGAGGTTAGCCCGGGGGCCAAGCGAGTTGTCGTCCGGCGAGGAGGTGGACGTGGAGGTGGGGGACGGCCTCGCCCCCATTTGATCCGTTATTGATGACGAGGCGGAAGCCTTCGTCGGTGGAATTGACGCCGAGGTCGGTAGCGATCTTACCGGCGGTGAGGAGGAGGTGGCCGAGGATTTGTTGGTCTTCGGCGGTGGCTTCACCGACGCGGGGGATGGGTTTCTTAGGAATGACGAGAATGTGGATGGGCGCCTGTGGGGCGATGTCTTTGAAGGCGAGGCAAAGGTCGTCTTCGTGGACGATATCGGCGGGGATTTCGCGATCGATGATTTGTTGGAAGATGGACACTGACGAACTGAATTGATTGAACAGGAGGAAACGGAGAAAACTGATATTTTTTTGAAAAGAATCGAAACGGAATTACCCCGATGTTGCGGGCGAGCGGGCCGCTCGCCCCTAACGGGAGGCAGAAAGAGAACTAGCGGATCATGAGGGAGAGGTCCGGGGGGGTGGATTTTTTCTCCACCGACTGGACGATGAAGTCGATGATTTCTTCTTTGAGTTCCGAGCAGGCGGGGGTCCATTTTTTGGGTGAGCCGGCGAGGAGTTTGACGGCGCGTTTGAGATCGGCGCAGTGGATACGATCGGCGTCGAGGGCGAAGAGTTCGTCGAGTTTGGAGCCGAGGGATTGGAAGAAGAAGAGTTCGAAACCGGGGCCGGATTCCCGGGCGATTTCCGCGAGAGAGATACGAAGGAGAGGGGGTGTGGGGGTGAGGGCATTGGCGACGTCGGCGAAGCCAAACTTGGAGAGCGTGCGGGAGACTTTGTCGAACAGCTCGTTGAGGGTGATGGTGTTATGATTGAATCGCTTTTGGAGGTAGATGATGACGCTTTTGGCGACGTCTTCGGCGAACCACCATTTTTCGTGTCCGGCCTGTTCGGCGGCACGCACGATGGTTTCCTGGAGCCATTCTTTTTCGTATTCTGCGACTTCGAGGGAACCGACTTGGAGGAGAGGCATTTGGGCTGGCAGTGCGATCATGGTAAGGAGCGAGTGGGTTGGTGATTAATCGATTGATCGATTTTGTGGATAGTCTGGAGGCGAAGCATTAAGAGGAGGAGGGAGAGTTAAAGAGTTCTTCCTGTGCGGGATCGTGTTGTGGCATGCGTTCGAGAGATTCGATTTCGTGAATGAATTCCCCGACGTCTTTGAATTGGCGGTAGACGGAGGCGTAGCGGACGTAGGCGACGGGATCGATTTCCTGAAGTTTTTTCATGACGAGGGGGCCGATGCGGCTGGACGGTATTTCGCGGATATTTTCGGCGTAGAGTTCGGAGATGATATCTTCGACGGCTTGTTCGATGGCTTCGATACTGACGGGGCGTTTTTCACAGGCTTTGGCGATGCCATCGAGGAGTTTCTCCCGACGGAAGTCTTCGCGAACGCCGTCGCGTTTGATGACGCGGAGGTCGGAGCGTTCGAGGTGTTCGTAGGTGGTGAAGCGGTTTCCGCATTCGATGCATTCCCGGCGGCGGCGGATGGCGGTGCCGTCTTTGGACATCCGCGAGTCGATGACTTTGTCATCGAGGCTACCGCACTGGATACATTGCATGAGTGGCTTCCCCCTGAAACACGAGTTGGCCGAGGGTAGGGACTAGATATTGTGGTGTCAACGGTAAAGCAACCACAATATGTAGATTTTTTCAGGGATGAGGGGCGACGGTGAGAATCTGGGTGCTCGATGCTGGATACTCGATACTCGATGCTCGATACTCGAGGGGAGTCCTCGCTTTGTCCCGCTTTTGGCGGGCTCTACTGAAGGGTTTTATTTTCTAGATAAGGCCGCTAAGCGGCCGCGTAGTCGCTGGCACCTACGGGCGAAACGGCGTCGGGGCTTAGCTGGCGGCGGGTTCGGCCTTTTTCTTGGAGGCGGCTTTCTTTTTGCGGGGGGCGAACTCGAAGCCGATTTTGCCGGTTTCGAAGTCGAGGGTGAGGTGGGCGGCGAAGGGGCGCTTGGTGCGCTTGGAGACGAAGCCGTTTAGGAGGGCGGTTTTGCCGTTGGTGAAGAGCGGGGTGACATCTTCCGGGGTGAGTTCTTTCTGGAGAATCGTTTTGCCGAGGCGGAAGCCGTCGGGTGAGTCCTTCGTCGTGAGATCGGGAATATGGTAGGCCTTCTCGGTCTGGTAGACTTTGGCTTCTTTTCCGCCGGGGAGAGTGAGGGTGGTGAGGAGTTGATCGTCGGTGAGATCGGCGGCGGATTCGGGTTCGTCCTGATCGAATACGAAATTCGTTTTGAACTTTCCTTTTTTGCCGGTCTTGGAGACGGGTTGGATGAGTTCGAGGGCGGCTTCGAAGGGTTTGTTGAAGCGTGAGACGAAGCCTTCAAGGGGTCCGAGGAATTTGGTGGTGAAGAGTTGGATGGCTTCTTCTTCGGAGAGTTGGCGGCCGGCGACGTATTTGGAGATGCGGAAATCGCACTCCGGTTCGTAGCATTCGTAGGTGGCGTCGGTTTGTTTCAGGGGCTCGGCACCACACTGGGGGCAGGCGCATTTGAGGTCGGGGAAAACGCGATTGATGGCGGTCTCGTAGTGTTTTCGTGCCTTAGCGACGACATCTTCGGTGAAGGTTTCGATTTCCTCCATGAAGGTGCCGCGGTCGAGCTGGCCGTGTTCGATTTGGTGGAGCTTGGCTTCCCAATCGCCGGTCATGGAGGGGGAGGTGAGGGGTTCGATCTCCATTTCCTCGAGGAGTTCGATGAGGCGGAGACCTTTGCCGGTGACATTGAGATCGCGGCCCTCTCGGGCGATGTATTTCTGTCGGAGGAGCCCTTCGATGATGGCGGCCCGGGTGGCCGGGGTGCCGAGGCCGCGTTCGGACATGGCTTCGCGGAGTTCTTCGTCGTCGACGAGTTTACCGGCGCCTTCCATAGCGGAGAGGAGCGTGGACTCCGTGTAGCGTGCGGGCGGATTGGTTTCTTTTTCTTCGACCTCGATGTCGTCGACCTTGGCGGATTCGTTTTCTTCGGCGGGGACGAGTTCGTCTTTACCGGCCGCCACGCCCGGGGTGCGGCCGTAGACGGCGAGCCAGCCGGGGGTGACGAGGATTTTGCCGTCGGTGCGGAAGGTATCTTTTTCGGTTCCGTGATCAACGACGGTGAGGCGTTTGGTGACTTCGAATTCGGCGTGGGGGAAGAAGACGGCGATGAAGCGTTTGACGACCATGTCGTAGAGTTTTGCTTCCGCGTCGCTGAGCTTGACGACTCGACCGGTGGGGATGATGGCGAAGTGGTCGGAGACTTTGGCGTTGTTAAAGATGCGTTTCTGGAACTGGACGCGGTCGTTCTTGATGGAATCGGCGGCCCATTGCGCGACGGGATGGCCGGAGTCGGCGAGGTCTTTCGTGGTTTGGACGACGTTGCTCAGGTAGTCTTCCGGGAGGTATCGGGAATCGGTCCGCGGGTAGGTGAGCATTTTGTGTCGCTCGTAGAGGGCCTGGGCGATCTGGAGGGTTTGCTTTGCGGTGAAGGGGGCTTCGCGCTGGAGAGTGGTGAGATCGTAGAGTTGCGGGGCGATTTGTTTTTGCGGCTTCTTTTCTTCGTGAACCGTGCCGGTTTTGCCTTCGCAGCGATCGCGAATGGTTTGGGCTTTCTCTTTGTCCCAGATGCGTTCGGGTTTGGAGTGGGGATTGGCCTCGTCTTTTTTCCAATCGGGATCGATCCAGCGTCCGGGGTATTGACCGGCGGCGACGGAGAAGTCGGCGTGCACTTCGGCGTAGGGGGTGGGGGTGAAGGCTTTGATTTCTTTTTCGCGTTTGGCGAGGATGGCGAGGGTGGGGGTCTGGACGCGGCCGGCGGCGGTGATATTGAAGCCGCCGTGGCGGGATCGGAAGCAGGTGAGTGCGCGGGTCGAATTGAGGCCGACGAGCCAATCGGACTCGGAGCGGCATTTGGCGGCATCGGCGAGGGGTCCCATTTCTCCGCCGTCGCGAAGTTCATCCCAGGCATCCTGGATGGCGCCGGTGGTCATGGATTGCATCCAGAGGCGCTGGACGGGTTTGTCGATGTTTCCGATATCGAGGATGTATTGGAAGATGAGTTCGCCTTCACGGCCGGCGTCGCAGGCATTGACGATGCGGTCGACGTCTTTCCGGCGGGCTTGTTTGAGGACGTGGCGGAGGCGGCCTTCGGATTGCTCGATGGGTTGGAGATCGAAGTGCTTGGGGATGGCGGGGAGGACGTCGAATTTCCAGGGGAGATTTTTGCCATTGGGGCCGGTGGGCATTTTGAGTTCGACGAGGTGGCCGACGGCGGAAGTGATGATGGCGTCGTCGTTTTCGAAGCATTGGGCGTCCCGCGATTTGCCTTTTTTCTCGAATTTACCGAGTTTTTTGGCGAGCGCGCGGGAGAGATCCGTGGCGACGGATGGTTTTTCCGCAATGACCAGAGTTTTTGGCATGGCGGGATAAGGAGCGGGGAATTTGTTAATCTGTCAAAGGGGATTTTTTTGGCGGGGGGCGCGAAAAGGGCGGGAATCCTTTGTTTTATGGGGGATAGGGGGAGAGTTGGTGGAGGGAGAATCGGAGCGGGGCGAGGGGCTTGGCCAGTAAAACATCACCCATGTAACATTTGGATGTCCGTTTTGAGGGGTGGGGGTTTGGCCATTTAAACATTACACGTGTAACGCTTGGATGTCCGTTTTTGGGGGCTTAGATGAGTTTGATGAAGAAGTTGCCGGGGAGTTGTTTGACGAGGTGTTTCATTTCTAGGCGGAGGAGGTTGGCGGAGACGGTGGCGACGGGGAGGGCGGTGCGTTCGATGAGGGTGTCGATTTGGGTTTCGGTATCGTCGAGGGCGTCATAGATTGATTTTTCTTCGGGTGAGAGGGTTTCGAGGGCGCGGGGTTTTGTTTCCTGCCGGGCGGGGGTGTCGGGGGCGGTGGAAGGGGTGAGTGGGAAGAGGGTGTCTATGTCTTCGAGGATGTCCCGGCTATCGAGGACGAGTTTCGCGCCTTGTTGGATGAGTCGATTGGCGCCTTCAGAAGTGGGGCGATCGATGGGGCCGGGAACGGCGTAGACATTGCGGCCTTGGTCGAGGGCTTGATTGGCGGTGATGAGAGAACCGGAGCGGCCGGGGGCTTCGATGACGAGGATGCCGAGGCTCATGCCACTGACGATGCGATTGCGGAGCGGGAAGGATTGTTTGTCGGGCACGTAGAGAGGCGGGAATTCGGAGAGGACAGCGCCGGAGGCGGCAATTTTTTCGGCGAGGGCTTCGTTTTCAGGCGGGTAGATATTGGCGATACCCGAACCGAGGACGGCGATGGTGCGGCCTTTTGCGGCGAGGGCTCCTTCATGGGCGGCGGTGTCGATGCCTCGGGCGAGGCCGGAGATGATGGTGACGCCGGCGTGGGCGAGTTGGAAACTGAGCTTGCGGGCGGTTTCGAGTCCGTAGCGGGTGGCGCGGCGGGAGCCGACGACCCCGAGGGCGGTTTGATCGCGGTCGGTGAGTTCGCCTTTGATGTAGAGGAGGAAGGGAGGGTCGTGGATTTGGCTTAGGATTTTCGGGTAGCTAGCGGAGTCGCGGGTGATCACCGCGATGTCGTGCTCTTGGAGGCGTCTTTTCTCCAGTTCGAGGTCGATGTGGTTCTCCCAGCCGTGGATGTTTTCGGCCATTTCGGGGCCGATGCCTTCGACGGTTTGGAGTTCCTTGGGCGAAGCGGCAAGGATGCGGTCGGGCGTGGTGAATGTTTGGAGGAGGCGACGGACGCGAATGGGTCCGATATTGGGGAGGAGGTTAAGGGCGAGGTAGGCGTCTGTGGGGGAGAGGGGCACTGGCGGAAATCCGAGGTCGAGGTCAGATGCGGAGCGATTCGATGGCGGTGGTGATATGTTCCAGGGAAACGTCGGACGAGACGAAGGCATCGCCGAAGGAGCGGAGAAGGACGAAGCGGATTTGTCCGGCTTTGAATTTTTTGTCGGTTTTAAGGGCGGCGAGGATATCGTCGGTGGTAATGTCGTCGTCGAGGGTTTGGGGTAGTTGGAACTGATCCAGGAGTTTGTTGACGATTGCCGCATCGTCATCCGATAGGTCGGCGACTTGTTGGGAGAGGCGCGTGGCGGCGCGGAGGCCGAGGCTGATGGCTTCGCCGTGGAGGAGGCGTCCGTATCCGGCGGAGGACTCGATCGCGTGGCCGATGGTGTGGCCGAAGTTAAGGAGGGCGCGGGTCCCGGAGGTTTCTTTTTCATCCTCGGCGACGATGGCGGCCTTGATGGCGACGTTGCGTTCGATCAGGGCATCGAGATGGTGGCGTTGGGAATCGATTTCTTCGATGAGGGGGATCATCTCGCGATCGCGTATGGCGGCGTGCTTGATAATTTCTGCGAAGCCTTCGCGGTATTCGCGGTCGGGGAGGGAGAGGAGAGTGGTGGTATCGGCGAGAACGGCGGCGGGTTGGTGGAAGGCGCCGATGAGGTTTTTGCCTTCGTCCGTATTGACGCCAGTTTTGCCGCCGACGGAGGAGTCGACTTGGGAGACGATGGTGGTGGGAATCTGGATGTGGGGGATGCCGCGGTAGAAGGTGGCGGCGGCGAACCCGGCGAGGTCGCCGACGACGCCTCCGCCGAGGGCGATGAGGAAGGCGTGGCGGTCGAGACCGGCTTGGATCATTTGTCGGCAGACGTCCTCTGCGACGGACATGGATTTGGAAGGTTCGCCGGCGGGAATGGTAATGGATTGGGTCTTAAGACCGGCTTCGTTCAAGTGTGCGAGGAGGGGGTCGGCGTATAGGGGGGCGACGTTGGTGTCGGAGACGAGCGCGCAGGCTGTGCCGAGGTGATCGGGGAGGAGGGTGGCGGTTTGGGCGAGGAGGTCCGGGCCAATGTGGACGGGGTAGGCGTGATTGGGAAGCGTGACGGTGTGGGTGCGCATCGGCTGGTTATCAGGTATTGGGATTCAAATCTGGAAAGAGGCGGAAGATTTTTTCGCAGGTAGATTCTGGGGTGTCGGTGGGGGCGAGGCAAATGGTTTGGAAGGCTTTCTCTTTTTTGAACCAGGTGATCTGGCGTTTGGCGAAGCGGCGGGTGGCTTGTTGGATTTGTTCGATGCAGGTTTGGCGGTCGATTAGGCCGGCGAGGAGGGCGCGGATTTCGGCGATGCCGATGGCTTTTTCCGCGGTGGGGGAGAGGGCAGGGGCGCCGGCGACTTCTTCGACGGCGCCTTGGTCGAACATGGTTTGGACGCGATGGTTGATGCGTTGATAGAGTTCTTCGCGTGGGCGGGTGAGGACAACGCCGTGGATGGGGGCGGGAGGAGCGGCGTCTTGTTGCCAATCGGTTTTGAGGGTGGACATGGGGGTGCCGGATTGGATGGTGATCTCGAGTGCGCGCTGAACGTATCGTTTGTTGGCGAGATTGGTTTGGGTGGCGCCGACGGGATCGAGTTCTTTGAGGCGGGCGACGAGTTCTTCAAGGGGGAGGGCTTCGAGTTCGGCAC
Source organism: Verrucomicrobiota bacterium (assembly GCA_039028175.1). Classification (GTDB taxonomy): domain Bacteria; phylum Verrucomicrobiota; class Verrucomicrobiia; order Verrucomicrobiales; family DEV007; genus JBCDBW01. The sequence goes on from JBCCIR010000008.1 coordinate 56,682, forward strand.
GGAGTTCGGGGGAGGCTTGTGGCAGATCGCTGAGGCCGTGGGTGAGCGATTTCAGGTAGAGACCGGTGCCGCCGGTGACGAGGGCTGGTTTGTCTCGCGAGAGGATTTGATCGATGCAGGGGCGTGCGAGTTCGGCGAAGCGGGCGGCGTTGAAGGAATCACCGGGATCGATAACGGAGTAGAGGTGGTGTGGCACGGCGGCGAGGTCTTTGGGGGAGGGTTTGGCGGTGATGATGTCCAGGCCGCGGTAGATTTGGAAGGCATCGGCATTGACGATTTCGCCGCGGCATCGTTGCGCGAGCGCGAGCGCGACGCTGCTTTTCCCGGCGCCGGTGGGACCGGCGATGTAGAAGGGAGACATGGAATGAGGATGGGCGATCTCGGAAGGGGGAAAAGAAAAACCTCCCGTCGCGACGAGGCGGCGGGAGGTTTTGTTTTTAGAAGAGGATGGAAGTGTCGGATTTACTCGTCTCGATCGGCGAGGGTGTCCTCGTGGGGTCCGCGGCTTTTGGCGCCGCTGACGACGAGTTTCCGACCCATGAAATCCTGATCGTGGAGGATATCGACGGCGCGTTGGGCTTCGTCGGTGGAGCCCATCTCGATGAAGGCGTATCCTTTCGATCGTTGGGAGTATTTATGGGAGACGATTTCGGCGTTTTGGACGGCACCGGCTCCGCTGAAGAGTTCGAAGAGGTCGCTTTCGGTGGCATCGTAAGAGAGGTTACCCACGTAGAGCCGGGAGTTGGTGACGGCGACGATTTCGGGTGAGCGATTTCTGCCGCCGGACTGGCGTCGCGACGAAGAGGAACCGCCGTTGCGGCTGCGATTGTTGTTCGAGGAACGGCTGCTGTTGTTATTCCTGGAGCGATTACCGCTGGAGGCGGGTTTCGCGGGGGCACCACCGGCGAGGCCGAAGGTGATTACTTTCAGGAATTTTTGTCCGAAGCTCGGTTCGGGTGCTTTTGCGGGGCGCCGATTGGGCCGGCCGCCGGAGCGGTTGCGATTGTTGTTTCGGTTGCGAGAGCCTCCGCCACGGGAGCGGCGGCGGGAACTATTTCCGGTCGCTTGGGATGTAGACATTTTTTTTTGTATCGTTTTAGGTTGGACTGGATTGTCCATTCGGTATTTGCGTTGCGTGTTGCGCGGTGATTTGCCTGATTGAGATCGGGCGTCGTGACTGTGGCGCAACATTCCGACTGGCGACGGGGGACGAGACCCTGCCGGGGTCTGTCGTGACTCCGAAGCGCCGCCTGTTCGCAATGCGGTTCATTGTATTGGTGGCGATCTCCGCAAGGGTGCGGAATGGCACTCAATGAGGGGTGACGGGGGGTGGACCCGGGGTAGGGGGAATCCGGGTTGTCTATCCCGTGTGACCTCAGGCTGTTTCCGAGAATTGCCGTCGAGTGCGTTGGGCGTCCATGAGGATATGAATTGTTCCGACGGGCGATGGCCTTGGGGGCCAGCCGGGGTCGGTAACAAAGCGGGATCATCGGCTGATGATCCCGGGAATTATGGACATTATAGAAACCCATGCCTGGAGATTGCGTCATTACGTTAGGGGAAAAAGGGGGTGGGGCAACTGGAAACTCGGGCGGGGAACGGGGAATGGGGGCTGGCGGGGAAGGTTTTTTTCGGAGGCCTTGTGGGACGGGGGATTGGGGGGATTATTTTTCGGTTTTTCGGTTCTTCGGCCCACAGATTCATAGGTGGGGAGGTCGGCGGGGAGGCGGATGGCCGGGGAAACGTTATACGTGCAGCGTTTTTTTGGCCAGATGGGGTGGGGGGTCAGGGGCGGTGGAGCATTTGGTGGACGAGGTCCTCGGCGCTGACGATACCGAGGGGGCGTCCGGAGGGGTGGCAGACGGCGGCGAGTTGGATGCCGCCGCGGCGGAGGCGTTGGATGATGGAGGCGGCTTTTTCTTCGGGGTGGGTGCGGACGAGGCGGCGGAGGTATCTGACGACGGTGCCGCGGGGGTTCTCGTCCTGGAGGATTTCGTAGGTATTGACGAGGCCGACGAGTTGGCCTTCCGGGGAGATGACGGGGAACTGATCGAGGCGGGTTTCTCGGGTGAGGTCGATGACGGCGGAGATGGGCATTTCGAGGGGGATGGCGGTGACCTTGGAGAGGGGGATCATGGCCTGTTCTGCCGTGACGTCGTCAAAGTCGATGACATTCTGGATGAGTTTTTTTTCGTCCTTGGTGAGAGAGCCTTCGCGTTCGATGACATCGGTGAGGGCTTTAAATTCTTCGCGTTGTTCTTTTTCGGGGGTGGGGGGTGCCTGGCGCCATTTTTCGGGGAGGAGGGCGCCGAGTTTCATGAGGGGGAGGAGGCTGTAGTAGATGACGGAGAGGAGGGGGAGGAGGGTGCGGACGGATCGATAGGGGAAGCGTTTAAAGAGGGCTTTGGGGACGAGTTCGAGGAGGAGGACGTAGATAGGGAGGGAGATGCCGATGGCGGCGAAGTATCCGCGCGGTCCGAGGTGGGCGACGAGGATTTGGGTGAGAAAGGCGAAGACGAGGAGGTTGATGGAATTGTTGGCGAAGAGGACGGAGGCGAGGAGGCGGTTGCGGCGGGAGAAGAGTTTTTCGAGGCGGATGGCGGTGGGATCGTTTTCTTTGGCGTAATGGCGGAGGCGGACGCGGCTGACGCCGAGGACGGCGGTCTCGAGTCCTGAGAGGAGGAAGGAGAGGACGAGGGCGAGGCTGACGACGACCCAGATCATGAATTTTCGTGGGGTGAGGGTTTTTCGGTGTCGCCAGTTTTGGGGGGCTCGAGTTCGATAAGGACTTCCTGAATGCGGCGATCGCTGCATTTGCGAACCGTGGCGACGATGCCGTTGATGCGAATCTTTTGGCCGGGGACGGGGAGTTGGTCGACGTGATTAAAGAGGAGTCCGCCAATGGTATCGATGCCATCGGTTTCGAGGTCGACATTGATGGCCTCTTCGATTTCGTCGAGGCGGGCATTACCGGCGACGAGGAGGCGATTCTTTCCGAGGTCCTGGATTTCCGGATTGGGGTCGGGGAGGGGGGCGGCGTCGCTGATGATTTCCTCGATGAGGTCGGAGTGGCCAACGACACCTTCCATGCCTCCGAATTCATCGAGGACGATGGCGAGAGAGTGTGGGGTATTCAGGTAGTCGCGGAAGAGGTCGAGCGCCATCATGGTTTCCGGGACGAAAACGGGTGCTTTGATGTGTCGGTGGTGGTCGCGGGACCTATCGAGGAGGTAGTCGCGGACATTGAGGACGCCGATAATGACGTCGGGGGAGTCCCGGTAGACGGGGAGGTGTGAGTGGGGGTGGTTGCGAATGAGGGCGTCGGCTTCATCGGGGGCAATATCGTTGGGCATGACGGTGGTATCGACGCGGGGGATCATGCAGTCTTTTGCGGTCTTGTCTCCGAGGCGGATAATTTCGTTAATCATTTCGCTCTCGCTTTCCTGGAGGATGCCGTCGTCCCGGCGGAGTTCGACGAGGGTTTCGAGTTCGTCTTCGGTGAGGTCGGTGTGTTGGACAGCTCGTTTTGGAATGAGGAGAGCGGTGAGTGTGTCGGCGAGGTTAATGATGGTATCGAGGAGTGGTTTGAGGACGGGATCGAGGGCGAGGACGGGGCGGGCGACGGCGCGGAAGACGGAGGCGGGGCGGGCGAGGGCGACGAGTTTGGGGAGGAGATCGGTGACGAGGATGATGGCGGCGAAGGTGATGAGGGCGGTGGGGAGCGGCGAGAGGGGCCACTGCTGGCAGGCGGTGCGGATGAGGAAGAGGGCGAGCGCGGCGATGGTGAGATTGATGACGGCGGCGAGGAGGAGGACGTGGTTCAGGGTTTGGTTGTCATCTCGGGCAAGTTTGTCGAGGTCACGTTCGAGGCGGGAGTCATTGCCAGCGAGGGCGGGACGATGGTGTTCCTTGAGGAAGAGGAGGGCAGTTTCGAGGGCGGAGAGGGTGGCGGAAAGGAAGCCCAGGACGAGCAGGATCAGGAAGAGGGCCAGGAGCAGCAGCGGCGACATGTACGGGAGTGATTCTTGAATGGGGGGGCGGGGAAGGGAAGGGAAAACGGGTATCTGGCGGTTATGTATACGCGAGGGGAATGTGTTGGCTTCTGGCGCCCCTCCGGGGCGCATGGCTCTTGTTAGGTGGGTTGCCCGGTGGTTTCGGTTTCCTCCACCACCGGTTAGTTTCTATGGTCCCTCCGGGACCGTATGTGGAGATCGGGCTTGGGAAATTCAGACAATTCAGTCCTCGTTACGTCCTGCTACGCAGAACTTCGCTGTGGAGGCTCGTTGGGGACAACGAGCCCCACCTCTTTGATTAGACGGCGATCGATGGGGGGGCGAAGGAGTAGATGAAGTCTTCGAGGCGATCGCGGGCGGCTTGGAAGGAGAGTTTTTCGAGGGCGAGCCACTGGGATTTTTCGACGTGGTCGAGGTAGCGCTGTGAGTCGTTGGCGAGGTTGTTGATTTCAGCGGCGATCTCTTTGAGTTGGTCTGCCGGAGCGACAGTATCGGCGAAGATTTTTTCAGCGTCGTTTTCGCGGCAGCCGACGAAGAGGTTTCTGCAGAGGAGGGCATCTCCGCGGGCCTCGCCGCCGGCGAGATTGGGTCCGAAGCCGGCGATGAAGCGATGATTGGCGGCGAGGGAGAGGTATTGGAGGTAGTTTTGTTTTGGCTCGGGTTGGGAGAGGAGTTCTGCAGGGATATCGAGTTCGGGAAGAGGATTTTCGGGATCGTGTCTGTAGAGGGTTATTGGGATTTTATATTCCGTGGCGAGGCGATTGACGAGATTGACGAGAGCGAGGTGGCGTGGGGAATCGGCGTCGAATCCGTCGGCGGCGAGGAACAAGCCCGGTGAGCGTTTCTCGATGGTGACGGAGAATTCCCATTCGGTGGCATCGATGGGGGCTGGGAGCGGGAGGTGGAGGTGGCGGTTGACGGAGGTGAGAGAGTCGACGAGGCGGGCGGTATCGGCGTCGATGGAGATAACGCCTTCGAATTGGCCGAGTTGTGTGGTGAAGGACTGGAAGCGGGTGTCTTGCTGGAGGGCGGGGCCGAGCCGGTCGAAGATGCCGGGGGGGAGGCATGCGATGCGAGGGCGGCCGTGATTGAGATTGAGGACTTTTGCGATCTCGGTGGTGCAGGAGTCGAGGTCGGCGGGAAGGACGAGGAGGACGGGAGAGGTGGAGTTGAGGAGGAGTTCGTCGTCGAAGGAATTTTTAATGAAGCCGTTGGTGCAGGCGGCGAGGGCGTGTAGTCCGACGGGGGGATGGAGGTAGAGATCGGGGGCGCCGGCGCCTTCGGGGAAACTTTGGCTGGGCGATCCGGCGTCGGGGGCGAAGACGGTGAGGGCGAGGGCTTGTGTATCTTCGGTGGCGATGGGAGTGATCGGGGGCGTGGCGCTGGCGAAGGGGTTGACGGCGGCGCGGGGAAGGAGGCGATGGCCGGAGGCGGGGGCGAGTGGGGCGGGCGGCTGCACGTATTGGCCGGCGGCGTTCTGGGAGCGCTTCAAATGGTCGGTGGCTTTGTGGATACGGGAGTTGGTGTTGGCGAGTTTGGAATCGGCTTCGCGGAGTTCTGCCGTTTTTGATTCAAGGCCGGCGGACACTTCCTCGAGGTGTTTTTGTTTTTCGCCGATGGCGTCCTCGAGGACTTTTAGTTTTTCCTGCAGGGCGTCGTCCGAGGCGGTGGGAGCGACGTCGATTCGGAGTCGCTTCATTGGCTCGGGGATCGACGAGGACGAAGATTCTACATCCGTGCTTTGATCCTGATCGAGCGCAGTGAGTTCGGCTTTGCGGGCCTCGAGTGTTTTGGTGAGTTCTTCGAGTTGGGATTGGAGGGATTTTTGGCGGCCGTCGAGTTCCTGCTTGGTTTTGTCCCATTGTTCGTTGAGATACTCGAGGGAGGCGCGACGGGCGTTGATGTCGCGATGGAGATCAGAGACGGCTTTCGCGTCGGCGGGGCTTTCGGCGTCTAGTTTGGGGGCATCGTGACCTCCGGCCATATCGAGGAGGCGTTTGTCGGCGTTTTTGAGGGCGGATTTGAGAGTGCCGATCTCGTCTTTGGCGGCGGCGAGATCGGATTTCAGTTTCGCATCGGCTTCGGCCTTGAGTTTGAAGGAATTTTTCTCTTCGGCCTTTTTGGTGTCGATGATGCGGACGATGTTCGCGAGTTCTTCTTTTCGCTGATCGAATACTTCTTCGATGTCGGCGATTTTTTCGTTACCCTGGTTAACGGCGGCCTTGGTTTTCGATTGAATCTCGACGAGTTTTGCCGCGGCTTTTTCCTGGTATTCTTCCCACTGGCGTTCGGCCTCTTTCTTTTCGTTGATGAGTTCCTGAACGCGGACTTTATTTTCTTCGATGTTGTTATTTTGGACGCGCTGAAGTTCTTCGGCGTTGCGCAGTTCTTCCTGTGCGTTTTCGATTTGTTCGTGGAGGCGCTGGTATTCTTCTTCGCTCTGGAGGTTGAGTTGTTCGGTCGTGGCGATTTCCTGCGAGAGTTGGGCGAGGCGGGTGCGGTTCTCGCGGAGTTTTGACGAGAGGTCCTGTTGTTCGCGGCGCATGCCAATGAGCTTCGATTCGAGGAGATTGCGTTCACGTTTGACGCCTTCGAGATCGAGGTCGATGAGAGACGCCGGGTTTTCGGGGACGACCTTCGGGGTGGTGGAACTGGGCGGGACCGCGGCGCGGCCTGCGGTGGCGGGAACCGGGAGGGCGTCTGCGGGGGATGATTGGGCGGAGATTTTGCTTTCGTAGACGGCCCGGACGTAGACGCCGAAGATGATGCGGTCGCCGTCTTTGAGGACGGCATTGCGAACGGGTTCGCCGTTCAGGGAGGTGCCGTTGCTGGATTCGAGGTCGGAGAGGCGGTATTCACCATTCGGCTCGAGTTTGAAGCGGGCGTGATGGCTTGAGATATGGGATTCTACGATGCGGATATCGCTATCGGCGTCGCGACCGACGTTGACGACGGGGGTGTCCAGCTCGTACACGGCGGGGGTTTCGCCGTTGAGGTAAACGGTGAGAGAGGGCATGGGTGAGGGAATTTATGCGCAAATGGGGTTTATTTCAACGGGATAAACGGGGGGCAGGGGAGGCTTGCGTCTTGGCGAATATCTGGAATGCTGGTCGGAGAGCGGCCTGGGAGGGGTCGGTATAGGAGAGAGATATGAAGAAGACCGGATATTTAGGACGAGTGATAGGGTTATCTTTGGTGATATTGGCAGGGTTGCCCGGGGCGGCAGTGTTGAAGGGGGCGGAGACGTATCGTTTTGATAATCAAGCGTCGGCGGTTTTGTTTTATGTGCGGCACATGGGGGTGGCGAATGCGTGGGGTTGGTTTCGGGAGTTTTCGGGGACGATTGTTTTTGATGAGGAGGACTTGGCGGCGAGCAAGGTAACGATCGAGGTGGCGGCGGACAGCATTGATACGAATTTGCAGAAGCGGGACGATCATTTGCGTGGGCCGGATTTTTTCAGTGTTAAGCAGTATCCGAAGATTACATTTGAGAGCCGGGAGGTGAAGGAGGTGGAGGGGAAAGAGGGAGAGTATGCGGTGACGGGCGATTTGAGTTTGCATGGGGTGACGAAGGAAGTGACGGCATTGTTTGAGTTTTTCGGGAAGGGCAAGCACTTGGCGAACAACAGTGACATTGCGGGTGCGGAGGGAACGTTCACGGTGAAGCGGAGTGACTTTGGGATGGATTACGGGGTGTCCAACAATGCGATCGGGGATGAGGTGACCTTGATTGTGAGTGTGGAAGGCGTGAAGGAGTAAGTAACTTTTTTGCGGGGAAACAACCGCTCTCTCTCATCCGTGCTTTCGAAAGAGAACCTGACGTTTTTATTTTTGGTATACGGGGTGCCGGCCTTGGTGGGGGGGCTGTGTTTTTTGGTGGGGTGGAGTCGAGGGTTGAAGCGGGAGATGTTTTCGAACGAGCGGCGTTCGTTGTTGGATGCGGTGGGTTTGTGTGTGGCGTATGTGTGGGGGCATTATGCGTTGAAGGGGTGGGACGGTGTGCCGCCGCGCCTGGGGGAGAACTGGCTGCCTTGGGGTGTGGCGCTGGCGGGGGTGTTGATATTGCTCCGGAAGCGTGAGCGGGACGTGCGAGGCGGGTTCTGGGTATGGGTATCGCTCGTGTTTTTGGCGACGTTAGGCGCGATGTTGGGCAGTCTGGCGTATTATGCGGACGTGGTGTTCTGGAAGCGGCTGGGGGTATTGGCGGCGTTTTTCGTGGGGGCGTTGATATTTTATTACGGATTGGTATTGATAGCGGAGCAGCTGCGGGCGGGGGATTTCTTTTTGTTTTTGTTTATTATGCTGGGGATGGCGGCGGCATTTTTTTACACGACGAACAGTATTACGATGGGGCAGTTGGTGGTGATTCCGATCGTGGCGGCGCTTCCGGCTTTCGTGGTGGCGATGCGGCGCAAGGATTACCGGGTGACGACGTTGTATGCGTATTTAGCGGGAATGATTTTTTCGTGCTTGATGAGTTATAATCATTTCGGCGCTGCGGTATCGCCGCCGGTATCCACTTTGGTTTTATGGATGCTGGCACCTGGGGGCGCTTACCTGGGGATGGTTTTGTTTTCGGGCGGTCGCGGGCAGGCTTTGTATTTGACGGTGGTTTACCTGGTGATGTTTGCGGTATCAACGGGGGCATTGGTGATAGCCCGGCGCGCTTTTGAGCCGGCGGGGTATTGACCGGGAGGCGCGGATATGGATGTGATGGAGATTGTTTGCCCCACGTGCGGCGAGAAATTTGAAGTTCCTTGTCCCGGGCCCGAAGAAGTCCCCGTGGAGTTGGACTATGATTGTGAGGTGTGTTGTCGGCCGATGGTGATTTCGGTGTACGAAGAGGACGGGGAGGTCGGGTGGGAGGCGCGCGGGCTTGATGAGTGAGGTGAAGTTGTCTGTCGTGTTGCCGGTGCGGGGTGGCGGGGTGACACTGGGGCGGGCGTTGGGGAGTTGTTTGGGGCAGAGTTTTGGTGACTTGGAGTTGTTGTTGGTGGATGACGGGATGGATGCGGGGGCGCGGTCGATGGTGGAAGAGGCGGGACGGGGGGACGAGCGGGTGCGGGTTTTGGCGAACGAGGGGCGGGGATTGGTGTCGGCTTTGAATACTGGTTTGGAGGCGGCCAGAGGGGAATTGATCGGGCGGATGGATGCGGACGATGTGAGTGACGGGGAACGGTTTGCGCAGCAGACGGAATATTGGCGCGAGCGTCCGGAGGTGGGGGTGGTGGGATGCGGTGTTAAGATTACGGGGGA
>JBCCIR010000009.1:0-65087 GCA_039028175.1 Verrucomicrobiota bacterium
CGGCACCACCGGAACCGTTACCGGTGCAAAATTCCCGTCAACAATCTCCCCCGCCTCCGCCCAGGTGTTCGTAATCACATGATACGCCCAAATCGTTTTCGGAAATCCCGGGTGCGCATGCCCCTGCCCATTCAATTCCGGACGCGCCGCCACTTGCTCCTTCAAGAAATCCACATTCACCCCGCCCAATACCAATAAGTGAGCACTCCCTGCTGGAACCGCGAGCGACGGCGCCGCCGATAGCCCTCGCGGCAAATCCGCCAATCGCTCCCATTCCAAAGTCTCCGGATCCAACCGATAAGCATCCCGCAAAAAATCCAATCCATGGGGCTCCATCCGATCCTCGGGATGTTCCCCCACTTTCTCAGACATCACATCCCGTCCGGCAAACACGTAGAGTTTCCCATTCCGCGCCCCCGCCACCGAATACATCCGCCCACGAACCCCCTCCGGCCACGGAATCGCCTCCCACGCCAGCGATGCCGCATCCAAATCCAAACGATACACCGCCCGCGACGTTCCCTCCGTCGTCCGACCCGAGAAAACAAAGATCACATTCCCCAATGCCACCCCGCTTCCCTCCGCTAACGGAACTGGTAACTCGGGAAGCGCTTCCATCCGAACTTCCCCATCTTCAAGCCGGAGCTCCAAGGCACTCGCCGTCGGCGCATTCTCCCCGTCACTCCCTCCGAGCATCGCAATACTCCCACGCTCCGGCAGACTGATCGATACCCCATACGCCAACGCCTTCGGTAATCGCACTTCCGATTCCTCCCACGCGTCCATTCCCGCCGGTAAAACAAACACCCGGTCATGCCACACCTTTGTCCCTCCTTCCCAAGGCGGCGCCTCGGGAAAATTCGCCCCCCCCGCCATCACCAGCGCCCCGTCAATCACCCCCGCAAACGGGCCCGCGAACCCATGCGCGTCCGGAATCGACGGTAACCCCTCCCACTCCACCGGCCCCGCCCCCTCACACACCGTCGCCGCACCAAACACCAACACCGCCCACCACAACCCCCATCTCCTCTTCGCACGCGCTGTCATACCATCACTCCCTCCTCCCTTCCAACTCGTCCCAATTCACCACCATTGATCGGTCGGCCCACGCCTCATATATAGCCGCCAGCTCCTTCACCCTCTCCGGATGCTCCTCCGCCAAATCTCGCATCTCGGTCCCATCCGCCTCCATGTCATACAACTCCCACGCCCCGCCCTTCGGATAAGAATAGAAATACCGCCACGTCCCCGGATACTCCGATACCAGCTTCCACTTCCCCGCCCGGATCGCCCGGTTCCCCTCGTGCTCCCATGCCAAATACTCCCGCTCCAACTCCCCTCCACGAAAAACGCCCGCCAAACTCTCCCCCGCCAACCCCCATTCCTTGGTTTCCCCCTCCGCCAACTCTAAAAACGTCGGCATCAAATCCATCACGTGCCCCGCCTCCCAAGTCACACTCCCCGCCTTCACTCCACCCTCCGGCCAATGCACAATACACGGCGTGCAAATCCCCCCCTCATGCATCCACGCCTTGTGGCGCCGAAACGGCGCATTCGATAAGCTCGACCACCGCAACCCATAACTCCCAAACGTATCCTCCCCACCCAGTCGACGCTCCGGAATATCTCCCGCCACCACCGGCCGCCCATCCCGCGTCTTCTCCGGAATCAATCCGCTCACCCACGGCTTCTCCATCCGCTCAATGGTATTGTCCAAATGCCCCTCCGGCGATCCGCCGTTGTCCGACAAGAATACGATTAACGTCCGCTCCAATTCCCCGCCCTCTTCCAACGCCGACACCACCCGCCCGATCGCCCGGTCCATCTCGTCCACCATCGCCGCATAAACCGCCATCCGGTGCGCCTGCCATTCTCGGTTCGGGTCCTCCTCCCATGCAATGCTCCCCTCATCCCGTGGAGGCAATTTCGTCTCCGCCGATAGCAACCCAAGCTCCTTTAACCGCACGAACCGCATCTCCCGCAACACATCCCACCCCGCCGCATACCGCTCCTCATACTGCGCAATGGTCTCCTCCCGCGCGTGAATCGGATAGTGCGGCGCCGTATACGCCAGATAAACAAAGAAAGGCTCTTCTCCATCTCTCTCAATAAACGAAATCGCTTCGGCCGTAATCGTGTCCGTGTAAAAAAAATCCGCCCCCGCCTCGATCGGCTCGTTACCGTCATACAATCCCGCCGGGTTCCACAAAGACCCATAACCCGGCAAGGTTCCGTAAAACCGATCAAATCCCCGCTGCCTCGGCCAATTGCTCCGATCATCCTCGGGCTTCGTGTGCGGCGTCAAATGCCACTTCCCAAACATCCCCGTCCGGTATCCCGCCCCCCTCAGCGCCTCCGCCACCGTCGGCACATCCCGGCGCAATTCTCCCCGATACCCCGGCTCGCCCGCATCGTAAGTCATGTGCCCCACCCCCGCCTCGTGCGGCGTTAACCCTGTCATAAGCGACGCTCGCGTTGGACAACACCGCCCCGCATTGTAAAAACGAGCAAACTTCAAACCGCCCCTCGCCAACCTGTCCAAATTCGGCGTCTCAATCTCCCCCCCATAACACCCCAAATCCGAGTACCCCAGGTCGTCGGCCAAAATGACGACAATGTTCGGTCGATCTTCACCTCGCCCGATCGCTTGCGCCAGGACGAGGAAAACAATTTGAACCGCAATATGTCTCACCCCGAGATTCACTCGTTCTCTCCAATCTCTTCCCGCGGTACCAACACGAAAACAATCCGCTCATACGCATTCTTCGCCCCCAAATCACTGGCCTCAAACAAAACCCCGATCGTTCCCTCAGATACCAGAACCATGTCGCTGTATGCCGCCGGTCCCGTATGCAAAAGCGGTCCGTCATGCCACGTCCTGGCTTCGTCCTCGGAATAGCGAATCCGCATGTCACTCCGCCCCTCACCCGTCGGCCCACTCTCGTCGGGCCCCGAAAACAAAATCAACTCGTCGTCCACCCGCAGCGACGCACCCTGCACCACAGGCAAATCGAATACACCTTCCACAGGGCGAAATTCCCCCCACTCGTCGCTCCCGCTCGAAAAAGTCTCCCCGCCATCGTCACTCCACGCCTCACCGCGAGTCCCCGGAGCGTCACCGTGTTGATCCCGCGTGTTGAAATACAACGAACCATCATTCAACTCCACCACGGTCGTCTCATTCGCATTCAGCCCGTCTTCATACGTCTCATCCACCGCCCCCAATCGCCACGTCTTCCCATGGTCGTCACTCAACACCGCATGCGCGCCGTTCGCCCCGCGATCCTCGCCGTCGTCACCCAACCGATGATCCGTCGGAATCACCAATCGCCCCCGATGTGGCCCCCGCTGAATCTGAATCGAGTGCACCGGGCCCGTCGCATACCAGCCCCACGCCTCCTTCTTCACATCCTTCGTAATCTCCCGCCGCTCCGACCACGTCACCCCATGATCGTCACTCGACACGACGAACACCCGGTCGTTCTCAAGCGTATACGGTAACCAAATCCGGCCCGAATGCTTCGGATCAATCAAATCCACCACAGGCGCAGGATTCCCAATCGTTATCTCCGTCTTCTTGTCTTCGATCAGTCGCTTGAAATCATCGCTCTCCTGCACCACTTCCAACGCCCCCCAGGATTCTCCCCCGTCCCGCGATCGCTTCATCACCAGGTCGATCTCACTCGCGTCCCCACCCTGCCGAGCCTCGCAAAACGCCAGCAAATCACCGTTCGCTGCCTGAACGATGGCCGGAATACGATAAACCTTGTATCCGTCATCGCCCGCTTTGAACACGGTCGTCGGTGTAAACTCTTCGGAGACGGCCGAATACAAACTGCCAACCGACAATACAACGCCGGCACAAAAGGATATCAATACTCTCTTCATGGTTTCTTCCGTTTAGGAACGGCAACGCCGCTAACAAGGCGCCCGCTCGATTTCTCTTTCCAAACAAAGCTTTCAGGATCAAATTCAAACGCCCCCTTGGTCGGCGCCGGTTCGGCCCACTCCGAAGTCGCCCACCGCCTCAGTTCTCCCTTCGTCTCCGACAAGCCGGCGTCATTCGCCAGGTTCTTCCACTCCCACGGGTCGCGCTCCAAATCATACAATTCCTCTCCACCATCCCGATACCGGATGTATCGATAACGCTCCGACCGCACGGCCACGTTCCCCGGCTTGTATTCGATAATCGCCGGTCGCTCCCAATCCGCCTCCGGGTCCCGAAGCAGCGGAACCAGGCTCACACCGTCATGCGTCTCGATCTTCGAAAGCCCGCACAACTCATTCAACGTCGGGTAAAGATCGATCAAACTCACAGGCCGCGCACATCGTCCCGGATCATACCCCGGCGCCGACACAATAAAAGGAACCCGCGTCGCCTCCTCCCACAAGGTCGTCTTGTGCCAATGATTCTTCTCCCCCAAATGCCACCCGTGATCCGACCACAACACCACAACCGTGTTCTCCGCATGCCCGCTCGCCTCCAACGCATCCAGCACTCGCCCAAGCTGCGCGTCCGCATACGTGATGCTCGCCAGGTAAGCCCGCACCGCTTCCTTCCACTTCCCCGCTTCCTGGATCGTCTCAAAATCTCCCCGTCGCGCCTTCGCAAACGCCCGACCACCCTTCGGAACATCATCCAAATCATCCTCGCGCACCTTCGGGAGCACAATCTCCTCCAACGGATACCGGCCAAAATACGGCTGCGGCACATACCACGGCAAATGCGGCCGAAACAGCCCGCACGCCAGGAAGAATGGGTGCTCCTGCTCCTCGCTCAAAAACTGCACCGCATACTCGGCCGTCCGTGAATCGTCGTAATCCGCCTCCGCATACCCCAGCGATCCCCAGTCATTCTCGTGCCCCAGTCCACCTACCCCGCTGAACGGAAATCCCTCGGGATTGGGGCCGGACTCCGACCAAGGATAGTTCAACTTCACCCCTCGAAACCACGGATCGTCCTCAAATATCAACCGCCGAAAATCGTCCCACTGGTTCGGCGGATGGTTCCCCGCCGTATGATGAAATACCTTTCCCGCCCCCACCACCCGGTATCCGTGCGCGCGGAAATGCGCCGGAATCGTGACCACGTCCGGCATATTCGGCAGCCACCAGTGCCCGTTGTCATACAAGCCCGTCGTCGACGGCCGAAACCCGGTCATCAGCGCCGCACGCGAAGGCGCGCACTTGGGCGATACACAGTGCGCGTTCGTAAACAGCGTCCCCCGTGCCGCCAAGCGGTCAATATTCGGCGTATGCACCGTCCCCTCATAGCCTCCCAGGCAATTCACCCAGTCCTTCATATCATCCACCGCCAGGAACAAAACGTTAGGCTTCGCCCCGACACCAGGTGCATAAAAAATCAACCACCCCATCGCCGCAAAAATGCTCAATACCCGCCTCCCCATCACTTCCTTGCCTCCCTTTCGAACATCCCCACACCACGAGTCTCCAACATCTCTGCATGCGCCCGCAAGACCGCTGCCTTCTCCGGATCATTAACCAGGTTTCGCATCTCCGCCGCATCATTCTTGTGATCGTAAAGCTCCACCGCCTCCACCCCGCCCCGTTCCAAATCCCGCCACTCCACATACCGATACCGGTCCGTTCGCAAAGAATACCCCATCACCGAACCGTGCCCCTTGTGCCGATTCCCCTCCCGCGCTCGCGGAAACTGACTCAAGGCCGAGTCCGCCCACTCCATGTCCGCATCATTCAGCAAGGGAACCAGGCTCCGCCCCTCCAACCCCTCCGGCATCGGCATATCGCACCACTCCACGAGCGTCGGATAAACATCCACCAGTTCCACCAGCGCCTCACAAATGGCCCCCGCATCCTGCTGTCCCGGTGCCGATACAATCAACGGCACCCGCGTCGACAGCTCATAGTTGTTCGACTTCGTCCAAAGACTCTGCTCTCCCAAATGAAAACCGTGATCTCCCCAAACCACGACGATCGTATCATCCCGCAAGCCCAACCGATCCATTTCCCCCAACAATCCCCCGATCAAGGCATCCACGTAACTCACGCACGCATAATACCCATGCCGCAATCGCCGCACCTGCGCCGCCGTCACCCCGCCATCCTTCGGAATATCCCGGTATCCCTCCAATTCCATCCAACTCCGCGTCGCCCACTCCGGCGCTTCAAACGGCGCCCCCACATCCTCCACCGCCGGAATCGCTTCCTCGTCATACAAATCCCAATACCGCTGCGGCGCGCAAAACGGCAAATGCGGTTTCCGATATCCGACCGCCAAAAAGAACGGCTTCTCTCCCGCCGCCAACTCCCCCAATCGCTCGATCGCCCGCGCCGCCACGACACCATCCGTGTAATGCCCATCTTCGACGTCCGCCGACTCCGACGCATCCCGCTTCAATCCCTTTCCCTCCAAATTGCGCGGCAACGCATACCTCAACTCCGGCGCCCGCACATAGTGATACTCCGTTGGCTCCGTCCACGACACCTCGTCCACCGACGCCCGCCCGCTCCCATGCAATATCTTCCCCACCCCGATCGTCCGGTATCCCCCCTCCTTGAACGCCTGCGGCAAGGTCACCACGTCCGGTAACGCATCGCGAAAATGCGCCGACAAATCCCACACCCGCGTCGTGTCCGGATAGCGCCCCGTCAACAACGACGCCCGCGACGGATTGCAGACCGCTTCTTGGCAATATGCCCGCACAAAGACCGTCCCCCGTGCCGCCAACGCGTCCAGGTGAGGCGTTACCGCAACTTCATCCCCGTAACAGCCCAGGGCCGGCCGAAGATCATCGACGGCAATAAACAAAACATTGTGTCCCTCCTCGCCCAATACGGACGCCGCCGCGAGAACCGAGGCAAAGACAATGGAATAAAGACGCAACATCGTCACACAATCGCTCCTCTCAGCGGCTCCCCTCGAAAAAATACTCCGGGTATTCCAGGGTCAGCCGATCCTTCTTCGCCTCCCCATCCGACACGCACGCATCAATTTCAGCCTTCAGTCGTCGCACATTCTCCGGTCGCAACATCGGATCGCCGCTCTCCTCACGCCACTCAGCCAGCACCCCTTGCAACCGTTTCAGGGTCTCCGTATGCGCCGCCTCGTCCGCAAGATTGACAAACTCATAGGGGTCCGCTTCGAGATCGTATAACTCATACTCCGGCGGACGTTCCATTCGCCGATACGCGCCCCGAACCGGCTCCGGCGCCGATGCGATCGCCTCATCCAATCCTTCAAAAAAACGCCCGTTCGTGAACGCATACCCCGGATTCAACTCTCCCGGCATCAAGTTGCAGATCAACTTGAACCGCTCATCCCTCACCGTGCGCTGCGGATAATAATTGTGCGCGGAATGCGTGTGATACTCCGTGAACAAATAACGACGCCAATCTGGCACCCCACCCCGCACCAAATCCAACAACGATCGCCCCGCCAATCCAGCCACCGCATCCGCCCCGGCGACCTCAAGAAAAGTGGGCATCAAATCGAGCGTCGAAACCAGTTCGTCCCGCACCTGCCCGGGCTCCACCTTGCCCGCCCAATTCAAAATCAAAGGCACGCGCACGCCACCCTCGAATGAAGTCCGCTTTCCACGCAAGAGGTCCGCCCCATGATCACCCATGTATACAATCAACGTGTTCTCCGCCTTGCCCGACTCTCGAAGCGCCCCCAACAACTCGCCGATCTGCGAATCAAGACGACTCATGCAATTATAATAGTCCGCCGTCTGCTGCCGAAGCTCGGGCGTATCCAACCCAAAATACGCCAGCGGCTTCACATCTTCGGCCGCCAACGGCTCCGCCGGTAATTCCCTCACCCTCGCCAAAAATGGACGGTGCGCGTCCGGATAATTCACGCTCAGAAAAAACGGCTCGGATGAAGCCGACATGAAATCCTTCGCCTCCCGCGCATACCGGCCCAGTTTCTCACGCGCAAAATTGGAAGTCTTGATCGCCTCGAAATCGAACGGAAATGCCTCATTCGGATTGATGTGCAGCTTCCCGATAATTCCCGTTCGATACCCCGCCTTCTTCAAACTCCGCACCACGTTGGGAGTTCCCTCATCATACATCCGGAACTTCCACGTCGCCAAACCGATCTGACCGTTCTGATGCGGATACAATCCCGTGAGAAATGCCGCCCGCGATTGACTGCAGCCCGCCTGCGGAACAAACGCCCGTCCAAAAAGCACCCCGCCCGCCGCCAATTCATCCAGCACCGGCGTCTGCACATACGGCTCCCCGTAACACCCCAGCTCCGGTCCGTTGTCCTCGGATACGATGAGAAGAATGTTGGGCCGGTCCGACGCCGCCGACGCGAAAACAGAAATCAAGAAAACACAGAAGCTGACAGAAAAGATTCTCACGACTATTGATGCTCCTGATATTGCGGGTTCGGCCGCATCGGGTCTGCCCCCGTTTCCTCCTTCCATTCGTGCAGTTCACGGAGCAACTCCGCGGCGATTTCGGGCTCGGACGCCGACAAATCCTGGCTCTCGCCGATGTCTTCGCTCAAATCGTAAAGCTCCACGCTTCCGCTCTCGAGAAACTCGATCAATTTCAGCGACCCCCGCCGAATGATCGAGACCGGCGCATTCTGGGGATGCCGGTTGTAATGCGGGTAGTGCCAGAAAATCGCGTTCCGATCAGGCTCCTCTCCGCCGCGGAGCAATTCGGCAAGACTGACACCATCAACATGCTGCAGCGGCCTCGATTCGAGCCCCAAAACCTCAAGGATTGTCGGATAAAGATCGCTGCTCGTAACCGGTAAATCGCTCTCCACCCCGCGCCCCTTCACCCCGGCACCGGAAAAAATTAAGGGCACCCGAATACCCCCCTCATAGTGCGATCCCTTATTGGCCCGCAACGGCGCATTGTCCCCCGCCTTCCCCCCGTTGTCCGAGGTAAAGATCACCAGCGTATCCTCCTCCAATCCCAATTCCCGCAGCACCGACATGACATGCCCCACCCCGTCATCCACGGACTCGACCATGGCCGCATAGATGGGCGATCCCGGTCGCTCGGCTTCGGGAACTGCCTCGTATCGCACCGCCTTCTCTTCCTTACCCTGGATCGGCGTGTGAACCGCGTAAAAAGGCAGGTAGAGAAAGAACGGCGTGTCCCCATTCGCACGAATCAGTCGACCGGCCTCCTCCGCCATCAAATCAGTCAGAAAATCCCCCTCCTCCCCACCATCAAAGGCTTGTTTCGCCACGTTCACACCGGTCGTCGGAAGCTTCCACTTGCCTTTGAACGGAAAGAAATAACTCCCGGGAGCGCCGTGATCGTCTCCCCCCACATTCTCGTCAAATCCATGATGCTCGGGAAGGGAAAACGGAGCGCCGCCAAGATGCCATTTGCCAACATGAAACGTGGCATAACCCTCCTCGCGCAGAGCCTCCGCCAAGGTGATTTCCTCCAACGGCAGAGAACGCACGAAACGCCCCTCCTTCATCGAATGCTCCTCCGCGCTCCAACGACCCGCCGGAAGCCACTGCGTCAGCAATAGACGAGCCGGATACTTGCCCGTGAGAATAGCGGCGCGCGTGGGCGAACACACGGCACAAGCCGCATAAGCATCGGTAAAGCGAACGCCCGATTCCGCCAGAGCATCAATATGCGGAGTCTGGTAATAGTCGCTGCCTTGACAGCCAATGTCCATCCAGCCCAGGTCGTCGACAACGAAAAGCACAACGTTGGGTCGCTCCGCCGGGGCGAGAGCCGTCGCCGAAAGCAAGACCACCACCACCAACGCAACCACTCTCCAAATCAAAACGCCGCTCATGTCTTCCAAACTATCATTTTATTCACAAGGCGGTCGAAGTTCGAAACTCAATCACCGACAACGCCTCAAGCTCCCAACGCAATGCCGACTTTTCCTCATTAGTCAGATTTCGCAGCGGCGCTCGAGCCGGCCCACAATCAATTCCAAGCATGCCCATCACCGCCTTCGCCGCCGGAAGATATCCATAGGACCCGATCACCCGCACCATCCGCACCGAATCCGCCTGCAAACGCCGCGCCTCCACCTCGTCACCGTTCTCCAACTCCTGCAACAAACGACGATACAACAACGCGGCAAAATTGTAGGTGCTGCCCACCGCCCCATGCACGCCGAGCGCATACCCGGCCACCAGCGACTCGTCATTCCCATACAACAGCTCAAATCGCCCGTCCTCCAGCCGCAAACACTCCTGGAGACCCGCCAGGTCCGGGTTCGTATACTTGATTCCAGCAAGGTTCGCCATCGGCGCAGCCCCCACTTTCAAAAACTCCACCATCGGTAAACTCACACCGCTCATGTCCGGAATATCATAAAAGTAAAACGGCAAACCACCCGCCGCCCCCGCAATCGGCTCACAGAACGCCACCAAGTCCCCCACCGTCTCCGGCTTGTAATAACACGGCGCCAAGGTCGCCACCGCGTCCGCCCCCACCGAAACCGCATGCGCCGCCAATCGCACCGCATCCCGTTGACAGGTGCTCCCCACCTGAACGAAAAGCTTCAATCCCTCCACCCCCGCCACCCGTGCCCACTCGGCCGCGAGTTCCTCCCGCTCCTCCACCCCCAATGAAAGACCCTCCCCCGTCGATCCCGCAATAAAAACACCCGTCACCCCCGTCTCCCGAAAATGCCCCCCCTGCCGAGCCACCATTTCCAGATTCAATTCCCCGTCAGCCTTCATCGGAGTATGCGGCGCCGCAATCAGCTGAAATGACATAAGAAACAAAAGAGCTAGGGGTTTTTCACTGGACGATCGATTATGATCGATCATAGTAGATCACGCAAGTTCTTCTTCCCTTCTTTCAACAGAACCCAGATTTTTCCTCCCAAACCCCGCCATCCACGTGACCACCTCGCTCACCCAGAAATCCTACTCCCAAATCCGCACCATGCTCGTCCGCGGCGACCTCGCCCCAGGCGAACGACTCGTCACCCGCTCCCTCGCCTCCAAAATCGGCGTCTCCCTCGCCCCGGTCCGCGAAGCTCTTAACCGCCTCGCCTCTGAAGGTCTCGTCGAACACGTCCCCGGCGCCGGTGCCTTCGTGCGCAATGCCGATCGCCAAGACCTCGAGGAAATCTATGTCCTCCGCGACGCCACCGAAAGCTGCGCCGCCGCCGAAGCCGCCAAAAACATCACCGACGACCAGATCGAAGAACTCGACGCTATCGTCGACGACTGGGTCGACATCGCAAAGAACATCCCCGATACCGAAGGGCGCCACGCCACACAAAAACAACTCGACCGCTGGCTCGACAACGAGGAAACCTTCCACGAAATCCTCGTCGAAGCCTCACGCAATCGCCTGCTCGCAAAGGTCATTAACGAATACCGCGCCATCAGCTCCGTCTTCTCGGCACAGCGCCACCACCCAGCGATCCTCACCCGACACGTCGCCGATCGCACCTGTAACGACCGCCGCGAACTTATGGACGCCCTCCGCGAACACGACCCCCTCCGCGCACGTACGCTCATGAGCGACCAAATCCAAAAAGGCAAACGCACCGTCCTGCGCTTCCTGCGCGAACTCTCACGGAAACCCTAAAGAAAGGCGGGCCCGCACACACGGACCCGCCTCGCCTTCATGAACCGCTCTCCAAAGCGGAACACGCCTCTCTCTCTTCGCTTTTCAGCTTAATCTTGCAATCCTTTAGGAAACCTCAATCTCACGAGGCTTCGCCGCTTCACTCAGCGGCAGTCGCAGACTCAGAATCCCGTCTTCCAGCTTCGCCGAAATCCCGTCTTCATCCACGTCCACGTTGAGCCGTAACTCCAGCTCGTAATCGGAACGCGATAACTCACTGTGCAGCGGTCGCCATCCCTCGGGCACCGAAACGCCACGCACTCCCGCCACGGTCAGGACATCGTCCTCAACCGAAACGCGCACGTCACCCTTCGCCACACCAGGCATCACCACGCCAAGCTCAAACGCATCCTCACCTTGTTTCACGGTGTAATACGGCTTGACGGTCGATGCCGATCCACACTTCGCCGCCGGAACGTCACAACCTTCTCTCTTGGTAATTTCTTTGGACATCTCTCTTGTTTCCTTTCTCTCTTTCTTTCCTTTACAATCAATTCAATCGGGACTTAGCCCACTTCAATCTGTCGCGGCTTGCGCTCGGGAGCCTTCGGCAACGTCACCGTGAGAATGCCGTCTTCCAGCTTCGCTGAAATCGCATCCTCCTTCACTCCTTCCGGAACGACCAGGGACCGCTTGTATGCAACCGTCTCATCGCCGTCCGCTTCCGAAGCCGTCTCGTAAACCACCGTCATCCGGCGGCCATCCAGGTCCACCTTGACCTCATCCTTCTTCGCGCCCGGCAATTCCACCCGCGCAAAATAATGGTCGTCGTCCTCAAACAAGTCCGCCGCCAATCGCAGCGAGGCATATCGTCCCAACTGACCCGGCGCCTTCGCCACCGCATCCAAAAACGGAAATCCTCCAAACGCCTGGCCAAACAGACGATCAAAATCGCCCAATAGCGAGCTGACCTCAGGGTTCTGATATCGAATCATCTTCATCTTCTTCTCTTTCCTTTCTATGTCAGGCCAAAGCCCAACGGTTATTGATGCCCATTCTCTACTGCATTCGCCATGCCAGAACTAAATATTTTCACCTTATTCTTTGATAACCAACAATTTACAGAATTTACAAAAGTCTCACCAGATCGGTATTCCGGGACATTATGACACATGCCTTCAAAGATGCTGTCCCACCACTTGCGCCATTATGTCCCCAACCCTTCGCCCTCCCCTCAACAGAGGGCACCGCTCCGTCGGTGCCGCGCTGCTCTCAACCGATACTCCTGCCGATAACCCACCACCCCATCCCCGACCCCCGCTCCCGCGCGCCAACGAGCGCGCGACATCCGCATCAAACCGCAGGTTTGCGCCAACGAGCGCGCGACATCTGGGTGCAGGCTCAGCCTGCTTCGATGAGCTCCTTTAGGACGAACGGCAAAATGCCGCCGTACCGATAATACTCAATCTCCATCGGGGTATCCAATCGCACCACCAACGGAACTTCCTCGCTCGACCCGTCCGCCCGATGCACCGCCAAGGTAGCCTTCTGCCGCGGCTTCACATCATCACCCACTCCCAGCACATCAAAAGTCTCACTCCCATCCAACTCCAACCGCTCGTAATCATCCGGGTTCTCAAAGTTAAACGGCAACACACCCATCCCAATCAAGTTCGACCGGTGAATCCGCTCAAAACTCTTCGTCACCACAGCACTCACCCCCAGTAACCGAGTCCCCTTCGCCGCCCAATCCCGCGAAGACCCCATCCCATAATCGATCCCCCCAATTACCACCAACGGCTTCTTCCCCTCCCGATACTGCATCGCCGCTTCAAATATCGAGGTCTCTTCCCCCTCCGGACTCCCATTGTAATACTTCGTCACACCACCCTCCGTCCCCGGCACCATCAAGTTCTTGATCCGCACGTTCCCAAAAGTCCCCCGCGTCATCACTCGGTCGTTTCCACGACGACTCCCAAAAGAATTAAACTGCGCCCGCTCCACCCCGTGCTCCACCAAATACCGGCCGGCCGGAGAATCCTCCTTGATCGCCCCAGCCGGTGAGATGTGATCCGTCGTCACCGAATCCCCAAACACCCCCAATGCACGCGCCCCGTGAATCTCCTCGATCTTCCGCGGCTCCACCGAAAAATCATCAAAGAAAGGCGGCTCCTGGATATACGTCGACGTGTCATCCCACTCATACACCTCGCCCGTGCTCGACGGTATCTCATTCCACTTCGGATTCTGATCCTCAAACCCGCTATACAACGCCTGAAATACTTCCGGCTTCAACGCCGACTGCATCTCCTCCCGCACCTCCTCCAAAGTCGGCCACAAGTCCTTCAAATACACATCCGATCCGTCCGCTCCCTGGCCGATCGGCTCCGCGTCCATATCAATGTCCACCGTCCCCGCCAAGGCAAACGCCACGACCAAGGGCGGCGACATCAAAAAATTCGCCCGCACACTTTGGTGCACCCGCGCTTCAAAATTTCGGTTCCCCGACAATACCGACGCCACCACCAAATCCTTGTCCTTAACCACGCTCTCAATCCCCTCGTCCAACGGCCCTGAATTCCCAATACAAGTCGTGCACCCATACCCCACCGTCTGGAAACCCAGCTGATCCAACTCCACCTGCAAGCCCGTCTTCGACAAATAATCCGTCACCACCCGCGACCCCGGCGCCAGCGATGTCTTCACACTCGGCTTCACCATCATCCCCAACGCGTTCGCCTTCTTCGCCACCAACCCCGCAGCGATCATCACGCTGGGGTTCGACGTGTTCGTACAAGACGTAATCGCCGCAATCACCACCGACCCATGTCCGATCTTGTCGGGAATGCCGTCCTTCGAATCCACCGTCACGTCATATTCCGCCTTCAGGTCCGCATCCGCCTCTCCAAACCCACCGTCGTTCGCATCCACCGCAAACAACTCCTCAAACCGACCCTTCAAATTCGGCAATTCAATCCGGTCCTGCGGACGCTTCGGCCCCGCCACTGATGGCACCACGTCCCCAAGGTCCAATTCCAAGTCGTCCGTGTAATCAATCTCCCCCTTCTGCGGAATCCCAAACATCCCCTGCGCCTTAAAATACGCCTCAAACAACTCACACGCCTCCTCACTCCGCCCCGTCGCCCGCAAGTAATTCACCGATTCCCCATCCACCGGGAAAAAACCCATCGTCGCCCCATACTCGGGCGCCATGTTCGCGATCGTCGCCCGGTCCGGCAAAGGCAAACTCTCCGCCCCCGGCCCGTAAAACTCCACGAACTTTCCGACTACCCCGTGTGCCCGCAACATCTGCGTCACATGCAACGCCAAATCCGTCGCCGTCACTCCCTCGCGCAACGCACCCGTCATGTGCACACCCACCACTTCCGGCGTCAAAAAGGTCACCGGCTGCCCTAACATACCCGCCTCCGCTTCGATCCCGCCGACCCCCCAGCCCACCACACCCAAACCATTGATCATGGTCGTATGGGAATCCGTCCCCACCAAAGTGTCCGGGTAATACACTCCACCCTTCTCCAATACCCCCTTCGCCAAATACTCCAGGTTCACCTGGTGCACGATCCCGATCCCCGGCGGCACCACCGAAAACGTGTCAAACGCCTGCTGGCCCCACTTCAAAAACTGATACCGCTCCCGGTTCCGGATAAACTCAATATCCAAATTCTGATTCAAAGCCGTCTGCGTCCCCGCAAAATCCACCTGCACCGAGTGATCCACCACCAAATCCACCGGCACCAACGGCTCAATAAGCCCCGCATCCTTGCCCATCCGGTCCACCGCACTCCGCATCGCCGCCAAATCCACCAACAACGGAACCCCCGTAAAATCCTGTAACACAATCCGCGCCACAATAAATGGAATCTCCGCCGTCGACGGCGTCTTCGCATCCCACCCAGCCAAATTGCGCACGTCCTCCTCCGTCACCTTCATCCCGTCGCAATTCCGCAGCACCGACTCCAAAACAATCCGAATACTCACCGGCAAACGAGAGATCGTCCCCATTCCCGCCTCTTCCAAAGCAGGAAGCGAATAATAACTCCCACCCTTCCCGCTCGCTGTCTCAAATGTCCGAACCGTGTCCTTCATCGTATCCTTTCCCTTCATTCACAGCGCCCGGCGCACACGGCCGGAACACACATCGCGCAGACCCGAAGGGTCCGGCAATCTCATAACTAAAAATTAACCAATAACCAATTCGACCCCCCGGGGACCGAACCGAATCACCCCAACTCACCCAGCTTCGCCTTGATCGCATCAAAATCCGGCAACTGCTTCGGATCATCGCTGCTCTCCGCATATTGAATCGTCCCTTCCTTGTCGACGATGAACGCCGAACGCTTCGCGACACCACCCATCGGCAGATTCAAATCAGGCAAAAACGAATCATAAGCAATCCCATACGCCTTGGCCGCTTCGTGCTCGTAATCACTCAACAGGGTCAACTTGATCCCCTCCTTCTCCGCCCAGGCCTGCTGCGCAAACGGATTGTCACCGCTGATCGCCAATACCTTGGCGTTTAAACCCTCGTAAGCATCCAGCCCCTGCGTCACCGAACAAAGCTCCTCCGTGCACACGCCCGTATACGCCATCGGCACAAACAACAACAATACGTTGCTGTCCTGCGCGCTCAATTTCACCAACTCCGGCCCGTCCGCGCCGATCGTCGAAAGTTCAAAATCCGGTGCCTTGTCTCCAACTGAAAGTGCCATGTCTCTATAGGGTAAATGTTGATCTTCTGTGCCCTCGCACCGGCCCTCGCCGGCAAAGGAGCCCCACTATAAAACCGCCCAAACCCCGGTCAACACCCAATTCCCAGCCGATCCCACCCCATTTCCACGGTGGACGACCGCCCCCCATCCCCTATGCTTCCACCACACCACGACCAACACCATGAACCCGCCCGCCAGCCCCGATACCGTCAATGCCATCATCCGCCACCGGCGCACCATCAAACCCGCCCTCGTCGACCCCACGACCCCCATCCCCGCCCCACTCCTCAACGATATCCTCGAAAACGCCAACTGGGCCCCCACCCACGGCATGACCGAACCCTGGCGCTTCCACCTCTTCCAAGGCCCCGCCCGCCAACGCCTCGCCGATTCCCTCCAAGCCATCTACCGGGAAACCACCCCAAAAGAAAACTTCCGCCCCGATAAACTCGAAAAACTCGGCGCCAACCCACTCCTCGCCCCCCTCGTCATCGCCATCGTCATGCACCGACAGAACATCGAGAAAATCTCCGAGCTCGACGAAATAGCCGCCGTGGCCTGCGCCGTCCAAAACATGCACCTCACCGCCGCCGCCGCCGGCCTCGCCGCCTTCTGGTCCAGCCCCCCCATCCTCGCCACCCCACAAATGAACGCTTTCCTCAATCTCGAGTCCAAAGACAAAGTCCTCGGCCTCTTCTACCTCGGGTGGCCCAAAGACCAATCCGCCTGGCCCGAGTCCACCCGCCACCCCATCGAAGAGAAACTCACCTGGCACAAAGACTAGCTAGTCGCTAAACGCTAACCGCTAATCGCTATCTTGCTCGCCTTCTCAATCAACTGGTCCCAAATCGGCGGCGCCGCCCTCGACTCCCTCATCTGGGTCTTCATCGGCACCCTCATGATCGCCGGCCTCGTCGGCACCGCCCTGCCCGTCCTCCCCGGCACCATCATCATCCTCCTCGCCGCCGTCCTCCACTACGCCTTCATCGGCCCCCCACACTCCATCGAGTGGACCGGCTTCATCATCCTCCTCCTCCTCGTTGTCCTCTCCTATATCGTCGACTTCGCCGGAGGCGCCGTCGGCGCCAAATGGTTCGGCGCCACCAAATGGGGCGCCGTCGGAGCCATCGTCGGAGCCGTCGCCGGCATGTTCTTCATGCCCTTCGGCCTCATCATCGGCCCCCTCGTCGGCGCCATCATCGCCGAAATCATCTTCGCCAAACGAAATTGGAAACCCGCCACCAAGTCCGGCGTCGGCTCCGTCGTCGGCACCGCCGGCGGCATCGCAGGAAAAGTCACGATCGCCCTCGTCATGATCGCCTGGTTCCTCTTCGACGCCTTCTTCTTCAAAGCACCGTTCTAAACTGTCCCCCGCCACTCAGAAGAGGTAGCGCGCTCTCGCCGAGAGCGCACGACCGACAACCAACGGGCGGAGGTCTTTGGATCAAGCGGCACCCCCGCTTGCCCCCACCGCCTTCCCCACCTATACTAACCCCAGGTAGAATCCGAAACGGCCGCTCGGAGCGCCGCCGCGCAAGCGACAGCCACGAGAGGAAAGTCCGGACTCCACAAGGCAGCGCGCCTTTCAACGCCCCGGCGAAGGAAGGGAGGCCCCGCGTAATTCGGGACCGACGGAAAGTGCCACAGAAAACAAACCACCCCGCCTCGGCGGGGAACGGGTGAAAAGGCGAGGTAAAAGCTCACCGCTCCGAAGGTAACAACGGAGGCAAGGTAAACCCCGCGCGGTGCAAGACAGAACAGAGGGAACGGGCCGCCTGCCCGGCTCCGCCTCGGCGGAATAACCTCGGGTATTAGTCGCCAACAGACAAATGGCCGTTGCCCCGTCGCAAGACGGGACACAGAATCCGGCTTATGAAGATTCTGCCACCCAGATGGCCCGCCCCCGGCAAAACCGAGGGCGGGCCCCTTTTTTCTCCACATTCTTTCCTTGCACCTCCCCCCATCCCCCCTCACTGATTGATAAACCAGCTGGCCACAGCAAACCTTGAACCGCGAACCGGTATCTAAAAATGAGCGAATCCAAACCTCTCCAAGGAAAAACCGGCGTCGTCTTCGGCGTCGCCAATAAACGCAGCATCGCATGGGCCATCGCCCAGGCCTGGGCCGAAGCCGGCGCCAACCTTATCTTCAATTTCCAAGGCGAACGCCTCAAAGATAACGTCGAACAACTCGCCAATACCTTCGGCGAAGATACCCCGCTCTACCCCTGCGACGTCACCAGCGACGACGAAATCGACGCCTTCTTCGACAAGGTCAAAACCCATACCGACAAAGTCGACCTCATGCTCCACTCCGTCGCCTTCGCACCAAAGGAAGCCCTCGAAGGTGACTTTCTCTCCACCACCCGCGACGCCTTCAAAACCGCGCACGATATCAGCGCCTACTCCCTCGTCGCCCTCTCCCAACGCGTCGCCCCCCTCATGACCGACGGCGGCGCCATCGTCGCCATGTCCTACTACGGCTCGGAAAAAGTCGTCCCCCACTACAACGTCATGGGCGTCGCCAAAGCCTCCCTCGAAGCCTCCACCCGTTACCTCGCCTACGACCTCGGCGAACAAAAAATTCGCGTCAACTGCATCTCCGCCGGCCCCATGAACACCCTCGCCGCCCGCGGCATCTCCGGCTTCGGCGAAATGCTCAAACATTACCAGGCCCACGCCCCCCTCAAACGCTCCTGCACCGCCGAAGAACTCGGCGCCACCGGCGTCTTCCTCGCCTCCGAAGGCGGCGCCTCCATCACCGGCCAAGTCATCTACGTCGACGGCGGCTACCAAATCATGGGGATGTAAAGATCGGCCAAGCCGATCCTCATACTCCCAATCATACTCACACTCGATCACCTCCCCCAACCAATTCTCCCCCGCCAGCATGTAGGTGCGAGCGTGAGCGAGTACTCCCCCCGTCACCCAGTCCGCATTTTCTACTCCGAAAAACTCGTGTCCAGTAGCCTGCCCTGAGCAATGTCGAAGGGTGGATAAAACAACCTCCGGTGAAACTCCTCCACAGCTTCCGCCACGCCTTCCGCGGACTCGCCATCGCTTTCCGCACCCAACTCAACTTCCGTATCCACTGCCTCACCGCCGCCGCCACCCTCGCGCTCGGCCTCTTCTTCAGCATCTCCCCCGCCGAATGGATCGCTCTCTCCCTCGCCATCGCCCTCGTCCTCGCCGCCGAACTCTTCAATACCGCCCTCGAACACCTCGCCGATCGCATCACGACCGATCACGACCCCCTCATCGGCAAAGCCAAAGACCTCTCCGCCGCCGCGGTCCTCATCTTCTCCCTCGCCGCCGCTACAACCGGACTCATCATTTTCTTGCCCCGCGTTCTCTCGCTCCTTTCGACTTAACGCCTCCACCCATCCGCTCCCCCCTTTCCTATATTCAGAAATCTGTGTAATCTGCGAAATCTGCGGTTAAAACTGCCTTTCCCATGCCTCCGTCCCCCCAAACAGACCTTGTAAAAATCCTCGGCCCCGACCGCGTCCACACCGATGCCCCCACCCTCGCCGTACACAGCATCGATAAATGGCACGCCTCCACCCCACCCGATGTCGTCGTCCTCGCCCAATCCACCGACGAGGTCGCCAAAACCCTCGCCTACGCGAACGAACACCTGATACCTGTCACCCCGCGCGGCGCCGGAGTCGGTTACGTCGGCGGCTGCGTCCCCGCTCACGGCGGCATCGCCCTCTCCGTCGCCAAAATGAACCAAATCCTCGAACTCAACCCCGAGGACGGCGTCGCCGTAATCCAACCCGGCGTCATCACCGGCGAACTCCAAGCCGCCGCCAAAAAACAAGGTTGGTATTACCCCCCCGACCCCGCCTCCCTCAACGAATGCTCCCTCGGTGGTAACATCGCCACCAACGCCGGCGGCCCCCGATGCCTCAAATACGGCGTCACCCGCCACTACGTCCTCGGCCTCGAAGCCGTCCTCGCCAACGGCACCATCCTCCGCACCGGCGGTCGCAACCACAAAAACAAAACCGGCCTCGATCTCGTCTCGCTCTTCACCGGCTCCGAAGGACTCCTCGGCGTCGTCACCGAAGCCACTCTCCGCCTCATCCCCCACCCCGAAGCCCGCGCCATCCTCTCCGCCACCTTCGCCGACTTCCCAAAAGCCGCCGCCGCCGTCCAATCCATCCTCAATTCCGGCTGGCTCCCCTCCGCCCTCGAAATCACCGACCATTTCACCCTTCAGGCCGCACGCGATTACCTCGGCCCCAACGCCTTCCCCAACGGAGAAGCCCACCTCATCGTCGAACTCGACGGCCGCGCCGATTCTCTCGCCGTCGAAATCCCCGCCCTCCACAAACACCTCGAATCCCTCAACGCCCTCACCATCGAACAAGCCCTCGACGAACAAAGCGTCGAAGCCATCTGGCAACTCCGCCGCGACTTCTCCTACTCCCTCCGCGCCACCGGTCTCACCAAACTCAACGAGGACATCGTGGTCCCCCGATCCAAACTCGTCGACCTCGTCAACTTCGCCCACCAACTCCAAACCGAAACCGGCATCCCCGTCGCCTGCTTCGGCCACGCCGGCGATGGAAATATTCACACCAACCTCATGGTCGAAAACTACGACGATCCCGATACCCGCACCAAAGCCGACGCCGCCCTCGATAAACTCTTCCACTGGATCATCGCCAACGGCGGCGCCATCACCGGCGAACACGGCATCGGCCTCGCCAAAAAACAATGGTTCCCCGAAGCGGTCGGCCTCGCCTCACAATCCGTCCACACCGCCCTCAAACAAGCCCTCGACCCCAATCAAATCCTCAACCCCGGAAAATTCATCCCCCCCACGTCGCCAGGTCCTCACTCATAGTTCCGAATTCTCAATTCAAAATTCGAAATTCACTATTCGCGTGCCTCGCGCGCTCCCCCCATCTCCGCCTTCCACGCCGCCCACTTCTCCTCCTGTTCCGGAGTCAATAACTCCAGCAACTGCGGCTCATATTTTGTCCAAAGCATCACCCGCACTTGCTTCTTCGCATCATCCTGAATCAACCGCACATCTTCCCCCGCCTCCTCGACAATCCCGCGAAACGCTTCCGACTGCGCCTCATCCAATTCCAAACGCTGCGCCCCCCGCTTCGCAACGATCTGCATCAATCGGGAGGTATCCCCGCGCGAAAACTCCTGGAACCGGTTCTTCACCCACACGCTCGTACCCACCACCCCCGTCACCAAGCCCATCCCAAACACCAGGATCAACCCCACCACAATTAACAACTTCGCCTTCAAATCAACTCCCTCCCGTCCAACTCAAAAAATCTCAATCCCGCTCAACCGCACCGGCTCATCCACCGCTTCCAATACAAACGCGTCCCCACCCGCCGGATCCAATCCTCCCGCAAACATCCCCCACGCCAACATCGCCCCCGTCACCACCGCCATCACCATCGCCGTTCGCCACACCAATCGCACCGCCCACGCCGACAAATCATCGCCCGCTCGCATACCGTCACTCATCACCCGCGCCGTCACCCGCGTCTCCAGGCCATACGCCACGCGGGACACATCCTCCTCGTGCGCCGCTGCCCCCGATAACAATTGGTCAAACTTCTCCTCGTCCATCACACCACTTTCTCCATTGATTCTAACACTGTCTTTAACTTCTTGCGCGCCCGAAACGCCCGCACCTTCACGTTGCTCTCACTCCACCCCGTCAGCTCCGCGATCTCCGCCACGCTCCGACCCTCCAAATCCAACAATGTAATCACCACCCGGTCCTTCTCCCCCAGTCGCTCCAATCCACAGCGAACCACTTCCCACGCCTCCCGCCGCGATCGCTCCCGGTCTCCCTCGTCCACCATCCCCGCTTCCCACCGCGGTTCCTCCACCAATACCTCGGACTCACGCACCCGCCGCTGCTTACGCAAATGATCATAACACGTCCGCACCGACACCCGCATCACCCAATGCTCCAACGGCGCCTCCCCGCGAAAGGTCTTCAACCCCTTCCACACCCGCAAAAAAATCTCCTGCACCAAATCATCCAGCTCATGATGATTCCTCACAAATCGTGTCGCCGTCCCCAACACCCGCATCTTGAACGCCTCCACCAGTTCCCGAAACGCATCCCCATCTCCCCCCACCACCCGCTTCGCTAAAGCCAACCCCATCTCGTCCCCAGCCACCCGCTTCTCATCTCCATCCTTCTCAGTCATCGCTAGCCCGCCACCCACATACAACCCCCCCGGAACCCCGAAAGTTCCAATGCCAATACCCACAGGCAGCCCCACCATCATCGCTTCACTCATCAAAATTGTCTCACCTTTTCCACAGACCCCCCAATCCCCCTTCCGGTTACATTCGGTTATCATAAAAGCGCCTCCCCTCCGCCGGGTCCCGGAGGGACCTAAGAAAGTAGCCGGTGGTGAAGCGTGCCCTTCGTAGCTCGGAGAGCGAAGAACGGCTTGGCAATGCCAAGACGAAAGGGCAACGCGGAACCACCGGAATCCAATCTTCTCACTTATTTATGCGCCCTGGAGGGGCGCCAGAAAACCCCGAAGTTTCCGAAATATCACACACAAAAAAAGCGCCCAACACCCCTGGGCGAAACGGAAAGGAGGAGGCTCCGCTCCGCCGAACATCGGGATGTTGAACGCCAATCTCTTGGAGGAGATTTGCCACGCCTCCAAACAGGTCGAAAACGTGACCATTTCACTTTAGCAACCCCCAATAACCTGTCAATAACTCCCCCGATCCCCCCTCCCGCACAACTTCGCCGCCCCCGGCCGGTTCCATCCCCACACTGCCGAATCCCACTCGACATCCCGCAGCCCACGGATTACCCTGTCCCACCCCAAAATGCATCGGTCCCTACCCGGCTTCACCCTCGCGCTCGTCCTCGTCGGCACCCTCCTCGGGTCCGTCGTCACGCCGGCCCATGCCCAGACCACCCAGGAGGTCCACCCCGTCATTTACCGGCTCGATTTCGACAAAAATAGCCCCAGCATCAATTTCCAATTCTTCGACAACGGCTACGTCATCGGCCCTTACGAAGGCTCCGCTCTCGTCGGACTCGGCTCGTTCATCTTCACGCTCAACAAAACAAAGGAATACTTCCTCATCGAAGATTCCGCCCACCTGTTCATCGCCAAACGCGGCAGCAACCAACGCATGGTCTTCGGCGGCGGCAGCATCGGCGATTCCGGCTTCTCGGGATACCTCGGCTCCGGCTCCACAAACAAAACCCTCTCCGTTCCCGGATTAAAACTAAAGATCGCGTCCTCCATGAAAGGCGTCGGCCTCGCCGGCGCAGACGAAACCTCCCTCCTCGGCACCATCAATGAACCCGCCGACGGCTCCCTCAGCCTCGCCGGCAATATTAACGTCAAAGCCTCCCTCAGTACCGGCTTCACCAGGCAAGCCAATTCCGTCGAAGGCGAAGGCTCCCTCGAAGAAGCCACCCAACTCGTCGTCGATTACCTCGAAAGCGCCGGCTTCACCCGCGCCGACCCCATCGAAGTCTCCATCGCTGGCACCACCAACGGCGACCGCTTCACCGATACCGACGGCGTCTTCACGGTCTCCCTCTCCCGCACCAGCTCCACCGACTCCACCGTCTCATACAATACCTCCGGAACCGCCGTCGCCGGCACCGATTACAACGCCCCCAGCGGCTCCGTCACCATCCCCGCTGGCGATACCTCCGCCACCGTCGACATCGACGTCATCGCCTCCACCGAAGCCGGCGACAGCTCCACCGTCACCCTCACTCTCGCCAGCATCACCTCCGGCGATGAACTCCTTAACAT
The DNA here is from genome assembly GCA_039028175.1 of Verrucomicrobiota bacterium. Lineage (GTDB taxonomy): Bacteria > Verrucomicrobiota > Verrucomicrobiia > Verrucomicrobiales > DEV007 > JBCDBW01. Next base: position 24,034 of record JBCCIR010000009.1, read on the forward strand.
CGATCCCAACAACGACACCGCCACCATCACCCTCAACAACGGCAGCCTCGCCGGCATCACCGCAAATCAAAACGGCTCCCGCTCCATCGATCAAGACGGCCAATTCACCGTCACCGTATCGCCTACCTCGTCCTCCCAAACGACCATCAATTACACCACCACCGGCACCGCCGTTGCAGGAGTCGACTACGTCGCCCTCACCGGTTCCGTAGTCGTCCCCGCCGATACCGGCTCCGCCACTATCGATGTCGATGTCGCGGCCATCCCCGGAGCCACCGGCACCGTCACCGTCATCGTCACCCTCAACACCGTCACCGACAACACCGGCGTCGCCATCGACTCCAGCAGCAACCCCGCCACCGTCGAAATTATAGACTAGGACAACTCTTGACCCGTCCCGCATACAAACCAATCGCAGCCCTCGCCGCCCTCCTCCTCTTCGGCGGCCTCGCCGCTTCGTATGCCCAAATCGCCGAGCCCGCCTCCGGTCACGCCGTCGTCTACCAACTCGAATTCGAAGAAACCGGCAACAGCATCAACTTCGACTTCTTCGAAACCGCCTACTTCATCGGCTCCATCGACGGCTCATCCGTCTCCGGACTCGGCACCTTCATCTTCCTCACCCGCGACAACGGAGAACGAACGTTCGTCGTCGTCCCCAACTCCGGCCACATGTATGTCGCCAGAAAAGGCAATCGCCAAGAACTCGTGATCGGCGGCGGGAACGTCGCCGAAACCGGCTTCTCCACCTACCTCGGCATGGGCGACATCAATACCACCATGCGCGTCAAAGGCCGAAAACTCCGCCTCGCCCTCACCCTCACCGGCCACGCCATCGCCGCCGCCGACGAATCAGACCTCGAAGGCACCGAGAATGAACCCACCGACGGCACCCTCGGCCTCGCCGGCCAACTCAAAATGACCGGCAAACTCCGCCGCGGCTTCACCTTCACCGCCAACGAAGACGGCGGGGGTAACTCCACTGACGCCGCCGCCGGACTCGTCACCGCCTTCCTGGAAGACATCGGCTTCGTCAACGTCGACGGCTCCACCGTGATCGACGATGGAACCGACGATGGAACCGGTGACGGCACGGGCGACGGCACAGACACCGGAACCGATACTGGAACCGATACCGGCACAGGAACCGGCACCGGCGGCGGCGGCGGAACCGGCGCCATCCCCGACACCGGCTTCGACGCTCCCATCTCCGGTAGCAATCCCGGCCGCCGACGCCTCGTCATCTAACCAAAGGCCTCCCATCTATCCGCTTGCCTCCCCGCGCGCCCCTCTCTACGCTCGCCTCCAGATAGCGGAATGAAAAACAAATACTGGGTCGGCTTCGATCTCGGCGGCACCAAAATGCTCGCCAAAATCTTCAATCACTCCGGCGAAAAAAGCCTCGCCAGTGTCAAAAATCCCACCGAAGGCGCACGCGGCGCCAAAGCCGGACTCTCCCGCATCGTCGAAACCATCGAGGAAGCCCTCGATAAAGCGAAGATCGACAAATCCGATCTCGCCGGCATAGGCATCGCCTGCCCCGGCCCCATCGACCCCGATAACGGCGTCCTCATCGAAGCCCCCAACCTCGGTTGGAACAAAGTTCCCGTTCAAGCCACCCTCGAAAAAGCATTCAAATGCCCCGCCGCCGTCGCCAATGACGTCGACCTTGGCACGTACGGCGAATACGTCCGCGGCGCCGCCCAAGGCGCCCGCTGCGCCGTCGGCATCTTCCCCGGCACCGGTATCGGCGGCGGCGCCGTCATCAATGGCGAACTCCTTCAGGGCGCCGGCATCACCTGCATGGAAATCGGCCACATCCCCATCTCCGGCACCAAAACCCCCTTCGCCTCCGACCGATACACCACCCTCGAAACCGTCGCCTCACGCCTCGCCATCTCCGCCGCCGCCACCCAGGCCGCCTACCGCGGACAAGCCCCACATCTCTACGAATCCTGCGGAACCGACCTCGCCAAAATCAAATCCGGTAAACTCGCCTCCGCCATCAAAAATGGCGATGAAGCCATCGAACACATCGTCCGTAAAGCCGCCCGCGCCCTCGGCGAAGGCGTCGCCACCGCCGTCCTCCTCCTCGCCCCCGACGTCATCGTCATCGGCGGCGGCCTCGTCACCGCCATGACCGACCTCTACGTCGAAGAAGTCACCGACTCCGCCCGCCGCCACGTCCTCCCCGCTTACCGCGACCGCTTCAAAGTCGTCCCCGCCCAACTCGACGACGACGCCACCGTCATCGGAGCCGTTGGCTGGGCCCAACACAAAATCGGCTGACCTTACCCTATATGCATCTCTTTCTCCTTTGACGAAGGTGGGGCGAGACGTCCCTGTCGAGCCTCCGAGCGAAGCGAGGACATCAATCCCCGATCTTCCAAAAAGAACCCAACATGACCAAATCCTCCCCCTACCGCACCGCCCCCGTCCCTTCAAAGGTCATGCCCCCCGGCATCCCCTACATCGTCGGGAACGAAGCCGCCGAACGCTTCAGCTTCTACGGCATGCGCACCATCCTCACCATCTTCATGGTGCAATACCTCTGGCTCATGGGCTCGTCCCCCGATTCCCAAATGTCCGATGAAGCCGCCCAGGAACGCTTCCACAATTTCGTCAGCGCCGCCTACTTCTTCCCCATCTTCGGCGCCATCATCGCCGATGCCTTCCTCGGAAAATACCGCACCATCATCGCCCTCTCGATCGTCTACTGCATCGGCCACGGCCTCCTCGCCCTCATGGGCTCCGTCTGGAACGCCCAAAGCCTCCTCTTCTGGGGCCTCGCTCTTATCGCCATCGGCTCCGGCGGCATCAAACCCTGCGTCTCCGCCCACGTCGGCGATCAGTTCGGCAAAACCAATGCCCACCTCCTCACCCGCGTCTTTAATTACTTCTACTTCTCCATCAACCTCGGCGCCTTCATCTCCACCCTCCTCACCCCATGGGTCCTCAAATGGTACGGCCCCCACTGGGCCTTCGGCATCCCCGGCGTCCTCATGGCCATCGCCACCCTCGTCTTCTGGATGGGCCGACACAAATTCATCCATATCCCCGCCCGCGGCCTCCCCTTCCTCAAAGAAGTATTCAGCAAACGCGGACTCTTCGCCATACTGAAACTCGCCATTATTTACGTCTTCGTGGCGGTCTTCTGGGCTCTCTTCGACCAAACCGGATCCTCATGGGTCCTCCAAGCACAGGACATGAACCTCCAATGGCTCGGCATCACTTGGCTCCCCAGCCAAATCCAAGCCATCAATCCCATCATGATCCTCATCTATATCCCCCTCTTCACCTTCGTCTTCTACCCCGCCCTCAACAAAATCTTCCCCCTCACCCCCCTCCGTAAAATAAGCATCGGCCTCTTCGTCATGGTCATCGGCTTCGGACTCGTCGCCCTCGCCCAAACCTGGATCGACGCCGGACAACGCCCCTCCATTGGCTGGCAAGTCCTCGCCTACGCCATCCTCACCGCTTCCGAAGTCATGGTCTCCATCGTCTGCCTCGAGTTCAGCTACACCCAGGCACCACGCACCATGAAATCCGTCGTCATGGCCGTGTTCCTCATGTCCGTCTCCCTCGGCAATTTCTTCACCGCCGGCGTCAATCACTTCATCCAGGTCCCCAACACCGTCGCCGCCATCGACGCCACCCCCGCCGCCCCCGTCGAAGGCCCCCTCATCTTCAACCACCCCGGCTTCGACAACAAAACGAACACCGACGACGACATCCAAACCGAATACCTCGACGGCAAACGCACCACCATAACCTCCCCCGCCCAAGCCGCCCTCGAACAAGCCGCGGCTAAAATCGATACCTTCATCCAAAACAACAACTGGACCCTCCCCTCCTCCGATGAAGCCTCCCAATTGATCGCCGGAATCTCCGACCCTTGGGACAACCAAATCCAATACACCCTCGTCAACAGCCGCCAAAGTCGCCTCACCAGCCTCGGACCCGACCAAAAACCCCTTACCAAGTGGGACATGGGCATCGTCATCAACCTCGATCTCCCCGCCCCAACCTCGGAACGCCGCGGTCCCGTCTCGCGCTTCTTCGACAAACTCACCCCCACCGAACCTTGGCTCGACCTCCAAAGAAAACGCCACGGCCTCAATATCAAATCCGAAGAAGCCGGATCGGAGCCTTCCCTCTCCCGCTCAACCTTCATCGGCGGCCAATCCAAACTTGAAGGCGCCGCCTACTTCTGGTTCTTCACCAAGGTCATGCTCGGCACCGCTATCCTCTTCGTCATTGTCGCCTACTTCTACCGCCCCAAAACCTACCTCCACGAAGAAGCCGAAACCCTCGACGAAGACTTCGAAGCCACCGGCAAACCCTGATCGAAGTCCTCACCTTCCCCCGGTAGGGGCGAGCGGCCCCCTCGCCCGCTCCTTGGACCGTCGATGCCCCAATAGACCAGTAACGTCCTCTCAATCTCCTCCCCCCAAAAAAAGTCAGTCCGGCCGACGTCTCCCGTAAGAACCCCCGAACTCACGGAAAGAAGAAACACGCCAACCGGACTGAACTATTCTCGCTAGATGCGCCTGAAACATACCGAAGGCGCCCCCCTGTCAAAGTGCCTCGGTGTGAAAGAATCGTCACTCTCTCCACGAAAGATTCATCACGCCATCCCAAAGAACCTAAATCCTCCTTCCCGCATCGCCTTCCAAAAAGACGAGGGTGCGGCTCGGCGTCCCTGTCGAGCCTCCGCAGCGGAGCGAGGACTACCCGGTGGAACTTACTAGTCCGGTCGTTCCTTCCCATCAATACCCCCACAAAAAACCCCTTCGCTTTCCCCGAAAATATGGAGTAAACCCTCAATGGTTCACGTTCCGTCCATCCCAACTTCCCCTCCCCATATGCGCACCAAACCCTTCCAGGCCCTCACTCCAAATCCCGATCAAGTCGCCCAAATCGCCTCGGTCCCCTACGACGTCGTTAATACCGAAGAAGCCCGCGCCCTCGCCGACGGCAAACCCGATTCCTTCCTCCACGTCCTCCGCGCCGAAATCGATTTCCCGCCCGGCACCGATCCCTACTCCGACCAAATCTACGCCAAAGCCCGCGAAAATTTCGACCGCCTCCAATCCTCCGGAGCCCTCGCCCGCGAATCCGAACCCTGCCTCTACCTCTACCGCCAAACCTGGAACAATCACACCCAAACCGGTATCGCCCTCACCTGCCACATCGACGACTACGCAAACGACATCATCCGCAAACACGAAAAAACCCGGCCCGTAAAAGAAAACGATCGCACCCGCCTGAACGACACCCTCTCCGCGAACCCCGGCCCCGTCTTCCTCACCTATAAAGATCACGCCCCCATCGACACGCTCGTCGATTCCTTCGCCGCCCAAAACGATCCCCACTTCCACTTCACCGATGAAGCCGGCGTCACCCACACCGTCTGGCGCGTCGCGGGAGAAACCGCCACCAAACCCTTCACCGATGCCTTCGACGACGTCCCCCTCGCCTACGTCGCCGACGGACATCACCGCTCTGCCTCCGCCCACCGCGTCGGCTCGGAACGACGCGATAACAATCCCAACCACAACGGCGACGAAAACTACAATTGGTTCCTCAACGTCCTCTTCCCCGCCTCTCAACTCAAAATCCTCCCCTACAACCGCATCGTTAAAGACCTCAACGGCCTCGATAAAAATGCCTTCCTCACCAAACTCGCCGAATCCTTCACGCTATCCGACGACCCCGGCGATTCTCCCCCTGGACCCCACGCCGTCTCCATGTATCTCGACGGCGCCTGGTCCCAACTCTCCTGGCCCGAACCCGATACAGACAGCCCCATCGAAAAACTCGACGCCGCCGTCCTCCAGGATCGCCTCCTCGCCCCCATCCTCGGTATCGGTGACCCCCGCACCGACGAGCGCATAGACTTCGTCGGCGGCATCCGGGGGCCCGAGGCACTCAAAAAACGCGTAGACTCCGGCGACTGGGCCGTCGCCTTCTCCATGGCACCCGTCACCGTCGAACAACTCATCGCCATCGCCGACGCCGGCGAAATCATGCCCCCAAAATCCACCTGGTTCGAACCCAAACTCCGCTCCGGCTTGTTTGTGTATACTCTGGACTGACCACCTAACGAAGACCACTCCCCCAACAACCAATAACAATTAACCAATAACTCGCCAGCGCATGCGCTACACCCCGCCACCACCTTCCTTCTACTCAACCAACCGCACCAACCTCGAGACTCTCCTCCCTTCCAACGCGCTGGCGCTCCTCCACTCCAACGACGTCATGCCCACGAGCGCCGATGGCACCATGACCTTCCACCAAAATCGCGACCTCCTTTACCTCTGCGGTATCGATCAAGAAGAAACCATCCTCCTCCTCTTCCCCGACGCCTCCAACCCACAAGACCGCGAAATCCTCTTCATCCGCGAAACCTCCGACCTCATCGCCATCTGGGAAGGCCAGAAGTTCACCAAGGAACAGGCCGCCCAAATCTCCGGCATCGAAAATGTCCAGTGGACCGACACCTTCGATCACACCTTCCGCAAACTCGTCAAACAAACCTCATCCCTCTTCCTCAACTACAACGAACACGCCCGCGCCACACACAACGTCGAAACGCGCGACGACCGCTTCCGCCAAAAATGCCAGGCCGATTGGCCCGGCCACCAATACCACCGCATCGCCCCCCTCCTCTCCGCCCTCCGCGCCATCAAAGCCCCCGAAGAAACCGACCTGCTCCAGATCGCCTGCGACATCACCGAAGCCGGCTTCCGGCGCGCCCTCAAATTCATCAAACCCGGCGTCACCGAATACCAGGTCGAAGCTGAATACCTCCACGAATTCCTCCACCGCCGCTCCCGTGGCTTCGCCTACACCCCCATCGTTGCCGGCGGCCAAAATAACTGCGTGCTTCACTACCTCGACAACAACGAAACTCTCAAAGACGGTGACCTCCTCCTCATGGACGTCGCCGCCGAATACGCCTGCTACAACGCGGACATGACCCGCACCGTCCCCGTCAACGGTCGTTACTCCGAACGCCAACGCCCCGTCTACGACGCCGTCCACCGCGTCCTCAACACCGCTGCCAATGACCTCCTCCGCCCAGGCATCGCCATTAAAGAATACCAAAAACAAGTCGCCCGCCTCGTCGAACACGAACTCGTCGACCTCAAACTCCTCACCGAAGAACAAGTCAAAACTGATAACGCCGACCCCGAAACCCCGGAAGAACAAAAGGCCTATCGCCAATACTTCATGCACGGCACCTCCCATCTCCTCGGCCTCGATGTCCACGACGTCGGCCCCGCCGACCTCGTCGTCAAAGAAGGCATGGTCTTCACCGTCGAACCCGGCCTCTACCTTCGCGAGGAAGGCTTCGGCGTCCGCCTCGAAAACAACTACCTCGTCGGAAAAGACTCCAACACCAACCTCATGGCCAACATCCCCATCGATCCCGAAGAAATCGAATCCCTCATGAACGACTGAACCCCTCGCCCCCTTATTAAGCTTGCCCTACCATTCCCCGTTCCCGTAAATTTTCACCCATGAAGAAGACCATCACCATCCTTTCCTGCACAATCCTCTCCGTCGCCACCCTCGTGGCCCTCACCAGCTGCAACACCACCCGCGGCATCGGCGAAGACATCCAGGGCGCAGGAAATGCCATCAGCTCAGGAGCGGAAAAGGTCCAAAGCGAAATGTAATCTCGCGCCTAGACCTTTCACCTCTCCCATTCCTCGGCTACATTAACCCGCCCATAAAGCGGCAAACTACTCATGTACCGAAATCATAGCTTCTTTGCCCCCTCGCTCATTCTCATTCTCGCTCTCCTCACATTCAACAACACCTCCGCGGCCCCGACACCCAGCGCCGAAAAAATCGTCGCCGCCGCAAAAGCTCGCATCGGCGTCACCAAATCTTACGATCCCGCATACGTCGGCCTCGACTACCCAAACGGCGATGTCCCCAATGACCGCGGCGTTTGCACCGACGTCGTCGTCCGCTCACTCCGAAAAGCAGGCATCGACCTCCAAAAGGAAGTCCATGAAGACATGAAGGCCAACTTCTCCGCCTACCCAAACAACTGGGGCCTCACCCGCCCCGACAAAAACATCGATCACCGCCGCGTCCCAAACCTCATGACCTTCTGGAAACGCGAAGGCCTCAATCTTCCCACAACCGAAAATCCCGCCGACTACCTTCCCGGAGACATCGTCGCTGTAAAACTCGACAACGGCCTCCTCCACGTCGTCATCGTCAGCGACAACATCGCCGCCGGCAACCGCCGGAAAATCATCCACAATATCGGATACGGCACCGTCGAGGAAGACCGCCTCTTCGAATTCACCATCATCGGCCACTACCGCCTTAAAAACTAGCCCTCATCCCCCCTGACATGATTTTCCTCCCCCCAACACGCACCCTTCTCGACTTTCCGGTCGTATCTCCTCTTCAAATACCAAAACCTCTCTCTCGGCCACTTCCCCGCCGCTATGGTCACTAATAACTTACGAAAAAAAGTCGTCGTCATCGGCGCCGGTCCCGGAGGCCTCACTTCCGCCATGCTCCTCGCTCACCGAGGATTCGATGTCATCGTGCTCGAAAAAAACGACCGCGTCGGCGGCCGTAATGCCGAACTCAAGGTCGATGACTATTCCTTCGATACCGGCCCCACCTTCCTCCACCAAAAATTCACCCTCGACGAAGTCTTCCTCGAGGCGGGCCGTAAAGCCGAAGATTACATCGATTTCGTAAAACTCGACCCCATGACCCGCCTCTCTTGGGGCGACACCTCCCTCGATACCTCCTTCGACCTCGATCGCATGTCCGAAAACGTCGAAAAAGCCTTCCCCGGAGAAGCGGAAGGCTACCGACGCTACATGGACGATCACGCCGCCAAACTCAAAAAAATCTACCCCTGCCTCCTCCGCCCATACCACAAACTCTCCACCCTCCTGAGCTCACAGCTCGCCAAGGCGTTTCCCTACGTCGCTACCAACGCCTCAGTCGTCGATGTCCTCGACAAATATTTCAACGATCTCCGCCTCCAACTCGCCTTCACCTTCCAAGCCAAATACCTCGGCATGTCCCCATGGAAATGCCCCGCCCTCTTCTCCATCCTCTCCTACATCGAATACCGATTCGGCATCTACCACGTCCAGGGAGGCCTCTGCAAAATCTCGGAAGCCATGGCCAAAGTCGTCGAAGAAGAAGGCGGCGAAATCCGCCTCAACGCCGCCGTCAAACAACTCCACTACAACGGCACCCGCGTCGCCTCGGTCGAACTCGAAGACGGTGAGAAAATCCCCACCGATGACGTCGTCGTCAATGCCGACTACGCCAACGCCATGCGCACCATTATGGGCGATCGCTCCCGCTCCGATGACTCGCTCCGAAAGAAAAAATACTCCTGCTCCACCTTCATGCTCTACCTCGGGCTCGACAAAATCTACCACGACGCCCCCCACCATCACATCCTCTTCGCCGACGACTATCGCGCCAACGTCGCCGATATCCAAGGCGAACGAACCGTCTCGGACGACATGTCCGTTTACGTTCGCAACTCTTCCATCACCGATCCCCACGTCGCGCCCGACGGACACTCCGGCATCTACGTCCTCGTCCCCACGATCAACAACCGACACGGCTTCGACTGGGAAACCAATACCCAGGCCTACCGCGACAAAGTCCTCGACCGCATCGAAAAACATACCTCATTCAAAAACATCCGCGATCATATCGTCGCAGAACGCATCATCACTCCCGCCGATTGGCAAAATCGCGATATCTACCTCGGCGCGACTTTCAACCTCTCGCACTCGCTCGACCAGATGCTCTACTTCCGCCCACACAACCGCTTCGAAAATTTCCAGAACCTCTACCTCGTCGGCGGCGGCACTCACCCCGGCAGCGGGCTGCCCACGATCTACGAAAGCGCCCGCATCTCCGCCAACCTCATCTCCGACGCCCGCCACGTCACATACAAACGCGTCGATATCGGCACGTCCATGCTCTGAACCACCCCCGGTCGACATGGCGCGCTCCCTCCAGTTCCTCCGCCTCTTCCGCATGCTCCTCGACGATCGCGTCACCGCCGATCTTCAGGTCATTCAAAATATGGGCCTCCTCGCCGTGAAGATCGCGCAAATGTATGCCGTCCGCACCGACCTCCTCCCGCCCGAGAAATGTCAGGCCCTTTCACAACTCTTCGATAACGCCACCCCGATCCCCTTCGAAAAATTCGATTCCGCCGTCAATCGCGACGCCCCCGAACCGCTCGCGCAACACCTCGACAACATCCAACCCAAACCACTCGCCACCGCCTCACTCGGCCAAGTCCACCGCGCCACCCTCGATGACGGCACCCAGGTCGTGATCAAGATTCTCCGAGAAGACCATCGCCCCGAATTCGAAAAAGACCTTCGCACCGTCCGCCGCCTCGCGAAATCAGCCCTCTTCTTCTACCCGAAACTCGAACGGGTCGCCGACCCCATTGGCGTTCTCGACGCCGTCGAACGCACCACCCTCACGGAAATGACTCTCACCAGGGAGATTTCCGGTACACAAGTCCTTAAGGACCTGCGCGATCAACACATCGAAGATCTCCCCCACCTCAAACAACTCCACTTCCCCGTCTTCCATCCCGACCTTTCGAACGATCGCGTCCTCGTCTCGACTTTCATTCCCGCCCCCACCGTCCGTCGCCTCCTCGCCGCTCAACAATTCCCCTACGAAGCCCTCCTCACCCTCTTCCGAATCCACGGTTACTACCTCTTCTACCACGGCAAATTTCACGGTGACCTCCATCCCGGGAATATCCACTACGATCCCGAATCCAAAACCTTCTGGCTCCTCGACAACGCCAACGTCGAATCCGTCCCCCCAACCTTCGCGCGCGGCCTCTTGGAAATGCTCGCCGCCCTCGGCACTGCCGACTTCCCCCGGGCCGCCGATACCCTCCTCGCCTTGTCCACAACCACCCCCCGAAACCCCACCACGTTCAAAGAAGCCTTCCTTAATCTCTACCAAAACTTCTCCAATCGCCCCGTCGCCGAAATCTCGCTCACCCGCCAAATGGCCAAAACCATCCGCCTCGCCGTCGATCACGGCCTCACCTTCCCCAAGGGCGCCTTCCCCGTCGTCAAATCCCTCATGTATCTCGATGGCATGGCCCTCCAATGCAATCCCGACGCCCGCCTCCTTCAGGACGTCCTAAGCTTCCAATCGGATATCCAAAAACTCCTCGGGACGAGCAATCACGAAGTCAGCCCCGCTCTCTCGTAATTCCGCTTCATCACGGAACCCCCACAAACACCCCACCGCGGTCACTCCCGCGGCCCTCGCCGTCTTCATATCCGTCGCCGTGTCACCAAAATAAACACACTCTCCCGCCTCCACTTCCAACGCCTCCAGTATCTCATATACCCCCACGGGATCCGGCTTCTTCGCCACCCCGTCACGCATCCCTAAAACCTTCTCCCACCCCCATCGCCCCAGATAGCCCTCCACGCAATCCAGCGTAAACTCATGCGGCTTGTTCGAAAGCACCGCCAACGCCACCCCTCGCCCGCTCAACCCGTTCAACAATTCCGCCACCCCCGCATACACCTGCGTCTTCGCATCCCAGCGCGTCGCATACTCCGCCTTGTATTCCACAATCAACTCGTCCGTCACCTCCCGCGTTACCTCCGCCTCCCCCATCCCGCCCGCCCGCAAGGCCCGCTCAAACAAAACCCGCGGCCCATCCCCAATATGATATCTAAAATCGTCCAACGGTTGCTCCGCCCACCCATGCCGCCCCAATACCGCATTCACCGAATCCGCCAGATCCTCCAAAGTATCCAACAAAGTCCCATCCAAATCAAAAATCGCCGCCTTCATTCCTGAATCCCCCCTTCGTCGTCGCCTACTCGGCCGCTTCTTCCCCCACCTTCCCCAAGGGCCTCACCAGGTTCCCCGGCAACGGCCGCACCCGATCAAAAATGTTCGGTGCCAATAACGCCGCCGTCTCATATCCCCCCGCAAACATCTCCATCTTCGCATCAATGTTATCCACATGATGCAGCACATACGCCTCCGGCGTCTTCGGCACCACCGGTGAACCAAATTCGTGCGTCCCGTGATGCGATGCAATCAAGTGCAGCAAATGCAACCGCACCTCCTCACTCTTCGGCCTCAAATCCTCCCACCCCTTCGCCTCATCACTCTCCATCAAATCCCGCCATAGCTTGTTCACCAATTCCATCCCGATGGCGATATGCCCCAGCAATTCCCCACTCTCCGAATACGGCATCACAAACCCGTCCTCCAAAAAACAATTCTCCCAAAGCTTCCCCGAATCGTGAAACAACACCCCCGCCAACACCAAATCCTCGTTCAAATCCGGATACGCCCCGCACACCCCCAGCGCACAACGCATCATCTGCGCCACGTGCTCCACCAACCCGCCGCGCCGCGCATGATGATACCCGCGCGCCGCCCCCGCCCGCCGGAATCGCTCCCCATACTTCTCCAAAAATAACCCGCTTACCCCCGCCAGACGCCCATCCTTCATCGACGTCACCCGCTCCAGTATAAACGCATAGTCCTCCGCCTGCCGCCGCGCCAACTCGTCCCCGCCCGCCAACACGCCCGCCACCTCCTCCTTCGTCAACTCCCGCACCTCCCATCGCTTCGCCTCCACCCCAAAATCCCCTGCGTCCACCCACTGCCCCGATACCTCCACAAATACCCCCGCATCCAAACCCGCCGCCACCTCGTACCCCGGCGTGTCATTCCACGCCCTCAATACATAGTGATCCTCCGCATCCGCCAATCGCACCTCGTAAAACGGCTTCCCGGCCCGCGTCGTCTTCTGCACCACTGCCGACACCTGCGCCCGTACCCCATACTCCCCAGGCACCTCACATGCCCGTTGCTTCAACTCCCGTATCGTGACAACTTCCATTCCCTACCCCATACCACGCCACAATCATCCACTACCACCCCAATCGTCTTCAGCCTCACACTAGCCCGGTAGGGGCGAGCGCGTGCCCTTCGTAGCTTTAGCGAAGAACGGGGCCCTGCTCGCCCGCCGCTCCTCCAACACTCACCCCCAGCTCCCATTCCCCAGCTCCCACCAAACTCCTCCCAACACGCCATCCCCATTAGTGTAAATTAGTGTCCATCGTGACCTTCGTAGCTCTTGAGCGAAGAATGGTTAGTGGTTAAAAAATCTCCCTCCATCTCATGTCCACCTTCTCCCTCAACTCCGAATACTCCCCCCAAGGCGACCAATCCCAAGCCATCGCCAAGCTCACCAAATCCCTCGAAGCCGGGAACGATCACCAAACCCTCCTCGGCGTCACTGGCTCCGGGAAAACCTTCACCGTCGCCAATGTCATCGCGAATATCGAGAAACCGACCCTCGTGATGTCCCACAACAAAACCCTCGCCGCCCAACTCTACTCCGAACTCAAAAACTTCTTCCCGGAAAACGCCGTCGAATACTTCGTATCCTACTTCGATTACTACCAACCCGAAGCCTATATCCCCCGCACCGATACCTATATCGAAAAAGACTCCTCCATCAACGACGAGATCGAACGCCTCCGCCTCGCCGCCATGGGCGCCCTTCTCACCCGCAAAGACGTCATCGTCGTCGCTTCCGTGTCCTGCATCTACGGCCTCGGCTCCCCCGAAGACTACGCCAACATGATGGTCCCCATCTCAAAAGGAGCCCGGATGGATCGCGACGACTTCCTCACCAAGCTCGTCGACATCCTCTACGAACGAAACGATATCGCCTTCACCCGCGGCAAATTCCGCGTCCGCGGCGATGTCGTCGAAATCCACCCCGCCTACCTCGATGCCGAAGCCATTCGCGTCGAGTTCTTCGGCGACGAAATCGAACGCATCCGCGCTTTCGACCCCCTCACCGGTCACGCCCATACCGAACTCGATCGATACACCTTCGCCCCCGCCAAGCAATTCGTCACCCCCGCCGAGAAAATGGCCAAGGCCGTCCACGCCATCCGCGCGGAACTCGAAGAACGCATCGCCTGGTTCGAAAAAAACGGCAAACTCCTCGAAGCCCAACGCATCAAGATGCGCACCGAATACGATATCGAAATGATGGAGGAAATGGGCTTCTGCCAGGGCATCGAAAACTACTCCCGCCACCTCGGCCAACGCGAACCCGGCTCCAAACCTTACACCCTCATCGACTTCTTCCCCGAAGGTTTTCTCACGGTCATCGACGAATCACACGCTTCCGTCCCGCAAATCGGCGGGATGTATGAAGGCGATCACTCACGCAAAACCACCCTCGTCGACTTCGGCTTCCGCCTCCCCAGCGCGCTCGACAACCGCCCCCTCCGCTTCGACGAGTTCATGCAAATGACCAACCAACGCCTCTACGTCAGCGCCACCCCCGCCAAATTCGAAATCAAAAACTCCATCGCCGGGAATACCGGTTACATCCCCCACGAACGAAAAAAAATCGGCGACCCCGAACCCATCCCCGAACGCCTCCCCCGCATCTCCGGCTCAGCCCAATCCGTCGACGCCTTCGACGTCTCTACCCCCGGCAAAGACCTCATCGTCGAACAAATTATCCGCCCCACCGGCCTCCTCGATCCCATCGTCACTCTCCGCCCCCTCGAACATCAGATCGACGAGACCATCGAACTCTGCCGCCAACGCATCGAAAAAAACGAACGCGTCCTCGTCACCACCCTCACCAAGCGCACCGCGGAAGACCTCACCGACTACCTCCGCAATACCGGCCTCAAAGTCCGCTACCTCCACTCCGATATCGGCGCCGTTGAACGAGTGGAAATCCTTCGCGCCCTCCGCGCTGCCGAATTCGATATCCTCGTCGGTATCAACCTCCTCCGCGAAGGCCTCGACCTCCCCGAGGTGTCCCTCGTCTGCATCCTCGATGCAGATAAAGAAGGATACCTCCGCTCCGAAACATCCCTCATCCAAACCGCCGGACGCGCCGCCCGCCACGTCAACGGCCAGGTCGTCCTCTTCGCCGAAAACGTCACCGGCTCCATGGAACGACTCATCAGCATTTCCGAATACCGCCGCGCCAAGCAACAGGACTACAACGAAGCTCACGACATCGAACCCAAATCCGTCGTCCGTGCCGTCCAGGAATCCCTCCACAACACGCTCAAAGGAAAAGAAGTCGCCGAATCCGTCGTGCGGGAGTCCGGCGGCGATGCCGACGTCTTCGAAGTCCTCAAAGAACTCGAAGCAGAAATGCAGGAAGCCGCCTCCAGCCTCGAGTTCGAAAAAGCCGCCCTCCTCCGCGACCAAATCAACGAGCTCAAAAAACAAGCCGGCCTGGACGCCGCCGATTCGAAGCCCCGCAAAAAGAAATCCGTGAGCTACTCAAAGAAATAGATCGCGACGATTCCCCTTCCCTTTACCGGCGTGTATCGATAAAACTTAAGCGTTCTTAAATAAAACGCCGACTCGCTCCATGAAACCCCACCTTGTCCTTTGCGCCCCCATTCTCCTCCTCACAACAGGCGCGCCCGCAGCGGAAATGATCGACCTGAACCCAACCGATCAATCCACCTTCGTCGAACGATACGACACCCAAGCCACCCTCTACCCCATTCCTGACTATGACGGTGATCTCCTCGACCGCTCGACCGTCGTCGGTGGCTGGGCCGGTTATCGCACCGCTCTCGCAAAGAATGCCGGCATCCAGGTCGTCGCCGATGTCACCCAATTCTACCAAGGCGTCGTCAGCGGCGGGATCGCCGAGGAAGGCAGCTACAACGGCACCGCCGATTACCACATCCGCTTCGATTCCGGCCAGGCCGGTCTCTGGCCCGGGGGCTTCATTGACGTCCACGCCGAAACCTACTGGGGCCGCGGCGTCAATACGGTCACCGGCGCCCTCCTCCCAGTCAACATCGACCCCGCGCTCGCCGCCCCCGCCGGAGAAGGCACTTACCTCTCCCATGTCATCTTCACACAGTTCCTCAGCGAAAAATTCGCCCTCACCTTCGGAAAACTCGACACCACGATCGGAGATGACAACGCCTTCGCCCATGGCGTCGGGGACCGCCGCTTCCAAAACCTCGCCTTCTCCTTCAATCCCGTCACCGTCCTCCTCGCCCCCTACTCAACCCTCGGCATCGGTGGCATCTACCTCCTCGGCGGCGAAAGCATGATCAACGCCATGATCTTCGACGGCGATGGCCAAATTGACCGCGCGGGCTTCGATACGGTCTTCGAAGGAAACACCACAATTACCGCCAACATAAAACTCGGCTCAAACTTCTTCGATAGCCCCGGCCACCACTGGCTCGGCTTCCTCTACGGCAATGGCACCTACAACGCCCAAAACCAAAACCCGAGAATCTTCTTTCCCGGCAATGATGCCATGCCCACCACCGAAGGAAACTCATGGGCCATCTTCTACAACTTCGATCAATACCTCGTCAGCGATCCCGATAACCCCGAGGTCGGCTGGGGCCTCTTCGGCCGCTTCGGCATCGCCGATCAGGAAACCAATATCATCCACACCTTCTACAGCCTCGGCGTCGGCGGCCAAGGGATCATTCCCGGTCGCGATCGCGACCGCTTCGGGATCGGGTGGTATTACATGAACCTCAGCGACGAACGCCTCGCGCTCTTCACCGAAGACAAAGAAACCGGACTCGAAATATTCTACAACGCCTCCCTCACCCCTTGGCTCGAACTCTCCGCCGATTACCAATTCATCGACGGCGCCCTCCGCTTCGGCGACAACGCCCATGTCCTCGGCCTACGCGGACGTATCATCTTTTAATCCCGCCAAGAGCCAGATTGGGCTGTTCAAATTCGGCCCGCTTCGGTTATTCTCTACTCGGTTCGTACCGCTTCGCCGGTCCGTAACTCTTACCTTTGACAGCGCCTCACCTCTGCGCCATCAAACTCGATCTCTCGCTTCGGCAAATTTGTGAACTCTTTTCAACCATGAAACCATTACCAATCGCCGCCTTTTTCCTCGCCCTCACCGCAACAGCGTTTTCCCAGGAAAAAAATTCAGATGCCCAAGCCCTCGCCGAATCCCAAAACAGCGCCTACACCGCCGCCTTTAACGAGGGTAATGCCGAGTCACTCGCCGCTCTCTTCACCGAGGACGCCCGATACGCCCTCGGCGCCGGAGATACCATCGTCGGCCGCGAAGAAATTCAGGCCCGCGCCTCCGCCTTCTTCGAACAATCGAATCAACGTAGCCTGCAAGTCACCGTCTCCGACGCCCGCTTCCTCACTCCCGATGTCCTCGTCGAAACCGGCCTCGCCATCATGACCGTCGATGACCAATCCCCCGGCTCCACCAGCTATCACGCCACCCACGTAAGAGTCGGCGATGATTGGCTCATCGCCGAACTCCACGAAACCAATCTCCCCTCCGCCGATCGCGCCTCCGAAGCCCTCTCCCAACTCAATTGGCTCATCGGCTCCTGGTCCGCCAAAGGCGAAGGCTGGTCCGCTTCGTCAAAAGCCACCTGGACCCTCAACGGTCGCTTCATCGCCCGCTCCTTCTCCATCAAACGAGACGACGAAACCGAAGGATTCGAAGGAG
The DNA here is from genome assembly GCA_039028175.1 of Verrucomicrobiota bacterium. Taxonomy (GTDB): domain Bacteria; phylum Verrucomicrobiota; class Verrucomicrobiia; order Verrucomicrobiales; family DEV007; genus JBCDBW01. The sequence continues at coordinate 41,591 of JBCCIR010000009.1, forward strand.
CGGAAGTGATCGGTTACGACAGCCAGCTCGACATCATCCGCTCCTGGTCTTTCGACAACGAAGGCGCCCACGGTCAGGCCACCTGGACCAATGAAGGGAACAAATGGCTCGTTCAAACACGATCCACCCTCCCCGATGGCGTCGTCTCGTCCGCCGAACACGTCTACACCGACCAAGATGACGGCAAATACACCGTCGCCAGTATCAACCGCATGATCGATGGCCAGGCCCTGCCCAATACCGATCCCATCGAGGTGACCCGCACCGAAGAATAAGTATCGCCGGCTCCCCCCGCGCTATGAAAACGAAACTACTCGCCCTCACCACTCTGTTCTTCGCCTTCCTCATCCCCGCCGAAGCCATCGCCCGGGGCTTCAGTCGCGGCGGCGGTGGCGGCGGACGCAGCATCTCCCGCAGCGGTGGCGGATCTTCCTTCTCCCGCCCCTCGTCGATGCCCTCGCGAACCCCTTCCTACTCGCGCCCCTCCTACTCTCGGCCGTCCACTTCCCGCCCCTCTTACAACACCGGCTCACGCCTCCCCTCCACTCGCCCCTCAACACCCAGCGTCACCCGCCCCTCCACCGGCGGCAGCTCCTCCCTCCCCAGTCGCAACATCAATCCCTCCATCCCCACGACTCGCCCCTCCATCCCCACCACCCGTCCCGGCACCGGCGATAATTCCATCGGCCTCCGCCCCTCAAACCCTCCCGCCACCACACGCCCCACGCTCCCCAATACCGGGGACCGCCCCAGCATCGGCGACCGCCCCAACGCGCTCCCCGAAACCCGACCCGGCATCGGTGATCGCCCCGGCGAACGCCCCAATGTCGGAGAGCGCCCCAACATCGGAGATCGCCCCAATACCCTCCCCGGTGATCGTCCCAATCTCGGAAACCGCCCCGCCGTCCCAGAACCCCCCAACCGACCCGCCCGACCCGAACGCCCCGAGTGGGGCGACCGCTGGCAAAACAACGACAACAAGTTCACCAATATCGACAACAAGTGGAAGTCCGACAACAAGGTCGTCATTAACAACTTCAACATCAATCGCAGCAACGAATGGAATAACATTAACAACCGCTGGACCCAAAATGGCTGGGCCCGGAGCTGGGGCACCCCCGGTTACAACTACTGGCGACAGGACGTCTGGGGATACCGCGGCAACCGCTGCCGCGAAGTCTGGTACCGTTGCGGCCCGCTCAACTACCACAACCACTTCTTCAATACCCACTGGTTCGGCTCCTGCTGGTGGCGCCCCAGACCCTACGTCTACCACAACTGCTCCCCATGGTGGTGGTGGCGCCCCGTCCGCTGGGTCTCCATCGGATTCTTCTTCGGCCAAGCCCTCCAACCCGACCCCATCGTCTATTACCCCGGCACCACCGTCATCTACGAAGGCGATACCGTTTACATCAACGGCGAAGATTCCGGCGACGCCACCACCCATCGTCAGGATGCCATCGACCTCGCCAACCCCGTCGTCGAAGAAACCCCCATTCCAAATCCCCCCGAAAACGCCGAGGACGAAGACCCCGATAAACCCCAGGGCGATTGGCTCCCCGTCGGCGTCTGGGCCCTCACCCAACAGGAACAAGGCGACGCCACCATGTTTATGCAGCTCTCGATCAACAAAAAAGGCATCGTCGGAGGCGCATACAAAAACGTAATGACCGGTGATGAACAGCCCATCATCGGCCAACTCGACTTCGAATCCCAGCGCGTCGCCTGGCACGTCGGAGAAAATACCACCACCGTCTACGAAACCGGCCTCTCCAGCTTCGACAACGACGTCGCCCCCATCTTCGTGCACTTCGGAGAAACTCAAACCCAGAACTGGCTCCTCGTCCGCATGACCTCTCCCGAAATGCCGCCCGGCACCGTAAAACTCCCAGATATCGCCGACAACTGATCCAAATATCACCATCCACCCTCTCCCCGCAATGCCCACACGCTCGCTCCTGACGCTTTCCGTCCTGCTTCTCTTCGCCGCCTCCCCGGTTCTCGCCCAAAACAATACCGCCAACAACGCGGAACCAACGCCCGCCGAATCCACCGAGGCCGCCGCAGACAAATCCGCCCTCACCACCGGCGATCCTTCCATCACCGCCGGCCAACTCAACCTCCTGCTCACCCCCCTCACCAAGGAAGAACTCCTCACCGAAGCCGATGCCTGGCGCGACCTCCTCAAAGACAAAGCCCAGGCCATCTCCGAAGCGGAAGTCAAAGGCAATTCCTCCCCTGACACCCTCAAATCCCTCCGCGAAGAAAAAGCGATCCTCGTCAATCATCTCAAAACCGTCATCCGCGCCTACGAAAAAAAAGGCGGTGACTCCACCGAACTCAAACAATACGTCCGCGTCGTCTCCGGCGAACAATTCGATTTCACCAACCCCGTCGCCACCGCATCCGCCATCAAAAACTGGCTCACCGCCAAAGACGGTGGCGCACTGGTCCTGAGAAACATCATCCGCTTCGCCATCATCATCCTCGTATTCTGGATTATCGGCTTCTTCATCGCCCGCCTCGTCCGAAAAGCCACCAGCCGCACCAAGGAACTCTCCGACCTCCTCAAAAACTTCATCAATAACACCGTCCGCCGCACCGTCCTCTTCATCGGCATCCTCGTCGCCCTCTCCTCCATCGGAGTCAACATCAGCGCCCTCCTCGCCCTCATCGGTGGCTCCGCATTCATCATCGGATTCGCCCTTCAGGATACCCTCGGCAACTTCGCCGCCGGCCTCATGGTCCTCATCTATCGCCCCTTCGACGTCGGAGACGTCGTCGATGTCGGCGGCGTCAGCGGAAAAGTCGACAAGGTCAGCCTCGTCTCCACCACCATACGCACCTTCGACAACAAAGTCGTCCTCGTCCCAAATAAGAAAGTCTGGGGCGAGGTCATCACCAACTCCTCCGCCAGCGCCCGCCGCCGCGTCGACATGGTCTTCGGCATCGGATACGACGACAATACCGAGAAAGCCCAATCTATTCTCGAGAAAATCGTCAACGATCACGAACTCGTCCTCGACGACCCCGAACCCGTCATCAAACTCCACGAACTCGCCGACTCCTCCGTCAATTTTATCTGCCGCCCCTGGACCAAGACCGAAGACTACTGGACCGTCTTCTGGGATGTCACCAATCGCGTCAAAGCCGAGTTCGACACGAACGATATCAGCATCCCTTACCCGCAACAGGACGTTCATATCTATCAACAAGCACCAAACCCATGATCGCTGATCCCCTCTACCTGATCGTCGCCGGCCTCGCCCTCATCGCCAGCCGCACCGCCGGCTTCATGCTCCAAAAACGCTTTGCCGAATACTCCCAATCCCCCATCGGCCTCACCGGCAAACAAGTCGCCGAAAAAATGCTCCACGAAAACGGCATCGAAGACGTCGAGGTCATCTCCGTTGCCGGACAGCTCACCGACCACTACAACCCCGCCAAAAAAACCGTCAACCTCAGCGACCCCGTCTGCCACCAAGCCAATGTCGCCGCCGCCGCCGTCGCCGCCCACGAATGCGGCCACGCCGTCCAACACGCCAAAGCATACGCCCCCCTCACATTCCGCTCGGCCATCGTCCCCGTCGTCAGCATCAGCTCCAAATTCATGCAATGGGTAATCCTCGCCGGGGTCGTCATGGCCGCCTCCGGCTCCACCACCGTCCTCTGGATCGGCGTCGCCATGTTCGCCGCCACCACCCTCTTCTCCATCATCACCCTCCCCGTCGAGTTCGATGCCAGCCGCCGCGCCCTCAAATGGCTCGACCAGTCCAATGTCGTCTCCGGCGCCCAACACGAACAAGCCGCTTCCGCCCTCAAATGGGCCGCCTCCACCTACGTCGTCGCCGCCCTCGCCTCCATCGGACAACTCCTCGTCTTCCTCCGATACCTCCGGCGCTGATTCGCTTCCCAACGCAAAAACATTGTCCAAAACCGTCGTCGCGCCCTAACATGCGCCCGATGACAAAAAACACCGCTATATTCGCGCGCGCCTTCGTGGCGCTCCTTTTCCTGTCACCTCTCGCCACCGTCGCCCAGGACGAAGCACCCGACCTCACCACCCGCCCCTCGCAAAACGGCGAACCCACCGAGGTCAGAATCGAAACCATCCTCATCGATCTTCAGGACGTCACCGGCACCAACCAAAGCTTCACCGCCAATTTCGCCTACGCCGCGCGCTGGCACGACAATCGCCTCAAACATGAAGGCCCCGGCACGATTACAGTTCCTATCGACGAAATCTGGCACCCGCGCCTCCAAATCGTAAACCGCCAAAGCATTCAGGAAACCTTCCCCGCCGAAGCCCAGGTCTCCCCCGATGGCAACGTCACCCTCGTCCAACGCGTCTGGGGCCAGTTCACCCAACCCCTCTCCCTCAAAGACTTCCCGTTCGACCAACAAACTCTCCAAATCAGTCTCGTGGGAACCGGCCACGAATCCGGCACCGTCAAATTCGTCAACGACACCGAGTTCCCCTCGCGCGTCAACGAGGAACTCTCCATCTCCGATTGGATCATCCTCGATTGGAACACCGAACCATTCGAGCGCACCCTCGCCCGCGCTGATCACACCGTCCCGGGATTTCACCTCTCCATTAACGTCGATCGCATCAGCAGCTACCACCTCGTCAGCATCATCCTCCCCCTCATTATGATCATCTGCATGTCCTGGGTCGTCTTCTGGCTCGATCCGAAAACCGCCGCCCCACGCGTCAGCGTCGCCGTCACCGCTATGCTCACCCTCATCGCCTACCGCTTCGCCGTCAGCGCGTCCCTCCCGAAAATCGCTTACCTCACCCGCATGGACTGGTTCGTCCTCGGATCCTCTATCCTCGTCTTCGTCAGCCTCCTCGAAGTCGTCGTCACTTCCTACCTCGCCTCCGAAGACCGAATCGACGACGCCAAAAAAATCAACCGCCGCATGCGCGTCATCGCCCCCACCGCCTTCGTCCTCATCACGGTGTTCTCCCTCGTGATCTAGACGCCCCACGGCTCCTAGCTTCTTGCTCCCAAACTCTACCCCTCCTTCGCCTCCGGCGTCAGAATATTAAACCCGGCCGCCGAACGAGTCGCCAAGGTGCTCGACTTCCCCGTCGTCACCAAAATCGTCCCTGGCGTCAACGCACTCGCTATCTTCTTGTGAAAATCGTTCGGCACATTGATCTCCCCACGCACCGTCCCCACCGGATCGCGCTTCGTCTTCCCCGTCAAAGTCAACACACTCCAAGGCCGAATCGGCACCCCCGGAAAACGCGGGTCCGGCGCCTCCGTCCCCTCCAACATCATAAATACCCCCTCCTTCGCCTTCGCCCCAGGCGCAATACCAATCGGCGATTGCCCAATCTGCACCCCGTTGCGCCACACGTAAATCGTCTCATCCGCGTAACTCACCAAAATACTGAACGGCCCCGAAGGACTCTTGTGCGGCTCCCACACCGTCTCCCCCTTCGGCACCGCAAAATTCTGAGGATTCTGCGCCCGGCTCGCCAACAACACACTCACCGGCTTCGTCGAATGTGATGGCGTCGCACCCTTCTTCGTAATCGCCACCGTCGCCCCGTTGTGCATCACCCCATACACCTTCTCGGAAAACGCATACGGCAATCGCACACATCCCGCCGACGCCGGATACCCCGGTAAATCCCCCGCATGAATCGCAATCCCTCCCCAGGTTAAGCGCTGCATATATGGCATCTGCGCCCCCTTATAAATACTCGACTCATGCTCCACCTTCCGCTGCAAAACCGTAAACACCCCCGTCGGCGTCTCCTTCCCCGGCCGCCCCGTACTCACCGTCGACCGCGCAATCTCCACCCCATTCCGATACAAATACGCCATCTGATCATCAATACTCACCACCATCAATACCGGCCCGCTTGTCGACCGCTCCGGATGCCACTCATACTGCCCCGGCGCCAGCTTCGTCCGCGTCGATGCCGTCCCCGTCACGCAGCCACTCAACCCCGCCACCAACATCATCGCTCCCGTCACATAAAGAATTCCAAGCACAGTCTTCATGCCCCCGATCATGCGCCCCTCCCACACCCACTCTCAAGCGCAAAATCCACACCGTCGCCCATCAAGCCCCGTCACCAGACGCCTCACTCCCGCCCTCCGCCCCCTCATTACTCCCCTTCCCCTCCATCTCCTCCACCGATATCCCCATCCGCGTCGCCCGCCGCTTCCACAAACTCCGCGCCCGCTCCTGCATGTCCTCCGTCGTGTCCACCTCATCCACAATCTCCAATCCCAACAACGTCTCCACCACGTCCTCCATCGTCACCACCCCCTCGCAACCTCCGAATTCATCCAACACCACCGCAATCTGATTCCGCCCCGCCACAAACTTCTCAAACGCTTCCGGCACCGGCGTCGCCGCCGATAACTTCGGCATCTCCCGCTTCAACTCCCCCAACTGAATCGAATGCCGGTCATACGCCGCCGCAGACAACACGTCATCCTTCAAAACAAACCCCTTCAAGTCATCCAAGTCCTTCTCGTAAATCGGAATCCGAGAAAACGGACTCTGCCCATGCGCCTCCATAAAGTCCCCCACCGTCAACGTCTCCGGCAACGCAAACACCACCACCCGCGGCGTCATCACATCGTGCACGGTGTTGTCACGCAACTGCAGCAAGTTGTGCAGGATGCGCATCTCGTTCTCCTTGAGCTTCCCCTCCTTCCGCCCCATCTCACCCATCACCCGCAATTCCTCCCGGCTGAACTCCGCTTGCCCATGCCCGCCCGGCGCAAAGATCGATACCAACTTCACAAACGGATACATCACCTTCGACAACACCGCCAAACAACGCCCCACCCACGGCGCCCATCCCCGCCAATAACGCGCCCCCAGGTTCTTCGGAATAATCTCCGATAAAATCAAGATCGCCAATGTCATCAAGGCCCCCGCCAGGTGCTCCATCCATCCCCCACCCGTCAAGGCCGCCACCTGCGCCCCCACCCCCATCGCCCCCACCGTGTGCGCAATCGTGTTCAACGTCAAAATCGACGTCAGCGGCGCGTTCAAATCCGATTTCAATCGCTCCAGGATCGCCCCCGTCCGCGGCCGCTCCTTCTTCTTCGTCTCCACATACGGCTGCGTGATACTCAATAACACCGCCTCCCATACCGAACAAAAAAAGGACACGCCAATCGCGAGAACAAAATAAATCACCAGCAACGTCACACTCCCCGAACCCGGTTCCACCGCGATCGACCCCCCCGCCGCCAACAACACCACCTCCTCAATCTGTATCACCTCCTCATCGCAACGCATCCCTCCCACCACGTCAAGCTCGACTCGCAGATTCGCCCGCCGTTTGTCCTTTCACTCCCCCATCCCCTTCGCTACCCTCGCATCTCAGTGCCCTCCTCTCTCGCCAACGATTCCGATACGCCCGCGTCCGCAAATAGCAAATGGCGCCGCCTCTTCCCACACCTCGAGCGGGCCGATCGCCTCGCCCTCGTCGAGAATCTCAAAGAAGCCTCCCAATGGAGCATGAACTTTGGGGTGATGTTAGGCTGCTCCGTCATCATCGCCGGCTTCGGCCTCATCCAGGATTCCGTCGCTGTGATCATCGGCGCCATGCTCGTCGCCCCCCTCATGACCCCCCTCATCGGCACCGGCCTCGCCCTCGTCCAAGGAAATTTCAAACTCCTCGCCGATGCTTCGCGCGCCATGCTCTTCGGCTCTCTCCTCAGCCTCGCCCTCGGCATCGTCCTCCGCCTCCTCACCCCGGGCCACGAAGTCACCATGCAAATCGCCGTCCGCGGCGCCCCCAATATCCTCGACCTCGGCATCGCCTTCTTCGCCGGCGTCGCCGCCGGTTACGCCATGGCCCGACCAAAAATGTCCGGCGCCCTCCCCGGCGTCGCCATCTCCGTCGCCCTCGTCCCACCCCTCGCCGCCGCCGGCATCGCCCTCGGCTCCGCCGATTGGACCATCGCCTTCGGCGCCCTCCTCCTCTTCGCCACCAATATGGTCGCCATTATCCTCGGCAGCGCCCTCGTCTTCCGCATCCACGGCATCAAAACACCCGAAAAAAATCGCACCGCCGCCGTGTCCATGAAACGCATCATCCTCGGACTCGGCTTCGTCCTCGTCATCATGACCGCCCCGCTCGGATACCAACTCATGGATCAACTCCGCCAAGGACAAGCCAAACCCAATTCCCTCGCCCTCTCCGAAAAAATGTGGAACCAACTCGACAAACGACTCGAACAAGAACCCGGCATCGACTTCCTCGCCGGCGCCCGCGCCAGCTCTCAAGGCCCCGAAGACGTCACCCTCGTCATCACCGCCAATCGCATCGTCCCCGGCGCCCTCATCCTCGAGATCGACAACATGATCGACAAAGAACTCGGCCGCGATATCGAAGTCAAAATCAATGTGATCCAACAAGGCACGGTCACCCCCCTGCCCGATTCAGACAAATCAAAATCGCCGACGGACCTTGCCCCCACCATCAACGAGTAACTCCTCCCCCACAGCCCGCACCCGTGAGAAAATTTATCAAGTTCCTCCTCAAAGCCCTCGGCGCACTCATCATCCTCCTCGCCCTCGCCGTCGGCGCCTTCCTCGCCTTCTCCATCCCCATCCCGCTCACCGGCCTCAACGAAACCATCGATCAACAAATCACCAAAGCCCTCGGTCGCGAAGTCTCACTCGACGGCAAAATCATCCTCGTCTCCGGCACCACCCCCGCCCTCCGCGTCGAAAATATTTCCATCGCCAATCCCGCCGACTGGCCCGGCGACGGCAAACTCGCCCACCTCGAACGCTTCGAAACCGCCATCAGCCTCCCCGAACTCATCGATCGCCAGATCGAAATCGACAACGTCACCATCCACGGCCTCGCCCTCACCCTCGAAGAAAATGAAGCAGGAACCGGCAACTGGGAAAATATCGGCCCGCCGAAAGAAACCACGCCGCCGGAAAACGAAACCGAAGCGAAAACCGGTGACGACGAAAAACTAAAAATCCAATTCACCGGCCTCGATTTCCTCTCCGTCAGCGAAATCGCCGTCACCCACAAAGCGCACGGCCAGGAACAAAAATCCCTCCTCAATCTAAACGGCCTCAACGGCTCCGCCCTCCATCACCACGCCATCCGCCTCGCCGTCACCGGCACGATCCTCGACCTCCCCTTCGACGGCTCCTTCTCCGGCGGCACCCTCGAACACCTCCTCGACGGCGCCGACGAATGGCCCTTCGAGTTCGATCTCTCCCTCGAAAACGCCACCCTCTCCGTCAAAGGAAACATGGCCGCCCATAATTTCAGCACCCCCGGCGCCCTCGACTTCACCCTCGATATCCCCGATGTCCAAAGCCTCACCCCCCTCACCGGCCCGCTCCCCCTGAAAGGCGGCCTCAGCTTCTCCGGCCAAACCCTCCGCAAATCCTTCGGCCATTACCAACTCCCCAAACTCAACGGAAAAATCGCCAACGCCGCCGTCTCCGGCTCGGTCGATATCGATATGACCGCAAAACCACCCAAACTCGCCGGCTCCGTCGATGTCGACCGCATCGACCTCGGCGCCATCGGAGAGGTCCCCGACAACGACGACAAACAAAACAACGAAAAAGAACAAGCCGCCCCCGCTGACGACGAAGAAAACAAAGAACCCGCCGTCGCGAAAACCGATCCCACTCCCGACGCCACGCCACCGCCCACCATCCTCCCCGTCACCGGCGAATTCACACTCAACATCAAGGAAATCGCCGGCCTCCCCGCAGAAGCCCGCGACATCAAACTCAACCTCGACGTCAACACGAATGACGCCACCGCCGAAGTCGGTATCGTGTTCGCCGACGCACCCTTCAACGGACAACTCGACCTTACACGCAATCCCGACAACGGGGAAAATGCCGTCAATGTCGACCTCACCGGCAAAGACGCCGACCTCACCAAACTCCTCCTCATCTTCCTCGGCGACGATCGCCTCAGTGGACACTTCGAAAGCGCCGAAATCGGCGTTACGGGCACCGGCTCCTCCCTCAAAGACGCCTGGGACAAACGACACGTCGACATCAAGATCGCCAATGCCGGCATGAGTTACAAAACCGATGACAAAGATTGGAAGTTCTCCATGGAATCCGGCTCAGTCCTGCGCCAGTTCGGCAAGCCCGGCGAAATGCTCGCCAAGGGAACCCTCAGCAACGCCCCCTACGAACTGCGCATCCCCTTCCACCTCCCCGAAGGCGCCACCTTCGGCAAAATCGAATCCGTCACAGGAAAAATCGCCGACCTCCAATTCGAATTCCGCGACGAAACCCCCAAAGACGCCAAACCCTACTCCCACCTCGCCTTCGACCTCAACGGTGGCAACCTCGCTCAGCTCGACGCCATCTACGAACTCGATCTCCCGCCCCTCGGCCCTTACTCCGCGTCCGGCGTCGTCGATGTCATCGGAAAAAATCTCTCCCTCCAGGACCTCAAGGTCCAAGTCGGCGAAAGCACCCTCCTCGCCGATATCGAACTCGATAAAACCGCCAAACCCCACGCACTCACCGCCACCATCAACGCCGAAACCATCCAGCTCGACGACTTCGCCGCCGCCGGCTGGTCACTCACCGGCGGAAATGAAAACGCCACCCCGCCTCCCGCCGAGGAAGCCCCTCCCAACCCCGAAACCACCGACACCACGAATGCCGCCGCCGCCGCATCCACCCTCCCCAAGGGCATGCTCAGCCACGAAGTACTCAGCTCGCTCAACGCCAACGTGACTCTCGAAGTCGGCGAAGTCATCTCTGGCCCCGATCACCTCGGCAAAGCCAACGCCAAACTCACCCTCAAAGACGCCCGCATCGATCTCAACCCCCTTACCCTCGCTATCCCCGGAGGAAAATTCGACGGCTCCCTCGTCTTCCACCCCAAAGCCGACAACACTCTCGATTGGAATCTCAAAATCGACGCGCAGCGCGCAGACTACAGCGTCCTCATCCGCCGACTCGATCCCGATACCAAGATCGCCGGCATCATGAACGTCGATCTCGACCTCGCCGCCAACGACGTGCCCTTCGGCGCCCCACAACTAAACGTCGCCACCGGCCGCCTCGACTTCTCCGTCTGCCCCGAAAGCCTCGATGCCGGTATCCTCGACCTCTGGGCCACCAATATCGTCCTCGCCCTCCTCCCCAAACTCGATCCCGATAACGAATCCAAACTCAACTGCGTCGTCGCCAAACTCCACCTCGACAACGGCATCATCTTTCCCGAAGCCCTCGGACTCGATACCTCCACCCTCCGCATGGTCGCGGAAGGCGGTATCAACCTCAAAGAAAACACCATCGACCTTACCCTCACCCCGCACCCAAAAGATCCCCAAATCCTCAGCCTCGAAACCCCCGTCAATATCACCGGCAATCTCAATGAACCGGAAATCAATATGGGCAAACTCCCCGTCACCAGCACGATCGGCCGCATGGCCAAAAACATCGTGCTCTTTCCCGTCAAAGCGATCGCCGAAGAACGCCTTCCCGAAGACGGTAGCGACATCTGCTCCTGCGCCGCTAATTACGCCCCCAATCCCGAAGCCAATGGCGCCCTCATCCCCGGCGAAGAACCCAACCTCCCCCCCGGCCAGGCCCCTCCCACAGAAAACCAATGAGCAAAAACTCCTGGCTCGCCTGGCCCGCTCTCATCTTCGGCTCCCTCGGCGTCGCCCTCTCCCTCGCCGCCGTCGCCGCCGCCTTCATCCTCTCCGCCAGAATCCAATCATCCGTCGATACGGTCTTCACCCGCGTCGACACCATGCTCGAGACCGTCCACGACACGTCAACCGAGGTCTCCGATTCCATCACCGATTCCCGGGAATACCTCGCAAACGTCAATCAACGCATCGAAGAAAAAGTCGTCAATCTCTCGTCCGCCGCCAATATCGATCCCGCCCAATTCGAATCCATCACCCTCAGCCTCCTCACGGTCTCCCAACGCGTCCAAAGCTGGCTCACGCTCTTCGAATCCGCAAAACAACTCACCCAACTCATCGAAGAACTCATCGACGCCACCCTCATCTTCTTCCGCACCGACAACCAAACCCGCGAAGACCTCCTCGCCGCCCTCGACCAAGGACACGCCCAACTCCAGGAAACCCTCACCGCCTTCGACGAGCTCATCATCCAATGGGAAGTCGTCCGCACGAATCCCAATTCTCCCGCCCAATTCCAACCCCTCTTCTCCCGCATCGATACCGCCCTCGAAAACGTCGAACAATACACCGCGAACTTCACCCAAGGCGTCTCCGATCTACAATCCGCCACCGACGCCCTTCAGTCCCGCCTCAAAAAACGCCTCGCCTTCGCCACCCTCATCATCACTCTCCTCCTCATCTGGAATACCGCCGCCCAATTCACCCTCACACTCTGGGGCTGGCAAAATCGCGCGCCCACCCCCGGAACCCCACCCCAAACGTGACGTTTTCTTCTCGTGACACGACGCAACAATCCCGTCAAAATAATCCTCCCGCTCGTCGTAAGGCGGCATCCCGAATCCCAACCCATACGTATCACCTAACCATGAAAACAAGCAGCCTCACCTCCTTCCTCATCGCGGCATTCTCACTCCTCGGAGTCGCCACCGCCGCCGATAAACCAAATATCCTCGTTATCTGGGGCGACGATGTCGGCCAATCCAACATCTCCGCCTACTCCCGCGGACTCATGGGATATCATTCCCCCAATATCGACCGCATCGCCAAGGAAGGCATCATGTTCACCGACTACTACGGCGAACAATCCTGCACCGCCGGCCGCTCCTCCTTCATCATGGGCCAAAGCGTCTTCCGAACCGGTCTCTCAAAGGTCGGCCTCCCCGGAGCCGATCTCGGGATGCGCGAAGAAGACCCCACCATCGCCGGCCTCCTCAAAGACCTCGGCTACGCCACCGGCCAGTTCGGGAAAAATCACCTCGGCGATAAAGACGAACACCTCCCCACCAATCACGGCTTCGACGAGTTCTACGGAAATCTCTACCACCTCAATGCCGAAGAAGAACCGGAAAACGAAGACTACCCGGGTGACATGGTCCTCGCCAACGGCAAAACCTTCCTCGAAACATACGGCCCTCGCGGCGTCATCAAATCTTCCGCGGACGGCGCCATCGAAGACACCGGCCCCCTCACCAAGAAACGAATGGAAACCGTGGACGACGATACCTCCGATGTCGCCATCGATTTCATCGAGCGCGCCGTGGCCGCAGATAAACCCTTCTTCGTCTGGTGGAGCGGCACCCGCATGCACTTCCGCACTCACGTCAGCGAAGAACGCATGGCCGAAATTAAGAAAACCCACCCCGATGCCGATGAATACACCGCCGGGATGATTGAACACGATATGCATATCGGAAAATTCCTCGATAAACTCGATGAACTCGGCATCGCCGATAACACGATCGTTCACTACTCCACCGACAACGGCCCCCACTACAACACCTGGCCCGACGCCGCCGCCACCCCCTTCCGTGGCGAAAAGAATACCAACTGGGAAGGCGGCTGGCGCGTCCCCTGCGTCCTGCGCTGGCCCGGTACCGTCGAACCCGGCTCCGTTAGCAACGGCATCGTTCATCATATGGACTGGCTCCCCACCTTTGTCGCCGCCGCAGGCGATCCCAATATCAAGGAGGAACTGCTAACCGGCCACACATCCAAAGCCCTCGGCCGCGAATACAAAGTCCACCTCGACGGCTACAACCTCATCGATCACCTCAAGGACCCCCAAAACGTCCCCAGCCCGAGACACGAAATCTTCTACTTCTCCGACGACGGCGACCTCACCGCCCTCCGCTACGACGCATGGAAACTCATCTTCATGGAACAAAAAGCCACCGGCACCTTCCGCGTCTGGATGGAGCCCTTCGTGCCCTTGCGCGTCCCGCTCATCTTCAACCTGAGGCGTGATCCCTACGAAAAAGCCGAGATCACATCCAATACCTACTTCGATTGGGTCCTCGACCGCGCCTACCTCCTCGTCCCCGCGCAACAATACGTCGGCAACTTCCTCGCCACCTTCCAAGAATACCCGCCCCGACAAAAAGCCGCGAGCTTCTCGCTCGACCAAGTCATGGAGCAAATGCTCCAACCGAGAAATCACTAGGCAATTTAAGGTTCTCAATCGATACATCCCCCGGGGGGCGCGTGCCCATTGGGGATGGCTCCCGCTTCCACTTTCTCATCCCCGCATGAAAACCATCACCACCCTCGCGTTCGCCTTCTCTCTCACTCTCCCCTCGCTCCACGGCCAAACCGATCCCCTACCCTCCTGGAACGAAACCGATACCAAAGATCACATCCTCGACTTCGTCACCCGCGTCACCACCCCCGACTCCCCCGACTTCGTCCCCCCCGCCGAACGCATCGCCACCTTCGATAACGACGGCAACCTCTGGGCCGAACAACCCCTCTACTTCCAGCTCGTCTTCGCCATCGACCAAATCAAAAACCTCGCCCCCAAACACCCCGAGTGGAAGAACGAACAACCCTTCAAAGCCGTCCTCGAAGACGATCACGATTCCCTCGCCGCCGCCGGAAAAGAAGGCCTCCTCAAACTCCTCGCCGCCTCCCACGCCGGCCAAACCACGGAAGAATTCAACGCCACCGTCGCCGACTGGCTCGCCACCGCCCGCCACCCCACCCTCGATCGCCCCTACAACGAACTCGTCTACCAACCCATGCTCGAACTCCTCGATTTCCTCCGCGCCAACGATTTCAAAACCTTCATCGTCTCCGGCGGCGGCATCGACTTCATGCGCGTCTTCGTCGAAGAAACCTACGGCATCCCCCCCGAACAAACCATCGGCAGCAGCCTCAAAACAAAATTCGAAATCAGAGACGGCGTCCCCACACTCGTCAAACTCCCGGAAATCAATTTCATCGACGACAAAGAAGGCAAACCCGTCGGCATCCACCAACACATCGGCCGCCGCCCCATCTTTGCTTCCGGAAATTCCGACGGCGACCTCCAGATGCTCCAGTGGACCACCGCCGGCCCGGGCCCCCGCTTCGGCCTCATCCTCCATCACACCGATGCCGACCGCGAATGGGCCTACGACCGCGACTCCCATATCGGCCAACTCAACAAAGCCCTCGACCTCGCCAAAGAAAACAACTGGACCGTCATCGACATGAAAAACGACTGGTCCACCATCTTCCCGCCGAAACCATGAAAACACTACTCCTGACCATCGCCCTGTCAGCCGCCGCACTTCTCTCAGCCTGCACCTCCCCTCCCGATGGCATCACACCCGTCACCGGTTTCGACGGAGAACGATATCTCGGAAAATGGTACGAGATCGCCCGCCTCGATCACTCCTTTGAGCGCGGCCTCAGCAACGTCACCGCCGAATACGGCAACGCCGACGACGGCACCTTCACCGTCCGCAATCGCGGATACAAAGACGCCACCAACGAATGGGACGAAATCGAAGGCACCGCCCGCTTCCTCGGCGATCCCTCCGTCGGCAGCCTCGAAGTCAAAGTCGGCGCCCCCTTCTACGGCGGATACCACATCATCGCCCTAGACAAGGAAAACTACCAGTATGCCCTCGTCTCCGGACCCACCCGGTCCTATCTCTGGCTCCTCGCCCGCACCCCAAACCTCGATCCCACCGTCCAACAAAAACTCATCGACCAGGCCAACGCCGAAGGCTTCAATACCAACAATCTCATCCTCGTAAAACACGACCGCACTATTAAAAGCTAATCGCTAACCGCCAATTGCTAATCGCTAGAAAAATGAAAACCCAACTCCTCACCCTCCCCCTCCTCATCGCCTGCCTCCTCATTTCGGCATGCTCCACCATCACCGTCCGCTCGGACTTCGATCCCAAAGCCGATTTTTCCGGCCTCAAAACCTACGCCTGGATGCCCCTCCCTCCGAACAACACCGGAGACCCCCGCGTCGACAACCCCCTCGTCGAAAAACGCATCATGGACGCCATCGATTCACAACTCGCCGCCAAAGGCTTTACCAAATCCTCCTCCGGTTCCGCCGATTTCCTCGTCGGATATGCCGTCGCCGTAAACCGCGAAATGCGCGCCCATGTCATCGATAACTACTACGCATACCCCTACCCCTACTACCGCGGCGGCCGATACGGATACCCTTGGATCACCGCATATCCCCAACCCCAGGTCCGCGTCTACGAATACGACCAGGGCACCCTCGTCGTCGATATCCTCAACGCCAAAGATAAGGGCCTCATCTTCCGCGGCTCCGCCCAGGCTGCCCTCCGCGAAAACCCCACACCCGACCAATCCACCCAACGCATCAACGAAGCCGTCTCCAAAATCCTAGCGAAATTCCCCCCCCAAAAATAGAAATCAAGCCCGCGGTAGCGGGCGCATAATCTGCGAAATCTGCGGGCAAAAAAAAAGACCCAGATTCGTCACTACGTTCTCTCCCAATCTCACAGTCTCTCCTCACTCCCGCGCACATAATACTTCCCTCCCGCCCCCTCCCGCCTCACCATACCCCCACGTGAGCTACAAAAATATCCACGTCATCCTCGGCACCGATGACGCTACCGTCAAAGAAACCGCCGCCAAACTCGTCGAACAACTCACCCCCGCCGACGCCGGAGACTTCGGCCTCGAAACCATCGATGGCACCGCAGGAAACACCGATGAAGCCGTCAACACCATCGGAGCCACCATCGGCGCCCTCCAAACCCTCCCCTTCTTCGGCGGCGGAAAAGTCGTCTGGCTCAAATCCACCAATATCTTCGCCGACTCCGTAACCGGCCGCTCCTCAGGTACGCTCGAAGCCGCCGAATCCCTCATCGAGATTCTCGAACAGGGCCTCCCCGATGAAGTTCACTTCGTCCTCAACGCCACCGAAATAGACAAAAGACGAAGCTTCTACAAAAAACTCTCCAAACTCTCCAAACCACAGATCTTCGACCGCCCCGATACCTCCCGCGCCGGTTGGGAACAGGCCGTCATGGGCCTCGTCGCCCAGCGCGCCCGCGAACGAAAACTAAAATTCCAGCCCGAAGCCCTCGAGTTCTTCGTCATGCGCGCCGGCGCCGATTCCCGACAGATCGAAAATGAACTCGAAAAAATCGACCTCTTCCTCGGCGACGGCGAACGCGAAGTCTCCACTCTCCACGTCCGGCGCCTCGTCTCCCAGTCGCACGCCGGCATTATCTGGGAAATCGGCGACGCCATCTCCAAACGCCACCTCCCCCGAGCCCTCGACCTCATCGACCAATTCATGTATCGCGGAGAAAATGCCGTCGGCATCCTCCTCGCCGCCATTATCCCCAAAATCCGTACCCTCCTCGTCGCCAAAGACCTCGTCGATCAACACAATATCCGCGCCTCCAGTTACAACCAATTCAACGCCGCCCTCGATCGTCTCGACCCCCGCTTCACCCGCCATCTCCCCAAAAAGAAAGACGGCTCCATCAGCGCCTACCCCGTCTTCCTCGCCACCCAGGACTGCCGCCGCTTCGAACTCGACCAACTCAAATCCGCCCTCTCCGATTGCCTCGACGCCAATCGCCGCCTCGTCACCTCCGGCCTCGACCCCAAACTAGTCCTCGACCAACTAGTCATCCGCCTCCTCACCTGACCAATTATTCTAGCTCCTAAAATATGAAAACGATTCTTATCCCACTCCTCATCGGCGGCGGTGGCGGCCTCGTTGCCGCCCTCGCCGGCGTCGGCGGCGGCGTCATCATGGTCCCCGCCTTCGTCTATTTCCTCGGTCTCGAACAAAAACAAGCCGTCGCCACTTCCCTCGCCGTCATCATCCCCACCGCCCTCGTCGCCACCCTCCGCTACCAGGCCACCCCCAATCTAATCGATTGGAAAATCGTCGGCGTCGCCGCCATCGGCGCCGTCCTCGTCACTTTCAAAGCCACCGATTGGATGAAGGAACTCAGCAACCTCGCCCTCACACGAGGCTTCGCCATCCTCATGATCGCCGTTGGCATCCGCATGCTCTTCTCCAAATAATTCATCCCCCGTCACTTAAGTCAGGAATTAGGCCCACCTAACCAACTGGTCCGTGTGCGGCCTAACAGACCCATCTCGCCCCACCCTAACAAGTTTGTCCGCTCACGGCCCATCACTTTGGGCTAAAAGTCCCCCGAAGCTCACAAAAAAGATACTTTTTCGCTTGCATGAAGCCCCGTTTTCGTGTGTTTTAGTCCTATCGTATAAAACTCTTTTGGGGGGGGAATAACAGCCTCACGCTGGTTGAAACGCCACGTGAGGCTGTCTTCGTTTCAGGCCCCGCTCCCCCCCAAACCCCTTCGCTTCAAGGATCCCACCCCAATTCCCCCACCCACCCATCCCCACACTTGATTTTAGAGCAAGGTTTGGCTAATATAATTAGGTAAGCCTAATTCTCCGCCTGCGCCCATTCCATGACAGCCATTACCCACCTTCCCAACACACCCACCGCTTTCGCACCCCTCCTCACCAGCCTCCTCGGAGCCCTCTCCCTCATCCTCACCAGCTGCTCCGATCCCTCCACCGCCCCAGCCCCAGGCTCCTCCCCCAACAAATACCCCTACCAAATCACCTGCACCGTCGGCATGATCACCGATATCGTCCGCAACGTCGCCGGCAATAAAGCCAAGGTCGAAGGCATCATCGGCGAAGGCATCGACCCACACCTCTACAAACCCACCAGCAGCGACGTCAAAAAACTCCAAGCAGCCGATGTCGTCTTCTACAACGGCCTCATGCTCGAAGGCAAAATGGGCGACGTCCTCGTCCGCGTCGCCCGCACCGGAAAACCCGTCCACGCCGTCACCGAAGACCTCGCCACCAACGAAAACGCCTCCATTATCGTCGACGAAGAAGGACACTTCGATCCCCACATTTGGATGGACGTCGCCGGATGGAAACAAGCCGTCCAAGCCGTGACCGATGCCCTCGTCTATTTCGATCCCGAGAACAAAGACTACTACACCGCCAATTCCGAATCATACCTGCAACAACTCACCTCCCTCGACGACTACGCCCAAAAATCATTCGCCTCCATCCCCGAAAACCAACGCGTCCTCGTCACCGCCCACGATGCCTTCAATTACATGGCCCGCGCCTACGGACTCGAAGTTCGCGGAATCCAAGGCATCAGCACCGAATCCGAAGCCGGTGTCAAAGATATCGAAACCCTCGTGTCCTTCTTGGCCGATAACAATATCCCCGCCGTCTTCGTCGAATCCTCCGTCTCCGATAAAAACGTCCGCGCCCTCGTCGAAGGCGCCAAAGCCAAAGACCACGAAGTCGTCATCGGCGGCGAACTCTTCTCCGACGCCATGGGCGAAACCGGTACCTACGAAGGCACTTACATCGGAATGATTGATCATAACGTCACCACCATCACCCGCGCGCTCGGCGGCAAGGCCCCCGAAAAAGGCCTCTCCGGAAAGCTCTCGCCGTCAAATCACTGATCATTTTCTGAGCCCATGTCCGCCGCTCCCCTCAAAGATTTCGTCGACGACCCCACCGGCGCTTCCGACGAACAATCCCTCACCACCGGCGATCCCCACGGCAAGCCCGCCGAACACCCCCCGGAAATCCCCCTCGCCATCCACGACCTCACCGTCGCCTACCATCGCAAACCCGTCCTCTGGGACGTCGAACTCAATATCCCCGAAGGCAAACTCGTCGGCATCGTCGGCCCCAACGGCGCCGGCAAATCCACCCTCCTCAAAGCCTGCCTCGACCTCATTCCCAAAACCTCCGGATGGGTCCACGTCTACGGCAAACCCTATCCCAAACAACGACACCTCGTCGCATACGTCCCCCAACGCGAAAGCGTCGACTGGGATTTCCCCGTCTCCGCCCTCGACGTCGTCGCCATGGGCACCTACCGCAATCTCGGCTGGTTCCGCCGCGTCGGTAGAAAACAAAAAAACGCCGCCCGCGAAGCCCTCGAACACGTCGGAATCGGACACCTCGCCGATCGACAAATCAGCCAACTCTCCGGCGGCCAACAACAACGAGTCTTCCTCGCCCGCGCCCTCGCCCAGGACGCCCAAATCTATTTCATGGACGAACCCTTCGCCGCCGTCGACGCCGCCACCGAACAAGCCATCGTCAACCTCCTGCGCGAACTCAACGATCGTGGCAAAACCTGCCTCGTCATCCATCACGACCTCGCCACCGTCAGCCAATACTTCGATCACCTCGTCCTCCTCAATATGCGCATCGTCGCCGCCGGCCCCACCAAAGAGGTCTTCACCCGCGAAAACCTCGAAAAAACATACGGCGGAAGACTCTCCCTCCTCGCCGACGCCGCCGACGCCCTCTCCCAGATAAACGACTGACCAAGATTGGGATAAATCGTGAAGCTTCACTCCCCATTCGCTCTCTCCCGCTCCCTCCTCGTCGGCATCGCGGGAACCGTCCTTCTCCTTCTCGCCGCACCCTCCACCGAAGCCGCCGCACCCGCCTCCCACTTCCACCTCCCCACCCCAACCGAACTCCTCGAGGTCCTCACCCTCGAAAATCACAACACCCGCATCGTCGTCCTTAGCACCACCCTCCTCGGCATCACCTCCGGCCTCGTCGGAACCTTCCTCCTCCTCCGCAGACGCTCCCTCATCGGCGACGCCCTCTCCCATGCCACCCTCCCCGGCATCGCCATCGCCTTCCTCATCATGGTCGCCGCAGGCGGCTCCGGAAAATTCCTCCCCGGCCTCCTCGCCGGCGCCACCGTCACCGGCCTCGCCGGCGTCCTCCTCGTCCTCGCCATCCGCAACACCACGAAACTCAAAGACGACGTCGCCATGGGCTTCGTCCTCAGCGTCTTCTTCGGCATCGGCGTCGCCCTCCTCGGTGTCATCCAAAAAATGCCCCAGGCCAGTGCCGCCGGCCTCGAATCATTCATCTACGGCAAAACCGCATCCATGATCCAACAGGATTTCATCCTCATTACCGCCGTCACACTCCTCACCGCCATCCTCTCCCTCCTCCTCGTCAAAGAATTCGCCCTCCTCTGCTTCGACGAAGGCTTCGCCGCCGCCAACGGCTGGCCCACCCTCCTCCTCGATATCCTCATGCTCGGCCTCGTCACCGCCGTCACCGTCATCGGCCTCCAAGCCGTCGGACTCATCCTCATCATCGCTTTCCTCATTACCCCCGCCACCGCCGCCCGCTTCTGGACCCAAAACCTCAGAAAAATGCTCGTCATCGCCGCCCTCATCGGCGGCCTCAGCGGTTGGCTCGGCGCCTCCCTCAGCGCCCTCCTCCCCAAACTCCCCGCCGGCGCCGTGATCGTCCTCGTCGCCGCCACCATCTTCCTCCTCAGCATGATCTTCGCCCCCGCCCGCGGCGTCTTCCCCCGATACCTCCGACAATCCAACCTCCGCCGAAAAGTCGGCCGACAACACCTCCTCCGCGCCGTTTACGAAATCCTCGAAACCAACCCCCACCCCCTCGATAAACCCGTCCCCAATCTCCCCGTCCCCCTCGCCACCCTCCAGTCACACCGCTCCTGGTCCCCCAAACAACTCCGCAAACTCCTCCGCACCGCGCGCAAAGAAGATCACCTCGACCCCGCAACCCACGACACCATCCAACTGTCCGAATCCGGCTACGGCGAAGCCGCACGCGTCACCCGAAATCACCGCCTCTGGGAACTCTACCTCATCCGCCACGCCGATATCGCCCCCTCCCACGTCGATCGCGATGCCGATATGGTCGAACACGTCCTCGACGCCAATATCGTCCAACAACTCGAAGCCGAACTCGACAGCCGCGACACCGCCGCCACCGTTCCGCCCAGCCCCCACCAAATCACCCCCTCCCATTCTCCCGCCACCACATGAACTGGACCGCATTCGATACCTCGATCGTCATCGTCGGCGCCCTCTGCGCCGTCGCCTGCGCCCTGCCCGGTTGCTTCCTCGTGCTCCGTCGCATGAGCATGATGGGTGACGCCATCAGCCACGCCGTCCTTCCCGGCCTCGCCATCGCCTTCCTCTTCTCCGGCTCGCGCGCCAGCATCGCCATGTTCATCGGCGCCGCCATCGTCGGCGTTCTCACCGCCGTCTTTACCCAATGGATCAGCAAATTCGGCAAAGTCGACCGCGGCGCCGCCATGGGCATCGTCTTCACCACGCTCTTCGCCCTCGGCCTCATCCTCATCGTCCAAGCCGCCGATCACGTCGACCTCGACCCCGGCTGCGTCCTCTACGGCGCCATCGAACTCACCCCCCTCGATCCCATCGCATCCATTTCCCTGGGCAACACCACCCTCGAAATACCACGCGCCGCCGCCGTCATCGGTATCGTGCTACTCGTCAACCTCGTCGTCATCACCCTCTTCTTCAAAGAACTCCGCGTCAGCGCCTTCGATCCCGAACTCTCCACCACGCTCGGCATCCCCTCACAACTCATGCACTACCTCCTCATGACGATCGTTGCCGTCACCACGGTGGCCGCCTTCGAAGCCGTCGGCAGCATCATCGTCATCGCCATGCTCATCGTCCCCCCTGCCACCGCCCTCCTCCTCACCCAACGCCTCGCCATCATGCTCCCTCTCAGCGCCGCCCTCGCCGCCGCCGCCGCCGCCCTCGGCCACCTCGCCGCCATTACCGTCCCCACCTGGTTCGGTTTCGAAAGCACCACCACCTCCGGCATGATGGCCCTCGCCGCCGGCCTCCTCTTCACCCTCGCCTGGCTCCTCAGCCCCAATCAAGGCCTCCTCACCAAACACTCCCGCCACCAAAATCTCTCCCCGGAATAAGACGCCGCTCCTTCGCCACCTCTCTCTAAGCCCTTGGACGAAGGTAAGGCGATGAGCCCGCCCTGAGGTCGCCGAAGGGTCCCTGTCGAGCCTCCGCAGCGTAGTCCTTCAGGACGAAGCGAGGACTTACCCTCCCAAACTTCCTGAAAACCCACTCTCCCGCGCGCCAACGAGCGCGCGAATACCGGGTGCAGGCTCAGCCTGCCGCAGCTTTGTCCTGCAATCTTCTTACATTCTCCTTCAACCGATGCGCCCCCATCACATCCTCAAACACCACATCACTCCCGTCACTCCCCGCCGACGCAAACTCAACCGACCCCACCCCGATCAACCCCTTTACCCCCTCTTTCCGCACGTTGATCGCCCGGATATCACACACCCGCACCTCCTCCGAACTCTTCGAAATCAACCCGTGAATCACCTCCACCCGCCGCTCCGTCACCAAATATTCCCGCATCGACCGCATAAAAACCATGTGCCCGTAAACCAACAATGCCACCACCAATCCCCCGAACAATAGCCACCCGCTGAAATCCCATCCCACCAATCCCGCCACCAACAACACCCCCGATACCAATAGCCCCCGCCAAAATGACACCCACGCCGGATGCCCCCGGTAAAGCACCCGCTCACCCGCCCCATCCACCTCATCAATGATTACCTCAGGCTCACCCGCCGCCTCATCGACGCCCCCTTCTTCTTCCTCTCCACCCCCGGCAAAATCATCCGTCTCCGATACCCGAACCCCCGGCTCCTCCCCCCCCGCCCCCCCCCCCGCCCCGCCCGCCCC
>JBCCIR010000010.1:0-63149 GCA_039028175.1 Verrucomicrobiota bacterium
ACTAATCCATTGTTGCAGCAGCTAACCCGTTTATTGGCCGGGGCACCTGGGGGAGGGGGCGACTTCTCTTGGACGACGTGGATTTGGGCAGGCGGCGAACAACGCTTTTTTACAGGGGCCGACCTTTGGGGACGGTCCGTTACAGATGCCCTCGGGTCTCAACATCGAGGATGTGCCGAATGCGTCGGACGGGAGTCTTCCGGGAGTGAGGATCAATATGCAGCCTCCGCCCGGGACCAATACCGGAAGTGCGTGGAAATTCCGGGCGAATGGCAATCAGGAGTTTGGGGATTTTACGATTACGAATGTGAGTTCTTACACATTTCGTTTTGAGAAGATTCATTTCGATGCCCGGCAGGGGCATCCGACGAATTCAGCGCAAGACATGGACCTTGTATATTTGAGCGGAGGATCGGCGTTTCCGAGCAACTTGATTCGAGTGAGCACGGGAACGGAAGTGCCCGATTTGCATGTGATTACGGACATCAGCTGGCCTTCCAGCGAAGCCAACACCAGTGTGCACAATGTTTCTGCGAGTCTGGCGGCTTCGTTTACCAATTCGACAGCGGTGCGTTTGGGGCCGGGGGAACGTGCGTCATTCCGTTTTCGTTTTAAGAATCATGGGAACGATTTTGGGGAGTCGCAGATCGACAACTTGGCGATCTCGGGGACGTTTCAGGATCAGAACAACGGGTTCGCGCTGATTGATCCGAGGGAGCAGTATATCAAAATTACGGACACCTCGTTTGTGGGGACGTCTTATATGGCGACGTTTATGTCATCGAACGGGAACGTCGATGTTTACAAGACGTTTGATCTGCAGGATTTCGGGATGAGTCCGATTGCGAGCGGGGTTGCCCCGGGAAGCGATGTTGTGATTGACTCGAGTGCGACCGAGCGAAACGCGTTTTATATGCTCGTTCCGGCAGGAATGCCGGCTCCGTGAGTCGGTATTTTAGTTTAGCCTCAGTCGAATGGCAGCGTTTGGCCGGCAGAGGCGTTGATGAGAGTTCTGAATTAAGGATGATGGGACCTAGACGATTCGCGGTTACCAGGTCTCGTTTTGGCCGGCGTGGCGATTCGGTGCTGGGCACTTGTGTTGGGATCATTGTTTTGGCGATCGTCTTGGGGGTGGGAAGCCTGGAAGAGGCGAGGGGAAGGGTGCTTGAGGTGGTTGGCCATCCGGCGGACTATGTGATCAACACGGATTTGGGGGCGTCTATTTCGCATGGGAGCGGGTCGCACCGGGTGGGGCACAATGCCGGCGGGCGGAACTCGGTTTATATTTTCGAGTTACCTGCATTGAATGCGGGGGAGACGCTGGTATCGGCGGAGATGCGGGGATACCTGATCCAGGTGGTGGGATCGGTGACGTTCAACGGGGACTTGTGGGGGATCGGATTTTCTTCGACGGGGAGTCCCACTTCGATTCCGGAAGGGTTGACGTCGGACGGGCCGGATCCCGATGGGACGAACGTGAAGATTGAGGATGATTTGCTGACGCCGGCGAGTGTGGCGAACAGCTTGTTTTGGACCTCGGAGGACCAGGCGCTGAAGGATTACATCCAGACTTTTTACACGGCGAATCCGTCTTATACCGGGGGGGAGTATGTGTATCTCCGCATCAATCACGACGGGGCGCCGGGGACGAACAACAGTTATAACTTGGCGAGTGCGAGCAATGCGGAGGTGTTTTGGCATCCGCGCTTGTTTCTTTCGACGACGGAGGTGTCGGTTCCGAAGGTAGGGTTGAATTTTGTTTTTGTGATCACGGATGATCAGCGGTGGGACATTATGGGATTGGTTCAGGATGAGTTGGATGCCGACCCGACGGCGACGGCGCGTTTTCCGTTTTATGACACGCCGAACATGGATGCCTTGGCGGCATCGGGGACGCGTTTTCGGAATGCGTTCGTGGTGTGTTCGATTTGTTCGCCGAGCCGGGCGGCGATGCTGACGGGGATATACAATCACCGGAACGGGATCATTGACAATTATACGCATTTTCCGGCGACGGCGGAGACGTATGCGACGTTGTTGCAGGGGGCGGGTTATCACACGGGGTACGTGGGGAAGTGGCATATGGAGACGCAGCCGGATCGGCCGGGATTTGCTTTTCAGGCGACGTATAACGGGCAGGGGAGTTATTTTAACCAGGCCTTTACGGTGAGCGGGGGGACATCGCAGGCGGGGGGGCGTTGGATTGATGATCGTTCGACGGATTATGCGGAGAGTTTTATCCGACGGAACCAGACGCGTTCGTTTTGCATGGTGGTGGGATACAAGGCGCCGCACGAGCCTTGGATACCGGCGACGCGGAATGCCTCTTTATACAGTGCGGAGACTTTTCCGCCGCCGGAGAATTTAAACTATCCGCCATATACTCCGAACGAGAATGGGCCATTTGCGGGTGAGATAAAGGAATACCTGCGCTGTGTGTATGGGGCGGATGAGAACCTGGGGAGGATTCTTGATACCCTTGACGAGACTGGTTTGGATGATGAGACGGTGGTTATCTATGTGGGTGACAACGGGTATTTGTTGCGGGATCACCGGCGGCGCGACAAGCGGGCGGCTTACGAGGAGAGTTTGCGGATACCGATGTTGATCCGGTGTCCGGGCGAGGGGGTGGTGCAGGTGCGGGACGAGGTGGTATTGAACATTGATTTGGCGCCGACGATATTAGAGCTCGCTGGGGTATCGATTCCTGCGGGGATGCAGGGGAGGAGCCTCGCTCCGATCTTGATGGGTCAGACTCCGGCGTGGCGGGAGGGGTTTTTGTATGAGTATTTTCGGGAGCAGATTTTCAATGTTACGCCAACGATCATGGCGTATCGGAAGCCGGATGAGAAGTTGATCACCTACCCGGGGCGTCCGGAATGGACGGAGTGGTATGATCTTTCGACGGATCGTTATGAGAAGACGAACCTATCTGGAGGGACGGGCGTGGTGAGCGATGGTGAGTTGGCGATGTTTCGGGAGATGGAGCAGGTGGCGCGGGAGGTGGGATTGTTGCCCCGGCCGACGCTGCATACGAACGGCGGGAATTCTGATCTGGATGTTCCGGGGGTGTATGGGCCGGTGTTATCGGTGCGTCGGTCGACGGACCTGGTGAACTGGACGGAGGTGACGCAATTTCAGGCGGACGGGACGGACAAGAGTTTTGTGATCCCGGGACCGATCAGCGCTCCGGAGTTTTGGGGGGTGACGATCAACGAGACGCCGGTGCCGCCATGAGCGATGGCTTGCGATGTTCCGGCAGGGAGCTAGGGTTTAGCGTGTGATGTCTGACCGCAGATTCAGAGCGAGTTGGAGGGCTCGAAAGAGACGTGGGCAACTCCCTGCGGAGGAGAGGAGGCGTTTGCGGGTGCGTTTTTGGGGTAGTGTAGTGGGTTTGTTTGTGGTGGTTGCATTGGGCTTGGGGATGTGGGTGTGGAAGAAGGAGTCGATTTTGCGTCGGATTGATCAGACGCGAGTGGAGGCGATGGCGGAGGACGCGTTTGGGCGGCTGGAGGCGGGCGATTATGAGGCGGCGGGGAAGTTGTTGAGGCGGGCATTTGTGGCTGATTCGGACAATCCGGAGGTATTGCGCGGGGTGGCGGCGTATTACAAGCTGGGCGATCCGAAGCAGGCGATTCATGCGCTGCGATCGTTGTGGAGCCAGGGGGAGGCGACGTCGGAGGACGGGCTAAATTTGTTGCGGCACTATGACCGGATGGGGCGGTTGACGGATGCGGATCCGTTTTGTGATGAATTGGTGGAGCGGTATCCGGAGGACGTCGAGATATTGTATGAGGCGAGTCGGTTGCAGCGTCGGTTGGGGCGACGGGATGCGGAACAGGCGTTGTTGGAGAGGGTCCGGGTGCTTGATCCGGATCATGTGGGTGCGCGGTTTGCGCATGCGGTTTTGAAGGTGGAGAGTCCGTTACGTGATGTGGTGGAGGCGGGGCACGAGGAGATACTGGAGATTGCGGAGCGGGAGGATGAAATGGGGTTGGAGGCGTTGTTGTATTTGCAGGAGAACCGGGAGGGGGTGTTGATGGCGGAGGAGAAGTATTTGGATTTGTTGCGTGGGCATCCGATGCGGGAGCGGGCGGTGAGAGGGGATGTGGCGATTTTGGAGTGGGAGTTGGCGTTGGACGGGACGGATGCGGAGGAGCGGGTAATGGCGGCATTGGAAGAGTGGGGGGAGCGACATGGGGAGGAAGCGTTGGCGCCGCGCGTGCATTGGGCGATCGAGGCGGGTTACAGCGAAGAGGCGGCAGATTTTCTGGACGAAGAGCGATTGGGTCGGATGCCGATGTTGTTTTTTCTTTGTTTAGATGCGCGGACCAAGAGCGGGGATAGCGGGGCGGCGCATGAGTTGCTGGATACGTTTCAGCGGGGCGGGCGACGGATTCCCGCATCGTTGGGGAGGGCCGCTTTGTATGCGGATGAGAAGCGATCTCAATCGATGATTTTTGATGAATTGGAGGCGGCGATGGTGATGGCGGAGCTTGAGCGCAAAGACATGTATCTTGTTTTGGCGGGGCAATTGGCGACGCGGATTGGTCAATACAAGCAAGCGATCAAAGCGTTTGAGAAGGTGAAAGACGAGCATCCGTTGGAGGCGCATCGGGGATTGGCGTTATTGTGTGAGAAGAAGGGTGATTATCGGGGGTTGTTGAGTCATATGATTGAGCTCTGTGAATTGGACAGGGGAAACAAGATGTTGCAGAGCCGGACGGCGTATCTCCGAATGCTATTGAACAGTGAGACGAGTGAGGCGATCGAGTATGCGACGGGAGTGTTGGAAGAGAATCCTGCCGACAGTCGGGCGAGGATCATCCTGGGGCTATGGCACCATCGGCAGGGTAACGGGTCTGCGGCGGTAGGAGTGTGCGAAGGAATTCGGGCGGATGCGTTGTTGGATGGCGAGCGGGCGGTGTTGGCGGGAATATATCAGGCGAATGGGGAGCAGGGTCGCGCTGACGAGTTGATGGTGAGTTTGGACGAGGCGGTATTGTTGCCTGAGGAGAAGGCGATGTTATCCTCCAGCGCTGGGGAAGTTGAGGGGGAGAGTTGAGGTGTTGCGCCTGTTTTGTGGCGCGGTAGTTTGAGCGATGAAGGGTTTTATCTTATTTGTGATCGTTGTCGTTGGCTGGCCGGCATCATTGATGGCGGATACGGCTCCGTTCGGTGAGGCGCCGTATGGGATTCCGGGCAAGATTGAGGCGGAGCATTGGGACAAAGGGGCGGCAGGGGAGGCTTACGAGGATGTTGACGAGGAGAACCGGGGGGCGGATTACCGGGAAGCGACGGCGGTGGACATTGAGGCTCGCGATGATGCGTCGAACGGGCATGGGATCGGGTGGACGCGTGCGGGGGAATGGTTGGTCTATACGGTGGAGGTGAAGGAGGATGGGGAGTATGGGATACGGATGCCGGTGGCGTCGAAGGGGGAGGGGGGTGTGTTTCACATTGAGATCGACGGTGAGGATGTGACGGGCCCGATGCGGATTCCAGATACGGGGAGTTGGCAGCAGCTGGAGATTTTGGAGCACGAGGGAGTGACTTTGAAAAAGGGGGTTTACCAGATGAAGGTGGTGATGGATGAGAACGGAGCGTCGAAGGGGATCGGCGACATCGACTTCTTTGAGTTTTTCAAAGAGTAGGCGGGTAGTTTCCCGGGTGGGGTACGATTGATCAGGCGGCGAGTTTTTCCCATACGGTACCGCCCAAACGGACGGCGAGGATGCAGGCGACGATGAGGCTGACGGCGGCGATGGCGACGAGGATGGTTGGGATTTTCTGTTCTTTGGTGAGTTCTTTGCGGGTGGCGAGGTAGAGCATCGCGGCGGCGAGGAGGGGCATGCCGAGCACGGTGAGGGCCTGGGCGAGGGTGATGAAGGCGACGATAGAATCTTTTCCTTTAAGGACACCGATGGACCCGAGGATGAGTCCGACGGTCAAAGCGAAGGCCGTGCCGTGGCGAGTCCAAGGGTCGGTCATGCGTCGTCCTTTTCCGATGCCGTCGGCGAGGATGGTGCCGCCGATCATGGCGTTTACCATAAAGGAGCTGAGGGCGCCGGCGAGGAGGCCGAAGCAGAAGACGTATTTGGCGCGGGGTCCGAAGAGGGGTGCGAGTTGATTGGCGATATCCTGGACGGTGGAGATGGAGTCAGGGGAGACGCGTCCGTAGAAGAGGATGGCGGAGGTCATGAGGATGACGGCGGAGATGCCGCCGAGGACGGAGATGCTGACGATGGAATCGATCGTGCCTTCTTTTACGTTTGCCAGTGACCAGTTTTTTTCTTTGACGAGGTAGGCTTGGTAGAACGCGCCGGCGATGGAGAAGGTAGTGCCGATCATACCGAGGAGGGGGAGGAGGTCGTGGGGGGTGGACGAGGTATCGCGGGGGCCGGATGCCGAGTCGGAGAAGAGGACGACGAGGAAGTTTGCGAGGAAGGCGGCGACCATGAGACCGATGAGTATTTTCATCGTTTTTTCGACGAGCTTGTAGACATTGCGTGCCCGGTAGACGCAGAGGAGGACGATACCGTTAAGGAGGATGAGGATGCCGATCCAGAGTCCGCGATGGGAATCGCTGTCGAAGAGTGTTTCGAGGCCGCCGATGATGGCGATGTTGTTACTGGCTTGGTAGAGGGCGATGAGGGTGAAGACGATGAGTCCGAGAATGACGGCGGCGGGTCTGCCGATGCGATTGGCGATTTCCTGGCAGGGGGATTGTTGGTAGGACACGCCGAGCCGCATGGCGAGAGTGACCATGCCCATCATGAGGACGACGGCACCGGCGAGGACGAGGAGGGGTGAGAAGCCAAAAGTGGCGCCGACCTTGGAGCTGGTCATGATGCTACCGGGGCCGAGGACGACGGCGGCGACGACGATGGCGGGCCCGACGGAGCGGAGGATGGTTTTTAGTTTGGTGATCACGAGAGACCGATGGCGGAGCGGGGGTTTGCGGCGGTGGCTGTTGAGAATTCTTGTTCCGTCATGCCCAAATGTTGGAGGGCATTCTTCCGGGCCTGGGGCATGGTGACGGTGGAGCCGGCGAAGTTTTCGCGGTTGGCGGCCCAAGCGACGCCATCGGAATCGACTTCGATTTCGTGGCTACCGATGGTGAAGGTTCCGGGACCGAGACGGGCGGCGGCGATGGCGTCGGTGACGAAGATGGAGCGTTCGATGCCGGCGAGGCGGAGGTAATTTTTCAGGGCGAAGAAGGGGACGTGAATGCCGTCGGGGATGAAGGAGAACCAGGGGAGGTCATCGAGGCTGAGGGCGCGCTGGATGATGTTGTCGTGGCGATGCGCGGTAACGGGACAGCCGTTGCCGAGGTGGGTGAACATGGCGAGCCCGGCGTCGAGGGCGCCGCGCAGCTGGTCGAGGGTGGGATCGCAGTGCCCGGCGGCGACGAGAATGTTATGGTCGGTGAGGAAGCGAGTGGTGGCGAATCCCGGATCGCGTTCGGGGGCGAGGGTGAGGAGTTTCAGGTGGCCCTGGGCGGCGTCGAGGAGGCGGCGGGCGAGATCGGGGGAGGCGGGCTTCATCGGTGGGGTGGGGTGGGTGCCGGCGAACCCGGGGGAGTCGTTCAGGAACGGGCCTTCGACGTGGAAGCCGGCGATGAGGCGGTGAATGGTGTCGTCTTGTTCGCGGAACCGGGCGATGCGAGCGAGGCGATCGCTCATTGCATCGATGTGATCGGTGATGATGGTCGCGAGGATTGAAGACACTCCGTCTTCTTCGAGAGCGGTGCAGGCGAGGTGGAGGGAATCGAGTGTGAGGTCGTCGGAATTGAAGTCCGTTCCGGCGTAGCCGTTCACTTGGAGATCAAGGGGCTTCATGGGCGAAGAAGGAACCGGCATCGGTGTAGTCGAGGGGCAGGGAAACGGGGGTGCCGCGGGCGGCGGACATTTGTGCGGCCCACCCGAGTTCGGCGACGGGCGCGGAGTTTTCGAAGCTCAGGAAGGATTGCTCGCCGTTGTGGATGCAATTCAGGAAGTGGTCGACGCAGGCGCCGGTCTGGTGTTGCATGACGTCGCCGCTATCGGGGGTGGTGGTGGATTCGGGCCATGTGAGTTTCGAGAGGCCTTCGCGGGTGCAGCGTTCGTGATCGAGGGGGTAGACCCAATCGCTATTTGTTTTTGAATCCGACCAATAACGAATTTTTTGGGGGCGATCGAGGTAGGAGTCGAAGATGAGTCCGCCTTTGGTGCCGTGGATGTTGTGATAGGCGTCGTATCCGTTGGCTTGGTCGACGTTTCCGAAGCAGAACCCGGTAGCGTCGTTGCTGAAGCGGATTTGGAGATTCCAGACGGCGGGGATCTCGAAAGGGCGGGAGTGGGTTTGACTATTGGAAGCAAAAACGCTGACGGGGCGGGCGTTCTGTTCGGCCATGATATTCAGCATGACGGAGAGGGAGTGAATGATGCCCATGCCGATGGCGTCGCCCATTTGGTCGGCTTTGAGTTTCCATGCCTTGGCGCCTTCGATGTTGATGGGGTGGCGGTAGTTGACTTGGATTTGGGTGATTCCTCCGAAGTCGCCGTCCCGGGTCATGCTGCGAATGCGGTCTTCGAGGGTGTCGAAGTTGAGGAGGTAGTCGACGAAGGTGATTTGATCGGGGCGAGCCTTAGCGAGTTCGATTTGGCGGGTGAAATCGCGGAATCGAGTGGCGCAGGGTTTTTCGCAGAAGACGTGTTTACCGGCTTCGAGGGCGGCGATGGATTGGGGGCCGTGGGCTTCGTTGGTGCTGCAGACGAAGACGGCGTCGAGGGAGTCGCGGGCGAGGAGATTGTCGAGGGATGACGCGAAGAGATCGGGATTGGCGCCGAGTTGGGAGAGGGTATCGCGGGCGGCTTCTTCGTTGCGCTGGTGCAGGCCGACAAGAGAGGTGTCGTCGCGTTCGGTCAGTTTTTGCAAGAGGGTGGCGCCCATCCACCCGGCTCCAATCATGCCGACGCCAATTTTATTCATTCGGATCAAGTGTTAGGCTTCGAGGGCAACAGAGAAGCGGCTTCGTTGTCGAGGAATAGATCGCAATTTTCGTGTGATTGGAGGATGGAAGCGGGGACGTCCGGGGTGACAGGACCGGTGACGGCATTGTGGACGGCTTCGGCTTTTCGGCGATCGGGCACGGTGCAGATGATGTGGCGGGACTTCAGGATTTGTCGGATGGACATTGAGATGGCGCGGGCGGGGACATCGTCGAGGGTGGGAAACCATCCCTCGCCGAACTGTTGTCGACGGCAGGCTTCATCGAGGGTGACGACGAGGAACGGTTGGTCTGTTTCGAAGTCGGCGGGGGGGTCATTGAAGGCGAGGTGGCCGTTCTCGCCGATGCCGATGAAGGCGACGTCGACGGTTTTGGAGGAAATCTCTTTATCGAGGCGGGTGCATTCCTGGTTCGGATTGGTTTCGCCGTTTACGTAGTGAAACGCTTTTGGCGTGGCGGGCAGTTTTTCAGTGAATCGTTCGCGGAGGTATCGGCGGAAGGAGGCGGGGTGGGATTCGGGGAGTCCGACGTATTCGTCGAGGTGGAAGACGGTGACTTTGGTCCAATCGATTTCGGGGGCATTGACCAGGGCGGCGAGCATTTCGAATTGGGAGGCGCCGGTGGCGACGATGATGGATGCCTCGTTGTTTTGGTCGAGGGCTTGTCGGAGGGATTGGGCGCCGGCGGCCGCGGCGGTTATGCCCATTTGTTTTGTGCTTTGTTCGATGTGAATGTTCATCGGGCCGGAATTTTCGGCATGGGGTGGTCTTCGCGCCAGGCGGTCAGTTTGTTTTTGAGTTGGGAGAAGGCCTCTCGATGGGTGGCGCCCTGGGAGGTGGCGAGGTTTGTCGTTTCGTAGGGATCGGTGATGAGGTCGAAGAACTGGTATTGGTCGAGGAGCGGGTAGTAGATTAGTTTGAAGCGCTCGTTGCGGATCATTCGTTGGCTATCGCGGAAGTATCCGAAGATGTGGTCGTGTGCTTTATCTTGAGTGCCCTTAAGCACGGCGGCGAAGCTTATTCCTTCGACGCCCGGGGGCACGGTTAGTCCCGCGACGTCGCAAGTGGTGGGGAATAGGTCACGGAGGTAGACTTGGGCATTGGTTTGTCGGCCATCGCCTTTGATGCCGGGGCCGGAGACGATGAGAGGGACGTTGATGGTGTGTTCATACATGTTTTGTTTGCCGCGCAGCCCGTGGCTGCCGACAGCGATGCCGTGGTCGCTTGTGAAGATGACGATCGTGTCCTGGGATTTTCCGGATTTGTCGAGCGCATCGAGGATGCGTCCGATTTGCGCGTCCATGTCGCTGATGACGGTGTAATACATGCGGAGGAGGTCTTGGACCATGGGGGCGGTCCGGGGCCAGGGGAGGAGATTCTCGTCGCGGCCGTTGAAGTTTCCGTGATCGAAAGGGTGTTCGGGGAGGAAGTTGGGCGGAATTTCCATTGCCTCCGGGTTGTAGGCATCCTTCCAAGCGGGCGGCGTGAGGAGCGGGTCGTGTGGGGCGGTGAAGTTGACGTGAACGAAGAAGGGTTGGGTGGATTTTTGTGAGATGAACTTAATGGCGTCGTCGGCGATGTATTCGCTGGTTCGCGGAGTGAGGCCGATGCCCCGTGCGGGGTATTTTTCTTTTCCGTCGTTGGATTGGAAAATCCAGCCGCGGTATCCGGTGATCTCGCTCCCTTTCCAATCGACTTTTGTTTCGGGCGAGCGTCCGCCGCCGTTTCCGTAGAGGCCGATGGTTTTCTTGAAGCCCCAGTCAAGGGGACGGCCTGAGGTGTGCCATTTACCGATGTAACCGGTGCGGTATCCGGCGTCGCTGAAGGTGCGCGCCCAGGAGGGGAGGGTGGCGGGGTTGGATTTTTGGCCGGGCATGGCCATGACGCCGTTGGTGAAACCGGAGGTGCCGGTGAGGAGTTCGGCGCGGCTGGCGACGCAGATGGGATTGGCGCAGACGGCCTTGGTGAAGGTGAGACCATTGCGGGCGAGTTGGTCGAGATGGGGAGTTTGGATGCGGGGGTTGCCGTGGGCGGCGATGGTGTCGGGGCGTTGGTCATCGCTGACGATGACGAGGAAATTGGTGCCTTTGGTGGCCAGGAGGGGTGCGCACGAAATACAGAGGGTAGTAACGACGCCGACAAGAGAAGAGAATTGCGTTTTGGCCGTCACTATTTGCCGGAGGGTTGGAGGCGGTCTTCGAAAGACCGTTGATGCGGGTGCCGATCTTTCACGGCGGTACTTGGTTTCTGGATCGTAGTCGATCGGTATGGGCGAACAATATTATATTCGGCCGATACGATTTGGGAGTGAATGGCACGTTGAAATGCGCCGGGAAATCTTGCGAACTTGTTGGCACGAGCAGACGATTCGCAAGTATTTGTGGATTGAGTGGAACCATATTTTGAGATGGGCGAAAGAACCGAATGCTCGTTGCAGTTTGCATTGGGAGGACGACGATAGTCGTTGGTCGATAAGGGGTCGTGCAAATGGTCCTCGCCGCAGAGGGTGCCATTCGATGATTTCTCCCGGTGACGGATGTGTCACGGAGGGTATCCGAGTATTGACAAGTCAAATCTGTCGGTGAAATGCTAACGGCTGAGACTAGGAAAATATTGGTGCAATATCTATTTCAAATCGAAGGAATCGAGGTGTCGTCATCGCGTTTTCGTGCGCGTTGTCTGAAGTATGGCAACGTGGTAAAGTCCTATTGGCCGCTAGTGCTAGTGATATTCTGGCTTGCGATCTTCATCTCCAAATCGGAGGCGGCGACTGATCGTGTCCCGGTGTCCGTGGCACCTATGGGAGATCGGAGCGGCGGGGGAAGGATGGGCAACTATGATCATATTCCGTTTCCCTTGCGGTTGGGATATGAAAAGCGGCTTGAGCGTGAGCGGGTGTCGGTTTCTGTGGGCGGAGGGGAAGTTCCTGGGGTTAATGTTGTAGGGGGTGGGGGTGCCCAGGCGGGTGAGTACCCTTTCATGGTGGCGTTGGTTGCCAGTGCGGTGCCTGATGAGTTTCAGGCGCACTTTTGTGCGGGAGCGTTGGTTCACCCTTATTGGGTTGTTACCGCGGCACATTGTGTGAGCGACTTATTGCCGAGTGAACTCGAAGCGGTGGTTGGTGCTCATGATCTCAATTCGATTGCTAGCACTGCTCGCATTGCCGTAGCAGAAATTCTGGTTCATGACGATTACGATGCGGGGACATTCGACACCGATCTGGCCTTGATAAGATTGGAAAGTCCCGCGCCAATAGGTATCGCGCCGGTACCTTTGATTGACGAGAGCACGCTGAGTGCTCCCGGGGTGATGGCGACAGTTCTGGGATGGGGGGCGACGGATACGAGTGAGACCGTGTTC
The DNA here is from genome assembly GCA_039028175.1 of Verrucomicrobiota bacterium. Classification (GTDB taxonomy): domain Bacteria; phylum Verrucomicrobiota; class Verrucomicrobiia; order Verrucomicrobiales; family DEV007; genus JBCDBW01. The sequence goes on from JBCCIR010000010.1 coordinate 12,352, forward strand.
CCGAGTATTCTTCAAGAAGGGGAGGTGCCGATTGTTCCATTGGCAACGGCCAATGCGACTGCGGTATATAATGGGTCTTTGACCGGTAATCACTTGCCGGCGGGTTTTGCTGCTGGTGGAGTTGATACTTGTAGTGGCGACAGCGGGGGTCCGCTCCTTGTGCCCTCTCCACTGGGTCCTACCGGAAGTATGCTTGCCGGGATTACAAGTTTTGGTCGCGGCGGATGTGGTCAGCCGAATGCCTATGGCATCTATACGCGGCTATTGAACCATCGATTGTGGATAATGAAGCATCTTTATCCTCATTATGGGGTATTTGAGGAAAAAACCGGTGCGTTAGGTGAGTTTCGGGACAGGGATGGCGACGGGATCAATGGATTGGGGGAATTTGCCTTCAGAGGGTTGCCATTGAACGGCTGGCATCGGGGCGCCGTAGAGTTGACGACTTACGATGACGCGGGAGCATTGTTTCCTGCACTTCGGATTCGTCGTCCCGTGGGGGCCGGGGAGCTTACGTATGGACTCGAGCATAGCGACGAGATTGGCACCTGGGCCCCAGTTGACTTTGGCGCCAACGTTGTAATGCAGGCATCGGTGCCGGGTGATCCTGATGGGGAAGAGCTTACGATCAAGGGTCTTGGTCCGATTGGACTGACTGGACCTGCGTTACGACGAGGATTTCTCAGGGCGAATGTCGAATTTTCCAGAGACCTTGTATTAGGCGAGCGATGTCTCGATTGCCCCGGCACCGAGACCGGAGCGTTGCGCAGTGTGGACCCAGCGCATCCTGTGTTGCCGAATCGGGTAATGAAGTTGTATAGGCTTCGGAATTTGGTGGCTGGGCAGGGTGTGATGGTGACTCTCCGGACGCAATTTTTTGATGCATACTTGGAAATTGTAAATGCAGCGACGGGTTCGGTGGTGGCGTCTGCGAGTTCGAACGATGCCGGTGGGCTGACCGACAAAGATGAAATTTTGAGTTTTGTTCCCCAGTCCGGGATTGAGTACCTTGCTCGTGTAACGAGCTCAGACATCGGGGGTGAAGGTCAGTTTTTATTGTGTTGTGCGCCGGCTTCGTTTCCGACGATATCACTATCGAACCCCGTGAACGGCGTTCTGTCGACGGGTGATCCTGTGAATCCGATCTTTCCGACCTACAATCGTCGCCATGACGATTATCGGTTTGTAGTATTCAGCAAGCAATCGGTTGAAGTGAATCTCACATCGAGTGCATTTGATGCGATGATTGAGGTAATCGATGAGTGCACGGGCCAAGTGGTGGCAGTCAACGACGACACCCTGGGAGGTACGAATTCGCATGTTTGTTTTGTGGCGCGTCCGGACATGCGTTATTTGATTCGGGCGACGACCGCGGCGTTGCCGACTCCGCAACTTGGGGCGTACACGTTGACCTTGAGTCCTGATCCGGCTGCGACAATTGGAACCCCTGCTTCGGCGGGAGGAGCGCTAGCGAATGGAGATTGCCGTATTCCCAGCCTGGAAAATCCGGCGCAGGAGAGTTACATGAGGCGATATTTTATTGGGCCGTATTCGGATGGTGAAGTGGTAAACGTGGCGGTGAATTCCTCGGATATTGATTTGACCGTGGACGTTTATGCGGAATGTCGTGGGGCACTTTGTCAGCGGGCGTTCGTTGCGAGTAACGATCAAGCGTGGATCGGAACGAATAACTCTGAGGTTTCGTTTTTTGCTGAAGCCAATCAAGTGTATGTGGTTGAGGTGAGCAGTTTCGGTCCTTTTGACACAGGCTCTTTCACCATTGTAACGGGAAACAATCATGTCACGATTTTTTCCGGAGAGACTTTCAACGGGAGTCTAAGTACCTTGGATGACATGTTTGATCCTACTGGAGGATCGAATTTTGCGTATTATGATCACTATTATCCATTGGATGTGGCGGCTGGAGAAACTGCCACCGTGACGATGAATTCTGGTGATTTTGATACCTTGCTAATCGTCTACGATGATGTGACGGGAGCGCTGATCGGATTTGATGACGACGGCGGGTCGGGAACGAATTCGCAATTTTCGTTTACGCCGGCGGCGGGACAGGTGCCGATAATTATCGCGATGTCGGCCTTTCCCTCTACCACAGGTTCTTATTCGATTTCGATGAGTAAGCCGTAGCGAGGTGGCGGAAGGATATCTGAGGGCGGATTTGGTATTTGAAGACGATCGATCGAGGGGTATCAGGCGTTGATCTGAGCCGCGCCCAAATGTGTTTTGTTACGCCTGAGGATTGCCATTGGGTTGCTCCCTGTTAAGTTTTGGATATGTCTATTGTCAGTTCCGCGCAGATTGCCGATTACGAGCGCGACGGGTATGTGATTGTTCCCGGAGTTTTTTCAGGGGAGGAGATTGCTGCTTTGAAGGAGACGGCGCACCACGACCGGGCGATGGATCAGGCGGCGTCGAGTTTGGATGACGGGGAAGGGAACAATGTGCGGCTGGCGCTTTGGAATCATCCGGGCGACGGGGTTTATGGAATGTTTGCGCGGTGTCGGCGTGTGGTGGATTCGGTGGAACAACTGTTAGGGGGCGAGGTGTATCATTATCATTCGAAGATGATATTGAAGGATGCGAAGACAGGGGGGGCGTGGGCGTGGCACCAAGATTACGGGTATTGGTATCAGAACGGGGTGTTGTTTCCAGATTTATGCAGCGTGATGATTGCAGTGGATCGGGCGACGGTTGAGAATGGGTGCCTGCAGGTGTTGAAGGGGTCGCAGCGGATGGGGCGGGTGAATCATATATTGTCGGGGGACCAGGCGGGGGCGGATTTGGAGCGGGTGGAAGAAGCGAAGAAGCGATTGGAGTTGGTGCATGTGGCTTTGGAGCCGGGGGATGCATTGTTTTTTCATTCGAATCTTTTGCATTGTTCAGCGGCGAACAATTCGGATGCGGCGCGTTGGGCGATGATTTGTTGTTACAATGCGGCGGCGAACGATCCGTACAAGGAGTCGCATCATCCGCGGTATACGAAGTTGGAGAAGGTGGATGACGCGCGGGTGTTGGAAGTGGGGCGGGATGATGCGCAGCGGTCGAAGGTGGCGTTTGCGGATATCGATCAGGACGATTCGAGCGCGAAGAGTTTGGCGGAGTCCGAGGTGTGACGGTGATTGAATGAAGCTGGGGATTATTAACAGCGCGTTCAGCCAGGCGGGGATGGATACGAAGACGGGTTTGGAGCATATCGCGCGGATCGGCTTTGATGCCGTGGATATATTTGCGGAGGCGGCGACGATTGAGGAGAGGGAGGTTCAGTTGATTGAGCGGACCTGTGAGGAATATAGTCTGCCGATTGTATCGGTTCCGGTGGTGGCGGTGGGGTTGGTGGATTTCAATGATCCGGTACGGGTGTTTCATGTGGAGCGGGTGAAGCAGTTTGTGGATTTGGCGGAGCGATTTCGGGCGAAGAACGTGTTGTTGGTGTTGGGGGAGTATATTTGGCAGCGGGAAGTGATCGCGCCGGAGGATCAGTGGCAATGGGGGGTGGAAACGACGCGGGAGATTGGGGATTATGCGGGTGAGAAGGGGATCGAAGTGGCATTGGAGTTGGAGCCATTCGGGATGAGTTTGTTAAACAATGTGGACGAGATGGTGCGGTTTATAGATGATTGCGGGCGGGCGAATGTGTTGGCGAACATTGACGTCAGTCATTTGGCGTTGGCTGGGGTGAGTCCCGGGGAGGTGTCGCGATTGGCGAGGAAAGCGACGCATGTGCACATCAGCGATTGCGATGGCAAGGTGCACGGTGATTTGCCGCCGGGTCGAGGGGTGGTGGAGTTCGGGCCTTACTTGGATGCGATCAAAGCGTTGGATTTTGAGGGGACGGTGTCGCTGGAGCTGGAGTATTCGCCCGACCCGGAGAAGATCGTGGAGTGGGTGGAGGAGGCGTACGAAGCGACGGCGCGATTGATGGATGAGGCGGGGCTTCGAGGGTGAGTAAAGACACCAAGTCGGACGAAGAAGTCAGCGGCTTTTCCGCGCTGTCGATTGGCGTGGGGGGCATGGTGGGGGGCGGGATTTTTGCGGTCACGGGCTTAACAATTGAGTTGACCCGCGGGGCGGCACCGTTGGCATTTATCGTGGCGGGGATCGTCGCATTGTTGACCGCGTATTCTTACTGGCGGCTTTCGCTTTATTTTCCGAGCAAGGGAGGGACGGTGGCGTTTCTCAATCGTGCTTTTGGAACGGGGGCGATTACGGGGGCGTTGAACATCTTGTTGTGTTTGAGTTACGTCATTTTATTGGCGGTTTATGCGTATGCGTTTGGTGCGTATGGCGCGCGATTCTTCGTCGGGGGTGACTATGAATTTTGGAAGCACACCTTGATCACGGGGGTTGTCGTGGGATTGGCTGTTGTGAATTACTTCGGCGCCGAATACGCGATTCGGTCGGAGAATTTCATGAACGTTGTGAAGATGTTGATCCTGGCGATCTTCGTGGTCGTGGGGTTGTCGACACCGATGGAGTGGTCGCGAATGGGGGGTGAGCATTGGGTGGGGCCGGTGGAGTTGATTGCCGGGGCGATGGTTATTTTCCTTAACTACGAGGGATTCGAATTGATTGCGAATGCGGGGAAGGGGATACGCAATCCCCATCGAACGCTGCCGATTGCCTACATGGGCGGGGTGTTAATGGTGATTGTTTTTTACGTTTTGATCAGTGGCGTTGTGGTGGGGCATCTCGATTTTGCCGAAGTGGCTGCGCACTCGGACTACTCGCTGTCGACGACGGCGGACCAATTCATGGGCCGGGCGGGCAGTGTGATGATCATTGTGGCGGCTTTGTTGGCGACGAGTTCGGCGATCAATGCGACGTTTTATGGATCGGGGCGTCTGACGTACGTGATCGCCAAGTCCGGAGAGTTGCCGGAGGAATTGGAGCGTTCGATCCGCGGACAGCCATTGGAAGGGATGATTATTTTTGCGGTTTTGACCTTGGTGATGGCCAATTTTATTCCGTTGGCGGCGATCGCGACGATGGGGAGTGCGGGATTTTTGCTCCTATTTCTGGCGGTCAACTTGGCGAACGTGAAACTGGCGAAAGAAACGAAGAGCCGGGCTTGGATTTCGGGGCTGGCGGCGTTGGCTTGCCTGGTGGCGGTAGTGGCCTTGTGTGGCAAGACGGTGATGAACGTCGAGACGCGATCGCAGATATGGGTGCTCGTGGGGATGATCGCGGTTTCTGTATTCGGCGAACTCGCCTATCGGAAACTATCGGGACGGAAAATTCGCGTATCGGTTCCGGAGCAGGACTGACTGTGGTCAGGGAAGCACGGGTTTCCCGGAGTGGGCGCCGCTCTCGGGCGGAAGCGGGCGTTCGCGTTGGATGCGGGATTGGAAGTCGCCGAGGTGGCGCCAGTAGGTGGGTTGATTGAGATCGACTTCGGCGAGGACGAGGGTGTTCCACTTGGTTCCTTCGGCGAGGCGTTGGCCTTCCCGATCCCAGATGGCGGACTTCATCCAGTCGTGGTCGTGATCGGTGTAAGTGCTGGTGACGAGGTAGACGTGATTCTCGATGCAGCGGGCGGCGGCGAGAGTGGGATTGGCGCCCCAGACGGGGACGGCAATAATTTCGGCGCCGTTGAGGGCGAGGTTTCTGGCGACTTCGGGGTGGAAGACATCGTAGCAGACCATCATGCCGAGTTTTCCGAAGCGGGTATCGAAGACGGGGTATTCGCGACCGGGCTGGACTCCACCGGCGATTTCTTCGCGGGGGAGGGTGCATTTTCGGTAGGAGCCGGCGAGTTCGCCGTCGGGATTGAGGAGGACGGCGACGTTGTAGATGAGGTTGTCTTCTCGTTCATGGAGGCCGGCGACGATGTACATGTTGTATTCTTTGGCGAGATCGCCGAGGAAGGCGGTGCATTCGTCGAGGCTGTCGGCTCCTTCGGCGACGGTGAGGCCGTTGCTCTTGGTATCGACGCATTCGGGGAGGACGAGAAGGTCGGCATTTTTGGCACCCGCTTCCTGGATGAGGGGTTTTAGTTGGTCGAGATTTTGGAGCGCGGATTCGCCTCCGCGGAGATCGGAGTGGACGGTGGCGAGGATTACTTTGCGAGGTTTGGGGGCGGGGCAGGCTTCCATGGTGATGTCTCGCCAGGCGACGCGGCCGTTCGGAGTCCAGCGAAGAGTCAGCTGGACTTCGGCTTGTGTCGCGTCGGGTGGGGCGAGATAGGTGTCACTTACTTCAGTCCAACCATCGGCGGTGAGGCCTTGGTCGCGCGGAAAATCGGGGCGGGCGTGATCGGTACCGGTGCCGAAGTACGTGGCGTTCACGGGGTGCGGGCTTGAAACGCGATTTCCGTCGGCGTCGGACCATTCGATGCGGACGAGGATGCTTTGATTGGGGGTGGCGACGTTCTCGGCGAGGCGGAAGGCTTGGAAGTGGTAGTGTTTGCTGCCTTCGATTTCGAAGGTATGTGCCCAGTGCCCGTTGCAGCCTTTGTCGCCGGGGGACTGGAGGACGAGGTGGGTGTTGTTGTCTGATTTCTCGACGCTGAAGTTGGGAGCGATCTCGGCGCGCGGGGTTCTTGGGGACCATCCCTCCGGAGTTTGATCGGGGGCGGGAAGCGTGACCAGGTCGACAGCGGCGAGGGGCAATAGCGAAGCGGCGAGTATTGTGGAAGCCGATGCTGCCAATTGGCGGAAAGAGGTTCTCACGAAGACACGATAGTGCCGGAGGCGGGGGGAGTGCAAGTGTGCGACTCCTCCGGATGGCGCGAATCTCTAGCGGTTTTCGATTTCTTTGAGAGCGTCTTTTGCCGAGACGCGACCGCCGTGGGAATTGCTTACCTTGGCGAATTGAACGATGCCGTCCTGATTGAGGAGGAAGAGAGACGGGTAGACGGTTTCTTTCTTGGCGTCCCAGAAGAGGTTGAAGTCTTTTCCTGCGGTCACGCCGGGGTCGAGGAGGAAGTAGAAATTTTCGGGCAATCTGACTTCTTTTGAGAAATCGGTCGCGTGCTCGACGGTGGCGTCTTTGTCGTCGTGATCGGGATAAACGAAGACGACGCTATAGTTTTGATCGGCGAAGTCGGCAGCTTTGGTGAGGAAATCGCCGAATTGCCGGGAGCAAAGGGGGCATTGCTTGCCGTTCCAACCGCGAAGGAAGACGACGACGGCGGGGGTTTTTTTGAGAATGTTTTCGAGGGAGACGATCTTGCCGTCGAGGTCGGCGAGTTCCAAGGCGGGAACTTTATCGCCGACTGCCGGGGGGGCGGCGGTCGTGATTGAAATGAGTGCGGCTGAAAGGAGAAGTATAAGTGATCGTGTCATGAGAGTATGATCGATTAGAGCAGCGGGTTATTTCGTCGAAGGCGAAGCAGAGATTCATTCGCGAGGATTTCAGGGGGAAGGGATCGTGTCGAAGGTGATGCTGTTGGAGAATTCAGTCAGGGAGTTGCTCAAGGAAAGGACATTGATGATGGCGCGGGCGATGGAAGGGGCGAGTTTGGTGTCGAGGAGGTCTGATGTGGGGCCGGTTTCACCATCGCCCCTGGCATTGACGAAGACGGCGAGGCCGAGATCGAGTTCGGGGACGACGTAGATTTGGGTGCTGAATCCGGAGATGCCGCCGGATTTGGCGATGAGGGGAGGCGCGAATGGAGGAGATGTGGTGGCGGGAAAGTATTCCCAGGCGAAGCCGCTGAAGAACTCGCCTGTTGGGGTGGGGACGAAGGGGGACATGGCGAGTTGGAGGCCGAGGGTGAGGTTCTGGGGAACGGGGTTGCCGTTGACCTCGGTGTGGCCGAGGCAGGCTTCGAGGAAGGAGAGAATGTCGCGTATGCTGGAGGAGGCGGCTCCGGCAGCGGCCCATGCGGGGACGTTGTTTTCGAAGGGATTGGGAGGAGGGATGGAAATCTTTAGAGGCGGATTGTAGTTGGTGCCTCCGCTGGCGATGGCGACCTCTATGATTTTCCCTTGGCCGAAGCGAATGGGGCCGGCGGCGAAGCCGGTGCCGCCCCCGCCGGTGAGTGAAAGTGACGGTTCGGAAGAGTAACCTTTGCCCGGGGCGAGGATGAGGACTCTCTCAATGACGCCATTCTGGTCGACGTGGACGGTAGCCTCTGCTTGTTGTGTGGGGCTACCGCCTGAGAAAGTGAGGACGGGGGGATCATATCCGCTGCCGGGGCTGATGACGTTGTAGGAATGGATGGCACTTCCGCCGGACACGATCGTTTGGAACTGGGCACCGCTTCCTCCGGCTCCGGTGATGGTGCCGACCGGGGGTGAAGAGGGATCGTAGCGGGCGCCGAGGAGATCGGGAACAAGGGATGCGATGCCGTTGGTGACGGGTTGGCCGTTGATGGTGCAGAGGCCCGGGCAGATGACGGGGATGGGGAGGGCGAGGGCGAAGCCTTCGGCGGCGCCGGGGAGAAGTTGTCCGTCGAGGGGGCTCAGTTGGGTATCCGTCATGCCGAGGGGGGTGAGCACTTCGTCTTGGACGAGCGTCCACCAGTCTCCGACAGGATTAGAGGAGAACGGTTGATTGGTCATGTAAGGGAGGAGGAGCCCCAGGATGCCGATGCTTGTGTCGGAGTAGAAATACGGAGCGGGGAGGCTGGTGGTTTTGTGTGGGTCGGTATTGAAGTTTGTGGGGACTGCGTTGCCGAGGAAGGCCATGAGGTCCGTGGGAGAGTATTCGGTTAGGTTGGGGCGTTCGTTGCCGGGCGGAAGGCAACCGGGGGGCGGGTTTGAGCCGGGGCAGATTGGGGGATCGCTGGGGAGACCGCCGGTCATGGTGGCGAGCTGGAATAAGGTGAGGTCCTGCATGAGGGGGGAGAGACCGGGGACGATCTGAGAATAGGCGAGGACGGGTTGGATGAGGCTGAGGTCTCCGGACATGACTTTGCATCCGAAGACAGCGGTGGTGAGCACTTTGGTGACCGATCCGACTTGGAATAGAGTGGATTCGTCGAAGGGGTTACCGGCTTGGTCTTTGGATCCGGCGGTGTAGAAGGCGCGTTCGCCGTTCCATGTGATTCCGACGGCGATTCCGGGGGCGAGACCGGAGTCCGTTACCCAATCGGCGTAGGCTTGGGCAATGGGTTTGGTGGTTTGGAGAAGCCAGTTTTGCCAATTGACGCGCCAATAGCGGTTCCGGGCGGCGGGGATGGCAACCGAGAACTGATGGGAATCATCGGAGACCGCGGCGACGGCGTTCCATGAGCTCAGGCCTTCGCTATCTTGGACTTCGTAAATGCCGCCCGTCTGGCCTTCCCAAGAGATGTCGAAGTCGTCGGCGCGGGAAGAATGGTAACCGAGGAGGAGGATGGCAGTGACACAGAGGGCCAAGTGTTTTGCCGCGGAGACCATTGGATAGATTTGATGTCTCTGAAGAGGGTTCGTCAAGAGTGGTCCGGTGGTGTGAGGAGTCGGGCGCGAACGGATTGATTGGGTCTGGGATAGGGGAATGCTTCCACGAGCGGGGTGAGGTCTCGGATTGTTCCGTGGGATCCGGTTGTTGACCACCATTTTCGTCCTTCGTTCGCGGTGTTGACGGGAGTAATTTCGATGTCGAGGTATGCGCCCCAATCCTTCCATTTGAGAGGAGCGGGGAGTTTGTTGCCATTCGGCACACAGAGGGCCCATGGGGTACCGAAGGCCTGGCAGAAAATGGAGGCGTGCAGGCTGTTGGTGAGGACGAGATCGGCGTCGACGAGTTCCTGAACTTTGGATTCGAAGAGATGCTCGGAGGTGATCCACGTATCGGCGATGCGATGGGCGTCGAGGGTGCCGAGGTTGACGGGTGATTCGTTTTCCACGTGACCGACGAAGAGAGTGCCGGGGGTGGTTCTTTGGGTGGAGAAGAGGCGAGGCAAGAGGAGGGCGAGATCACCGAGGGGTGTGTCTTCCGGGAGACTGAGCAGGTCTCGGGAGACGGGGCCGCGGACGGCGTGAAATGTGGCGGGATGTTCCCGCCAAGAACCGGGATGACCTGCGTAACCCAAGCCCCAGACGATCCCGGTAATTTTCTCGTCGGGGGGCATTGTTCCGGTGCCACGAAACACGTCGGGGGGGAAGTGGGTCTCAGACGCGGCGACTTTGAAGCCCATCTTTTCCAGAATGTAGGCGGTGACGACATCGCCGATGTTTTTCTGTTCTTGATCGGCGGTCCAATAGTATAGGCAAATTTCTTTCTGCATCGTGTGGGCGAGCGGGAGGGAGTGGGCGCGACGGTGTTGAGGGCGAAGGGTGGAAAAAGGATCAGTGTTTTATTGGCGGCGGAGTGAACGGAATGGACCGGGCGCCAGGGGCGGGTTCGGGAAGGGTGAGATCGTTATCGAAGATTCGTTGCGGGGTGTTTCCGGCCAGGTCTTCGAGGGTGTCGTCGACGACGAGGTAGTGAGGGCTTGCGCTCCATGGCTTGGCGGGGGTAAGGAGCCAGGATTGTTCCCCGTCTTCGATTTTGGTATCGACGGCCAAGGGGGATTCGTTTGAGTCGAGGATCGCCATATGGGTGGGGATGAGTAAGTGATCGAGCGGTTCCGGTGATTCGATTCGGAGCGGATCGCGGGTGCCGGCGGCGGGGATCGACAGGGTCCAATTTTCGGGGAGGGGGCGTTCGTGGTCTTCGGGCGAAGTTAGAAATGGGTAGCGGGTTTCCTGGCCGATGGGTTTTCCGGCGGCGCTTGTGACATTTGCATCGACGAGAAGGGTGTACTTTTGATCGGGAAGGAGGACGGGACCGAGTTCTTCCCGGAGGTTGACGCCTCTTTTTATGCGGCCGGGGTGGATGAGAAGGATGAGGTGGCGGGCATCATCAGACCATCGTTCCTGTCGTCGCCATGGGGCGTGCACGCGTTTTCCTGTGTGGTCTTCGATGTGGATTTGATCGAAAATGGCGCGGCCTTCGCGCATGGGTTGATCGAAGTAGAGGTGAAACTTCAGGAGGTTCGCGGGGAGTTTCTTTGCTGTGGGGAATACTTTGACGAGTTTTGGCGCGGGCGCGTCGAGAGCGGGAACCTTGTAGTCGATGGTGATGGGATCGGCATTGGGCAGGTGGAGGACGGCGCGGTAATTCGCTCCGCGGCTGAGTTTGACGGCGGGGCGGAATTCCAAGCCGGTGTCGGTCGGGATGGTTTTCCCGAACATGGCAGGGCCCGTTCGGTTGTTGTGGAGCAGGTGCAGAGTGATGCCAGCATCCGAGCTCTCGGGGACGCCGGTTGCGCGGACGACGGCGGTGGTTGGATCGTCGTCGGGGGCGGCGAAGCTCAGGGCGACGGCCGCCGCTGCGGCGAGGGTGGTCACGGGAGGGCGATGGTGACGAGGTCGAGATTGTTGCCGTTGGTTTCGCGCAGGGCGATGGCGGTCGTGTCATTAAGCCGATCCATCTGGACGACGCCGAAAAAGGGTTCGGCGAGTTCCACTGAATCACCGAGTTTTTCAGCGTCTTTCATGCGGTGGGCGCCCTGCTCGTTGACCTTATCGGTACCGAGGATGGTATCGTCGAAGCGGAACGCGACGTGAGGGCTGGGGCCGTAGGGTCTTTTGTCATGGTGAAAGCGCAGGGCATTCGTGAGGACATTTGCCTGTCCGTCTTTCTCGTAGCTGAACATATCGACGGGGCGATTGCCGGAGCCGAGTTCGATTACGGACAAGCCTTTGATGACCGCACCGGGTTCAATGGCTTCGATGGGATACTTGACGACGGGGGTGCAGCTGAAGGCGCCGACGATATATTGTTTGCCGTTCTCTTCGTAGGGGAGCATGACGCTCATGGGTGCCTTGGTTTCCCATTTTCCGTGTGAGATGTGGTAGGTTTCGGCGCTGTAGACATCTCCACCTGCGCCGTGGTTCAGGGGGGCGCTGACAGAGAAGAGCTTGCTGGCGAATTTTTCCTGGGCGCCTGCGGAGGCGAGGAGGCGGTTGTCGATCCAGACGATGTCCTTGATTCGATTGACGCCTTCGGGGAGGGGGATGGCGGCGTGCTCGACGTTGTCCAAGGCGAAGTGTTCGATTTCTCCACCGGGCGCGAGTGTGACGATGACGTAGGATTTGTCGTCTTGTTTTCTTGCGGCGACATAGAGTCTTCCGGAGGCGGGGTTGACGGCGAGGTCAATAATTTCGACGTCGGCGGTTTTTACGCCGAGGCGTCCGGCGAGTTCGGCGGTGAAGCCTTTTGTTTCCGAGAAGTTGCCCTCGAGAGGGGTGATGTCGCCGGTATTGATTGCGATGACCTGTCCGCCGTCGCCGATAAGGAGGACGCCTTCATCGGCGAAGGTGATGACGTTGATTTGCGAGATATTGGGGGAGCCGGTTTCGGATTTTCCGATGACGGTTGCGTGGAGGGCCGATGTATAGACGAGCGTCAGGGCGAGTCCGAGAGCGAGGATTTTCATGGTGGTTGAAGGGTTGATTGATCTCGGGGGAGTCTATGTTGGGCGAGTGTCCGAGTAAAACGGAAACGATGGAAAACGGGCGGGGAGTCGTTGGGGATTTGCGGGAAGGTTCTTTGTCTCAGGGGGTTCGGCGCGATATGGTATGAGGAAGTTATGAAGCGGGAACCATTGGGACAATCTGGAGCGAGGACAGTGGGACAGTCCCTCGCGTTGACGGGGGTGCTGGCGATGACGGCGGGATGTGTGGACGCTTATGCAATCATCAAGATGGGCACCTATGTTTCGTTTATGAGCGGGAACACGACACAGGGAGGATCGGAGTTGGGGCAGTTTAATTGGAGCGGGGCATGGCCGGCGCTGACAGCGATAGGCGCCTTTGTTTGCGGATCGATGGTGGGGCATTCTTTCTCGTATGATAAAGGCGGGGGGATGGCGCATCGCATGATTTGCGGGGTGTCGGCGTTGTTGTTGGCGGGGTATATATTTTTGAGCAAAGGGGGACTGGTTGGGGTGGGGGTATCGATTGCGATGTTGGCTTTATCTATGGGGATCATGAATGCGGCGGCATCGCGGGTGGCGACGCAGGCGGTGAGTTTGACGTTTGTGACGGGGACTTTGAACAAGATTGGGGGGCATTTGGCGTTGGCGTTGCGTGGCGGTGAGTTGGCGGATTCGGTGGGATCGTGGGATACGCCGTTGCGGCGGGCGATGTTGTTGGCGGGGGTATGGTTTTCTTTTTTGTTTGGGGCGATGGTGTCCGGGTATATGGCGCCGCGGTTTGGAGCGGTGGTGTTAGGGTTGCCGGTGGTGGTGCTACTGGGACTCGCGGTGTTTTGGCGGCGCCCGGGGGGGTGAAATAGGTAGTGTCACCCGGTGGGTTTTGCGGTATCGCTCTTGGCGCGCGGTGATGCGGAATTTTGAAGTATGAATCGGTATATCGTTACGACGACCATTTATGAGCCGACGGAGGCCACGCTGAAGTATTGTGATATCGCGCGGGAGAAGGGTTGGGTGTTGGTTGTTGTTGGGGACAAGGCGACTCCGGAGGCGTCCTATCGCAAGTTGGAGGCGAGGTATGGGGATTGCGTACGGTATCTGTCGGTGGAGGCGCAGGCGGAGAGGTTTCCGGAGGTTAGTGAGTCATTGGGGTGGGGCTGTATTCAGCGCCGGAATGTTGGTTTTTTATATGCCTATGAAGCGGGGGCGGAGGTGGTGGCGACGGTGGATGACGACAATGTTCCTTACGACTCCTGGGGGGACGAGGTGTTTGTTGGTGAGACGATAGACGTTGCGTTGTATGCCCATCGTCGATTTGGTGTGTTCGATCCCTTGTCGGTGACGAGTGAGAAAGCGTTATGGCATCGCGGGTATCCGATCGAGTGTGTGCCGGAGAAGAACGATGTGGAGAGGCTTGAGCGAAAGAAACGGCGGGTATTGGTTCAGGCGGATTTATGGGATGGGGATCCGGACGTGGATGCAATTTGTCGACTGAGTTTGAGACCGGAGGTGCGATTTGAAGCGCTGGAGGTATTTGGATCTCCGCAGATCAGTCCATTCAATTCACAAAACACGTTTTTGTCCCGTGAGGTGATGTCATCTTATGCAGTGCTCCCAGGGGTGGGGCGCATGGATGATATCTGGGGCGGTTATATTTTGCAGCACCACTTTCCGGGCAGCGTGATATATCATGCTGCGACGGTCAGGCAGGATCGGCACGACCAGGATTTGGTGGCGAACTTGGAGAAGGAGTTGTGCGGATATCGGGGGACTTTGGGTTTACTTGGAGACTTGGGAAACTATATTTCGCATTTGCCCGCCGCGACGGTCCGGTTTTTGGAAATCTATCAGCGTGAATATTGCAGAATCGGAGAGTGAGATCGGGGGAGTCTCGGCGGTAATTGTATCGCGGAACGACAACTATGGCGGGAATCTGAGGGAGCGGGCGACCTATTGTTTACAATCGGCGATCGATACTTTTGATGAGGTCATCTATGTTGATTGGAATTCTCCGGGGGGCAGTTTGTTGGAGGATGTGAGGGGGGAGTTGAGTTTTCGAGGAAATCTCAGGCATTTTGTTGTGCCGCCAGATCAGGCGGAGCGATGGGTGCCGCGGGAAACGCGGGGGCAGTTGTGCTGCGAGGTATTGGGGCGGAACATTGGGATCCGGCGCGCGACGGGGGAGTGGGTTGTTTCGACGAACATAGATATTATTGCGCCGGCTCGGGAGATGTTTCTGGAGTATTTGGGGAGTCTGGACCCGACCGTTTTTTATCCGGTGAGTCGGCGGAATGTATCGCTCTCGGCCATTCGTTCGTTTCATGGCTCGGATCGACTGGAATATGGGGAGTATGAGCGGCTGCGGGATCATTTGATCAAGGAAGCGATCGATCCGATTCCGGAGCATCCGCCGCTTGAGGGGGATACCTATAGTTTGATTGATTGTTGTGGAGATTTTCAGATTGCGCGTCGGGAAGTGTGGCATGCATTGCGGGGTTTTGAGGAGAGGCTAACCGGGGCATTGTTTGCCGATACGAGTGTGCAGAAGAAGGCGCACTTTCTTGGGTATGGATTGAAAGCGATTCTTGATTTGCCGGTGTTTCATATTGATCACGGGAAGGGTGGGGGTGGGATGCACGAGGGTGAGGGGCGCTTGGTCAACGACCGGGAGGATGCGATTTTTCGACAGGAAGCATCGCGGAACGGGGAAGACTGGGGAATGATGCGGGAAGAGTTGACCGAAGTGAGATGTTGAGAGCGAAGAGGAGCACAACGAGGCTTGCGGCGAGCAGAGACGGTGCTTTGGGATCGGGAGTGTGGCCGTTAGCTGAGACAATTGCGACCAGACGCGCGAACGGTCGGATTTAGGAATGGATTGAAAGACGGAAACGGAGAAGCGGGTGTTGAGTTGTTCGATCTTTTCATTGGGGTTTGGCGAGGATGTTCGGGCCTTCTTCCTGAATGCGAGCCATGAACGCCTCGATGCGGGCGATTTCTTCATCGTCGCCACCGGCGATGGTTTCCTGTTCGAGGGTGTCTAGGGCGGCCAAGTATTCTTGTAGCAGACTTTCATCGATTCCTTCGACTGCATCGATCGATTTTTGGAATTCGCTGCGATAGGTGTCGCGGTATTCGCGCATGCGATCGGGCATCCATCCGGGCGAACTTGGGCGTGGGAAGAGGTTTGGGGCGGCGTCGTAAGGTTGGGAGTTGCGTTCGATCGATCGATTGATCCGGTCGAGTTCGTTTTGAATTTGGCCTGCGACTTCGGAAGTTGGGGATACGAGACTATGGGAGCGTTCGAAGGCAGAGATGAGTTGTTGGTTCAATTTATCGACGGCTTCGTTGCGGACGGCGAGATATTCCTTTTGGTAGCGGTCTCGAAATGCGCCTGTGATGGACACGAGGCGGTCGCCGACGCGCGTTGGCTCGAAGGCGCGCGCGCCTTCGCTTGGTTCAATCCAAAGGACGAAACCGCGGCTATTGTTTGAGCAGTGGAATGCGATATCGATTGCGGGGCCCAGATTGTTGATGGCATCCGGAATTCTGTATCCTTCGCGACCCCACGCGAGCCACGTTCCATCCGTTCTTTGGGCGGCGCTGGTTCCACCGCCGGCGCGGACGGCGATGGCTTGGCCGAGGTCAGCCGGATCGGGAGTGGGGCGAGCTTTTGCGGGATCGGCTCCGCTCCATTCGAGGACTTCTCCGAGGCGCGTGCGGGCCACAAAGTGGTGCAGTCCGGATTCAATTTCGACGATGTCTTTTCCTTCGAGGGTAACGAGCTCGAAGTTTTTGTCCCAAAGGTGGACATTGCCGCTCGAATCGACGGCGGCGACACATTCGCCGCTGACGGCGATATCGACGATATCGGTCAGGGTGATTGGGGGGAGGCTGACGATATTTCCGCCTTCGTGACGGGTGCCGAAGACGAACACCGAGCCATCGCTGTTCAAGGCGGCGCCGTGACGATTTCCGGCGGCGGCTTCAACGGCTGCTTGGAGATCATCCGGGGCGCGTTGGTCGAATTGGTTGTTCCAGACGGTGCCATCGTCTTTGACAAATAGTGCCCAAGGTCCCCCTGCGTGGAAGGAACGGATACCGGTAAGGTCTTGTTCGTTTGGTTTGGGGCTTACGATGTCGCCGTTGGACCGGAGCGCGATCCAAGCTGCTCCGGAGCGGGAATCGATTTTGACGATGTCGTCGTAGGCGGCGGCCCGTTCGATGGACAAGGGCAGGCCGCTATCGGCAACGCCGTAGCCGCGGAGGCGTCCGCCCTTGGACCGAATGGTGTCCCAAGCGGTGTCGACGACGGGGGGAGCTTCGAACTTGGGTGAAGGATCGATTACCGGGTCCGGTTCCGGGGGGATGGGATCGGGTATGTTGGGCTCGGGGACGGCTGTTTTAGTCGTGTTGGGGGGTAGGATTGGGTCGGGCGCGGCATTGTTGTTGGTGACGGGAACGGTGGTAGAGGTGGGCGCCAGGTCTTGAGTGGAGGTGGTGTTGTTTGTGTTTCGATTGGCAAAGTAGTAGACGGTTCCTGCGGCGACGAGGGCGATGCCGAGCAGGATGAAAATGGCCGGAGCGGCGCTTTTTTTCTTTGCGGCGACTTTAGTCTGCGCGGGACGGGTGCGGGTGACCGGGCGGGAGGATGGTCGGACCGTTTTGGTGCCGCCGGTTGCGCCGGTTGCGGCGGTTCGGACGAGTTTTGGCGTGCTTTGAATGGCGCTGAGGGCGGCTTCTATTTCAGAGACGCGATCATACCGGGCATCGGGGTCTGGGGCGATGGTGTGCAGGATAATGTCGTCGAGGCGAGGGTCGAGATCGGTTCGTCTGACGGAGGGCAATTGGAATTCGCCGCGCGGAGGTTCGCCGATCAGGAGTTCATATGTGAGAACGCCGAGCGAGAAGATATCGGAGCGGTGATCGATTTCGACGCCTTCGACGAGGGCTTCAGGGGCGATGTATTCGGGTGTGCCGAAGACGGTATCATCGACATCACCGGCAGGCATCTTGGCGAGGCCGAAGTCGGCGATTTTCACCTGGCCGGATTGATCGAGGAGGAGGTTGGCGGGTTTTATGTCCCGATGGATGACGCCGTTTTCGTGGGCGTATTGCAGGGCACTGCAAGCTTGGCGGAGAATGGTGATGGCTTCGTTTTCCGAGAGTGGTCCCTCGAGAATTCGTTCGTGAAGGTTTGAGCCTTCGACGAACTCCATAATGAAGTAGAGGAAGCGACCGTCTGAGCTTTCGCCGTAGTCGAAGACGCCGACGATGTTATTGTGGGTGAGGCGAGCCATGGCTTTGGCTTCGAGTTCGAAGCGTTCGGCGTATCCTTTGTCTGCGCCGAAGTAGCGTGGGAGGATTTTGATCGCAATGGGGCGATCGAGTTTGGTTTGGATGCCGCGATACACGGCGCCCATGCCACCCTGAGCGATCAGGTGCTCGATGTGGTAGTCCGTGAAGAGCGCGTTTAGCTCTTCTGGAGCGGGAGGGACGAAATCATCCTGATCGGCCGGTTGCTCGTCCGATGGGATGGGGGCGTCTTCTGGGAAATCGGGGAGCACCATGACCGATGCTGAACGTAGGCATGAATGGGTGAAGGGTCAATGTGTTGGCTGGTCGACGGAGAGGGCGACCAGTGGCGATCTCTGGTATTCGAATCCGAATCCTTTCACATTGCGATGTCCCCAGTTTTGCGGTGAATCCTGGTTTTTGTCGAGTGGGGGAAGGGGGCTATGTCTCGTCATTGCTCGGAGGGTCAATCGAGGTGGCGGAGTTTGATATTTCGAAAGGCAGAGCGGGTCAGGAAATTCGCGATACCGAGCGGTGTGCACTGATTGATGGGGCCGGGGCGGAGGGTGATGCTTTTGTTGGCGAGAGGGACGTCGAAGACTTTGTCATCGTCGATCCATGCAGTGATGCGTTCATCGGTGACTCGCACGCGGAGTTGATACCATCGATTATTCTCGAAGGTCATCGTCGTGCTGGTTTCGTTGATGGAAGCATCTTCTCCGTCGATATTTGAAAGTCCCACCACGACGCCGCCCCAGCCGCCGCAGATGACGGTTGCGAAACTATCGCCGACAGGAACGGTGAGGCCGCAAAAGAAATCGTCGCCGTAGTGTTTTTTTGCCTCGAGGGAGATTTCGTAGTTTGTGGTGGGGAGTTCGTTCTTGTCGCCGGACCAGACGACCCCCGTGAGGGGGGTTCCGTTTTCGAGTGTGAGCGATCCGTCGAAAGCGACATGGACATCTCCTTCGCCGCCAAATTCGATCGATTTCCAGTCGCCCAGGGTGTCTCCGTCGAAGAGGGAGATGGGTGTGGGATCGTTCTTTGTGGCGAGATTCTGGGGTGTTTTTGTCCCGTCCGGTTGGGCGGTTGCCAAGGCGACGCCGAGGAGGGTGGCGACTGTCATTACAACATGGGAATGGATGGTCATTTTTATGGGTCTATCGACCTTATCCTGAGGGAAGGTTGGGTGCAACCGCGCCCTGTTTTCATTGGATTTATCCCAGTATCAAAGGTTTGCGGTGATATTGACAATGGGCGGGGAATGGGGTGATCTTGAATGCCCTCCAAGTATCAGGTAACATGTCAACAAACGAAGCTATGCAAACGCCCCCTCAAGACAACAAATCTTCCAAGACCTCTCTCACCACCCGGCGCGATTTTCTTCGCAAAGGAGCGATCGCAGGATCCGGCCTGATGATATTGCCGAGTGGCACTCTCTTTGGTCAGAACACACCCAACAATCGTCTCAATGTTGCGCTGATCGGAGTCGGGGGTCGCGGACGCGCTCACTATGGCACTTTGAAGAATGAGAATGTGGTGGCGTTGTGTGATGTGGACCAGATCAAGATGCAGCCTGGTGTTCAGGAGTTTCCCAAGGCCGAAAAATACAGTGATTGGCGCGAGTGCCTAGATCATCCGGATTTGGATGCGGTGCTTTGTTGCACGACGGATTTCACGCATGCGTTTATTGCGAACTGGGCATTGGCGCGCGACCTTCACGTTTACATGGAGAAGCCGCTGGCGATCACGGTGAACGAGGCTCGTGTGGTGCGTGATTCTTACATGCCCAAAGCTGACAAGCTGGCGACGCAGGTGGGAATGCAGCGGCATGCCAACCCGAATTTCAATCGCCTGCGTGAGATGGTGCGGGATGGGGTTATTGGTGACCTCAAGGAAGTGTATGTTTGGGGCAATCGGCAGATACCGCGAGATGGTTATCTTCCTGATGCGGGGATTCCGCCGGAGACGCTTGATTGGGACATGTGGCTGGGGCCGTCTCCCTATCATCCGTACAATCCGGGGTATATCGCGGACCGGGCGGGTTGTCTTGAATGGAATATGTTCTGGGACTTTGGCATTGGGCAGATGGGTGATATGGGGAGCCATACCATGGACCTGGCCTGGAACGTGATAGACGCCGAGTTGCCGACTTCGATTGAGTCCAAGTCTATTGAGGAGTTTAATCCGGACGTGACGCCGGTGGAGCTTACCTCATCGTTCCGGTTCCCTGCGAACGATTGGCGTGATGAGATTCGTGTGACCTGGTTCCAGGGAGGTGCGATGCCGAAATCGCCATCGAACTGGATCGATCTGAACACGATTGGGCATGGAGTCATGTTGAAGGGAACGAAAGGATTTATCGTGGCCGACTTTGGGAGCCGGTTGATCATTCCGTTTGGGGACACTGCCGATCTTACCTACTTTAAGCCTCGCAAAGAGGAGGATTTGCTGCCGGAACTTGGCAATTTCCAAGAGCAATGGACGGCGGCATGTAAGAACGGGAAGCCCGCGGAAACGGCGTGCAACTTCAAATACAGCGCCGATATGATCGAGACGATGTGTCTTGGCTTGGTGGCCTTTCGTGCGGGCGGCAAGATTGAGTATGATGGTGCAGCGGGCAAGGTGACGAACAATGACGAAGCCAATGCCTTTCTTACGAAGCCCTATCGCGATGGGTGGTCTCTGACTGGCTGAGGGCAAACCCGCTTGATAAGACGCCGTGGTGGAATGGCCTGATGATATCTATCCGACGGGTCTCTTGGTCGTTTCGGTCGAACACTTTTGATAGAAGTTCGGTGTCGACATAGGCGACCACTTCGGTAATTTTTCCATCCCGCATGCTCATGGCGAGGCAGTAGTCCTGGTCGTAGATGAGGCCGGTTTTTGTGGTTCCTTTGCTTGTGAAGCGACGAAAGAAGCGGTCGCCGTTTTCCCAGGGGCGAAAGGCTTCCAGGATTCTTGCTTTATTGTCATTCTCTTTGGGTTGAATTTTCGATATCGCTGGAGTGACTGGACATTGGAGGAATGGAAAGAACGTTCCAGCCTGATACTTCGACGGGGGGTGATGCCGGGATTCGAGTTGACGAAGCTGAGGGGCAACGGGAGCATGTAGCGATTTGAGATTGAGAAGAACAGGGCATTTGATGGTGAATGTGGTGGTGCTGACGGCGGCGTTTTTTGCGTTTGAGCCCGACGTGATCGGAAAGGGCTGGGAGCGCTTGGATGGGTGCCAGCTGGTGCCGATGTCCTTCAATGATGGCGACTCTTTCTTGGTGCGGCAGGCAGGGCGGGAAATTGTTGTGCGGTTGTATTCGGTTGATTGTGCGGAAACGTCGAATTTGTTTCCGGAGCGGATCAAGGATCAGGCGGACTATTTTGGAATTAGTCGTGAGCGGACATTGGAACTTGGGAGGGCAGCGAGTTCGTATGTGGCGCGCCGCCTGGCGTCGATGGGTGAGGAGGGATTTACGATATACACCCGTTGGGAGGATGGCTGGGGGCAAAAGAAGCGATATCTTGCGGTTGTCGAGCTTGGGGACAGGACATTAGCGGAGATTCTGGCTGAAGAAGGGCTGGTTCGGATTTACGGACTGAAGAATCCTGGTGATTGGCCGGGTGGGCCGAGTGCCGAAGCGTTGCGGTCCCGGCTTAACTCTGCGGAGGATCGAGCGAAAGCCCACAAGATCGGTGGTTGGGGGGATGATTCGGCGGAGGCGATTGCGGCACGGGGTGGAGAAGGGGGCGAGGCACACGTGATTACAAATTTGAATCGTGACCAGGCGGAGAGCGGGAAGCCATTGGCCGAACGATTGAACGTCAATGAGGCGGACTTGGAAGAACTTGAGAGATTGCCGGGTATTGGAGAGACGCTGGCGGGTCGCGTTGTTGCCGGGCGGCCGTATTGGTCGGTGGCCGATTTGCGTCATGTCGAGGGTATTGGCGATTTGACGGTAGCCACGCTATCTCCCTTGGTGACGGTGTTGAGTTTGAATGCGCCCAGGGGAACGGCGGATTACTTCCGATTGACGCCTGAGCGGTTTCATAATCGTGAGGTGCTTGTATTTATCACTGCGTTAGAAGAGATTAATTTGCCTGCCCCGGACGGCTTTGCCGTGATGCGTGCTCGGACGGCGCGGGGTGGCGAGGTTGGGGGTGCGATGGAGATATTTTTTCCTGAAGAGCAACGGGAGCAGGTAGAAAGCTTTTTTTCCGAGGGGCAAGCCAGCCAAACAAGGGCGGTGTATTACAACTACCAGGGGGAGGATGTTTTGGTCGTGCCGCGGCGTGCGGCTCCGAGTGATGGGTCTCGCGACGAGGCATCTTCGCGGGAGTAGTGTTCCGAGACATTGGGCTCGTCAGGGTTGATTTGATCCTTGTTTTCGGTTGGGATGGGGGTGGCCTTATTTCCGATCGCTGAGGAGAGAATCTATGTGTCGATGGCTTGCCTATTCAGGACCTCCGGTTGCGATGAGTGATCTTTTGGTGCGGCCGGACCACTCGTTGCTTGATCAGAGTCGTCATGCGACCCAGAACGTTGAGACAACGAACGGCGACGGATTTGGTGTTGGTTGGTATGGCCAGGCCGAAACTCCGGGAGTGTATCGTGATACGCATCCGGCGTGGAATGACGCCAATCTTCGACATGTGGCAGGTCATATTCGATCGAGACTTTTTCTTTCGCACATTCGTGCGGCGACGGGGACGCCAGTGCAGAACACGAATTGTCATCCCTTTGCTTTTGAGAATTGGCTGTTTCAACACAATGGGTTGGTGCCGAGTTTTGGCAGACTCAAGCGGCGACTGTTGTTTGATGTTGATGCGGAATTGTTTCCATCGATCGAAGGCTCGACCGATTCTGAGGCGCTATTTTTCCTTGCGTTGACCTTCGGGTTGCGTGCCGACCCGCTGTTGGCTTTAGCCAAGACCATGGGGCACGTGGAACGGGTTCGGCGGGAGGCCGGCATCGAGGAGCCGATACATTTCAGCGCCTGCACGACGGACGGCGAGCGATTGTGGTCCGTGCGGTATTCGAGCAACAGAGACTCGAGGACCCAATACCACAGCAAACACATCCATGCTTTACGTGAGATTGACGGATCGTATGAGGCATTGCCAGATGGGGCCGTAATTGTTCTGTCTGAGCCGTTGGACGAGTTGAATGAGCATTGGGAGGCGGTTCCCGAGGCATCATCGCTAGTGGTCGAGGACGGGTCGGTGACGATTGATTCCTTTGCGCCGATCTGAGTAGAGCGGGCGGCGATTGTGTTCTATCTCACTGCGAGTCCCCTTTGGGGCCGAGCGCCAAGGATGGGTCAGGAACTGGAGATTGAACTTAATTGTGCGGATGCGGTCTTAAATTGCTATGAAGCCAATGGTTGTTTCTCTTCTCGCGGCCGGATCGGTTCTTTTTTCGAGTGCATCGATTGCCAAGGAATCGTTCGGAGGATTTTGGACAGGGTTTTATCATTACGTGGAGGGTGACGAGGGGGTGCCTTTTTCCGTGGTGGTTCAGGCGGAATCGGGGACCCGGTTTTTCCAAGGGATCGTGATAGAGCCGAACACGTTTGCCGGTGGTGGGGTCGTAGCACTTCAGGCGGACGTGCGGGGGCGTGTGTCTTCGCTTGAGAACCGGGAGAGGATTGAGAAACGGGTACGGGGCAAAGGTAAGAGAATTCGAGGCGAAGAGGGCAAGCCGGTCCCTCGGGGCCGTGGAGCGATAAAATCGGACGACAAGATACAATCCGAGCAACGCGGAATGCGGGTTGAGTTTGTGAAGACATACAACGGGGCGGGTGGCGCGAGGCATAGTGTTTGGTATACGGGCCACTTTAATTCCAAGACAAATGAGATTCGGGGAACGTGGGAACTGGGTGACGGCACGCGAGGCACGTTTGTCATGGAGCAGGCCTCGAATCGGTGAGATGCCTTGGCCGGCGGGGGTGGAGACGGGAAGAAACCGTCGGCTGTCCCGTTGGGTTTCGTCGAGCGTTGAGGGCCCAAAGCTCGCGGTGGGTGATTCTTTTGAGTTAGAAAAGGGGGAGGATTTTGTAATTTAGCGGTCGATTGGGCAGGGTAATATTTGGATTATGAATGGAGACAATGATTCGATGGGGGTGGAGGGGGCAGGTGGGTCCGGAGCGCAGGAGCAATTACAAGCGACGGGAGGATTATCGAAACCGCAGAAGGACGAGCGTTTGTGGGGGATACTGGCGCATTTGACGGCGCTATCTACTTTGCTTGGGGTTCCTTTTGGGAATGTATTGGGGCCGTTGGTGGTTTGGTTGATTAAGAAGGAAGATTCCCCATGGGTGGACGCCCACGGAAAAGCGTCGCTGAACTTTCAGATATCGATGACCATTTACATGGTGGTGTTCCTTGGGATAGGCGTGCTGACTTTGGTATTTTTGATCGGATTCCTATTTCTATTCGTCGCGATGGTTCTCGGGATCGTTTGGGCGGTCTGCACGCTGATTGCCTCGGTGCAGGCGAGCAACGGGGAGGTATACCGGTATCCGTGCACCATCCGGTTTTTTCAATGAGGCAGAGGCGTGCGGGCGATCGCTATTTGCCCGCCGGATTGATGCGGACGAGCAGGTCTTTGCTCTCGACGGTGTCACCGACATCAACGGTGACTTCGCTGATAATTCCATCACAGGGCGCGTAGACCGTTGTTTGCATTTTCATGGCTTCCATCAGCAAGAGCTTGTCTCCTTTCGCCACTTTGCCTCCCACGGTTGCGGATAGCGCCGCGATAAGTCCCGGGATTGGGGCTCCGACTTGGCTGGTGTCGGCGGCGTCGGCTTTGGCGCGACTTTTGGTGGTTGCGGAGACGCTTTTGTCGGTTATCACGACATCCCGCGCGATGCCGTTGAGCTCGTAGCTTACGATTCGTTTACCGTCCTTTTCTGCTTCGCCGACGCTTACGAGTCGAATGATCAATACTTTGCCAGGCTCAATTTCAACGGAGATCTCTTCGCCCAGCTTCAAGCCGTAGAAGAAGGTCGGGCTTGGCAACACGCTCACATCGCTGTACTGCGTTTGGTGTTTGCGGAAGGCCTCATAGATTGGCGGATACATGAGGTGGGAAAAGACATCATCATCCGTCAGTTGTCGCTTGAGCTTGTTCGTCAATTCCCGTCGCACCTTGGCCATTCCCGAGACGATTGACTTGGCTCGTTCCGACTTTGAGCGACGATCTCTCTTTTTCTCAGACCGCAATGCAGCGGCGTATCGTGCCCGTGCTTTGCGGTGTTGTTCGGGTCCCAGAATGGCTCGCGAGACGTTGGCCGGCCAGCCGCCGTCGGGCCAACCAAGCCCACCGGTCAACATATCGATGACGCTCTCGGGATAGGGCATGGCACCCGGTTCGAGGTTTACGACATCGGCGGGTTTGATACCTCGTGAAAACAGGAAGAGGGCCATGTCACCCACCACTTTTGAGGAGGGTGTCACTTTGACAATATCGCCAAACAGCTTGTTTACTTCGGCATAGGTGTGAGCGATTTCGGGCCAACGATGCCCGACGCCCATTGCGTTGGCCTGTTCTTTGAGGTTGGTGAACTGTCCTCCGGGCATTTCGTGCAGGTAGACATCGGCCGAGCCGCTTTTAGGAGCGGTATCGAAGGGCGTGTAGATGGGGCGCACCTGTTCCCAGTAGTTGGACAATCGGTCGAGTTTGGCCAGATCGAGCTTTGTGTCACGTGGTGTCCCGCGTAGTGCCGCTACGATCGAATTCAGGTTTGGCTGCGAAGTGCTGCCGCTCATGGCGGCCAGTGCCAGGTCAACGATATCGACTCCTGCGTCCGATGCTCGAAGAACGGACCCTGCGTTGATGCCGCTTGTATCGTGGGTGTGAAAGTGGATGGGCAAGCCGATTTCGTTGCGCAAGGTTTTGACCAGTTTTGCGGCTGCATGCGGCCGGCACAGTCCCGCCATGTCTTTGATGGCGATGGTGTGCGCGCCCATTTTTTCGAGTTCCTTAGCCAGGCGAACGTAGTACTTCAGATCGAATTTATCGCGTTTGGGATCGAGGATGTCACCGGTGTAGCAAAGAGTGCCTTCGCAGACGGCGTGGGTATCCCTCACGGCTTCCATGGCCACACGGAGATTCGGCAGATAGTTGAGCGAATCGAAGATGCGGAAAATATCCATGCCGTTTACCGCGGCATGTTTTACGAAGCCGGCCACGACGTGATCGGGATACTTGGTGTAGCCAACGGCGTTTGAACCGCGGAAAAGCATTTGAAAGCAGATATTGGGAATCTTTGCGCGGAGCTGACGTAAGCGCTCCCATGGGTCCTCGTTGAGGAAGCGCATGGCAGTGTCGAATGTTGCGCCGCCCCACATTTCGAGTGAGAAGAGTCCTGGAACATCGCGGGCGAGGGCATCGGCGCAGGCCAACATGTCATATGAGCGGACGCGAGTGGCCATGAGGGATTGGTGGGCGTCCCGGAAAGTGGTGTCGGTGATGAGCAGGCGTTTTTGCTCCAGAATCCATGAGGCGAAGCGCTTTGGACCCAACTCGAGCAACTTTTGTCGTGTGCCATCCGGGGGCTCTTCCTGGCGAGCGTGATCCGGCGGTGTCGGCATGGTAAAGGCGGATTCCGGGCTGTAGCCTTTTGCGTGGGGGTTACCGTTGACCACCACTTCGCCAATGAAGGTGAGCAACTTTGTTGCCCGATCCTTTCGTTTCTTGAAGGAGAAAAGTTCCGGGGTCGTATCGATAAGGGTTGTGGTGGCTTGCCCGGAGCGAAACTTTGGATGTGAGATTACGTTTTCGAGGAAGGGGATGTTGGTTTTTACCCCGCGAATTCGATATTCAGCCAAGGCCCGGTTCATGCGGGCCATCGCGATCTCGTAGGTGGGGCCGCTGGCCACGAGTTTCGCCAGCATCGAGTCGTAGAAGGGCGTGATGACAGCACCGGCAAATCCCATGCCTCCGTCGAGCCGTATGCCGAGTCCTCCAGGAGAGCGATAGGCCATGAGTCTGCCATAGTCGGGCATGAAGTTATTTTCGGGATCCTCGGTTGTTACACGCGACTGCAAGGCGAAGCCATTGCGTGGGACGTCGGCCTGATCGGGCATTCCGACTTCCGGCGAATGGAGGGAGTATCCTTGAGCGATGCGGACCTGTGCTCGCACGAGATCGAGGCCGGTCACCACTTCGGTCACGGTGTGTTCCACCTGGATGCGGGGATTCATTTCGATGAAGAACCATTCGTGTCGATCGAGGTCGTAGAGGAACTCGACGGTGCCTGCGTTGTCGTATTTGATGGAACGGGCGAGGTCGGCCGCGGCTTCACAAAGTTCAGCGACCACTTTCTCCGGCAAGCCGTAGCTGGGGGCCACCTCTATTACTTTTTGGTGACGTCGCTGAACGGAGCAATCACGTTCGTGGAGGTGGATTACGTTCCCGTGTTTATCGCCGAGGATCTGGACCTCGATGTGTTTGGCGTTTTGAATGTACTTTTCGAGAAACACGGCCGGGTTGCCAAAAGCCCTTTCAGCCTCGCCCTGGGCTTCGTCCAACAAGGAGTCCAATTCATCCGCCTTTTTAACGATTCGCATACCGCGACCGCCGCCGCCAAAGGCCGCCTTGATGATGAGGGGGAAGCCGATTTTTTTTGCGATCTTTTTTGCCTCTGTCCGATCAGTGACCGGATCTTCCGTGCCTGGCAGCACAGGAACGCCGACTTTCTGTGCCATGGCGCGGGCGGCGGTTTTGTCGCCCATGTTGTCGAGCAGATCGGGACGGGGGCCCACCCAGATGATGCCCGCTTTTTCGCATGCCCGCGCAAAGTCCGGGTTTTCGGAGAGGAAGCCGTAGCCTGGATGGATTGCGTCGACATCCTTTTCTTTGGCGATGCCAATGACGCTTTCGATGTCGAGATAGGCGGCCACCGGGCCTTTTCCGGCTCCGACTTGATAGGCTTCGTCGGCCTTGAAGCGGTGGATACAGAATCGATCTTCTTCAGCGAAGACGGCCACGGTGCGTAGTCCCAGCTCGGTACCGGCCCGGAATACGCGGACGGCGATTTCTGAGCGGTTGGCGGCCATGAGTTTGGCGACCGGACGGATATCGGGGGATGATTTTGGTTTAGAACGAGGCATGGGGAATGAGAGGTATAGACAGGAGATTGAGATATTGGATCGGAGAGGGCTTAATCAGCTGTTCCTTTCAGTGGAGCCAAGGTGCTTGGGTTGAAAGGACTGGGGCGGAGGAAGGCGTCATGTCCGATTTTTAGTGATTTGACTGTTCGTCCGGCCTTTCGTCAAGTCTGACGCCGGATACCGACTTTATCGGCTTTCACTCCAAAATCAACGTTCTGGGCTGCTTGTCGCCCGGTCGATGATCAGGGATGTCAGTCTCTCAATTGTTTGAAGATCGTCTTCGGGCCGGCCTTTGGACAGTATCGCGTGGATGTCGACGTCCCATTGTGGCAATCGGATGCCGTAGTTTGCCACGATCATGTGATCAAGTGAGGTTTTGATTTCGGAATCGGGAGCGGGTTTTGCCCACACGGCGCAGGCGTAGCCTTCGAGTCCGTTTCTTTGCAGGACGCGACATGTCGCTTTCATCAGTTCTCGTCGGGTCATGGAGCCGATGAAATCCGACTTCATATGTTGATCGATGGATTTTGAAGCACTCCAGCGGCCTTGGCTGGGTTTCACTGAGACAATAATCGTGTTGGAGCTTGGTGTTACGATGCGCGCTCCGGGTTGAGTGGCCACGCTGTCATTTTTGTAGGCGTGATTTTTGAAGACGGGGAGTTCGACATCGGCAAAGGATTGAAATTCCTGCCGACCGCATCCTGGGAGAGCGAGCGCGAGGAGAATGGGGAGGACGGTGGACTGTTTCATTTCACGGTAGCTTAGTTCAGGGCGCCATCTTGGCTTCAACGTATTGGACTGGAAGAATGTTCCGTTTCTCGGCGTTGGAAAAGATAGGTGGATTGCCGCAACCTTGGAATGCCTGCGTGAGCGGCGGTGCGCTTTTTTATCCTACCTGTTTTTGTCGATCGCCAATGAAGTTTCTGTTTTTTCCATCGTGTATCGTTTTCGTTTTCTGTGCCGATTTTTTGAGTGTCGCTTATTCGCAGGACTTTCAGGCCGGAGCTGCGGCGATCGAGACCACTCCGGAGGTTTTTCCGGTTCGGCTTCGCTCGGGCAAGTCTCATCTTGTCCACGATCCGCTTCATGCGCGGGCGGTGGCGTTTCAGAATGGTGAGGGCCGGGCGGTGATTGCGCTTATTGACGCCATTGGCATCGGTCGTGATGAGACGGACGAAGTGAAGCGGCAAGCCGCCGAGATTACCGGATGGAACCCTGATGAGATTTTGATTTCGGCAACGCACTCTCATACGACGCCGAGTGCGGGCGGCGATGATCCGGGCAGCGTTGCTTACAAAGAGAAGCGCTTCAACGGCATGCTGACGGCGATCACCGCTGCCGTTGCAAATCTTGAGCCGGCTTCCGTGGGATTTGGGTCCCACGACGAACCATCCGAGGTTCGCAATCGTCGCTGGCACATGGAGGCGGGCGAGATGCCGCCGAATCCCTTTGGCGAATTTGACGAAGTGAAAATGAATCCCGGGTTCAACCATCTCATCAAACCCGCCGGTCCCGTGGATCCGGCAGTTTCTGTCATCGATGTGAGGACACGCGGCGGTAGGCCTCTTGGGCTTGTAGCCAATTATGCGTTGCACTATGTGACGGGGGTTCCCCGACAGATTGTTGATGGCCGTGAGATGGGAATGGCGAGCGCGGATTATTTTGGGGAGTTTGCGCGTGTTATGCCGTATCGACTAGGGGGCGCCAAGCCGTCCAAGGGTTTTGTCGCGATGATGACGAACGGTGCGAGCGGTGACATTAACAACAATCCCTTCGGTATCGCGCGCGCGCCGAGGGCTCCATTTGAGCAGGTTCGCATTGTTGCGTCGAAGGCGGCGGATGCCGCCTGGGAGGCCACCCGTGATCTTGAGTATGACGATGATCCCCTGATTGCCACGCGCCAACGTGAGGTTCCGCTCACTTATCGCACGGTTACGAGGAACCAGGTGGTGCGGGCGGAGGCGACCCTCGAAGCGATCAAGGAAGAGGGTGAGGAGGCCTTTCCGAAGAAGGCCGCGCAATATGCCCGCCAGGTTCTCAATTTTGAAGAGGCGCGGCCGCCCGAGCCAATTCTCATTCAGGCGATTCGCATTGGTGATCAAGCGATTGTTGCGTTGCCCTTTGAGGTTCTTGTCGAGATTGGTCTCGAGTTGAAGGCGAAGAGTCCGTTTGACCACACGATTGTAGTTGGGCTTGCCAACGGATCATACGGGTACCTTCCTCCTCCGAACCAGCATGTGCTTGGTGGATACGAGACGTGGATCGGCACGAGCCGGTTTGTTCCGCAGTCGTCAGTAGAATTGGTCGAGAATCTTTTTGAAATGCTCGACGAGCTCCATGCTTTGTAGAAGAGGGCTATGAATTTTCGGCGGGGGCGGTCTCCGGGGGCACAAAGTCAGGAACGCGATCGCCGGTCATTCGCCAGATGCGTTGGCCGAGAGCGACGGCGGTGATGGTCAGGCCGAGAGTGATTCCCCACCACATTCCTTCGACGCCCATTTTCAATGGGAAGGCGAGGAACCAGCCGACGGGAAGGGCGACGATCCAATAGGAGAAGAAAGCGATCCCTGCGGGGATGCGGACATCGTTGAGTCCCCGCAGAGAACCGGACGAGATGATCTGCATGGCGTCGCTCAATTGGAAAGCGGCGGCCACGAGCAGTAGTCCTGCGGCGAGCGAGAGCGCCTTGGGTTCGGTGATGAACCAAGAGGCGATTTCGCGATTGAACCCGAAGAATGCGCTGGCGCTGAGCATGGTGAAGGCCAAGGCCATGAGCCATCCGCCGACAACGATGGGGCGCATTCTTTCTTTTTGGCCGGCGCCCCAGACTTCGCCGATGCGGACGGTCATGGCCATTGAGATGCCCAAGGGGACCATGAAGACCGTGGCGGCGCAGGTAATGGCGACTTGGTGTGAGGCGAGCGCCTCGGCGCCAAGGGTACCGATGATGAAGGTTGCCATGAGGAACGCGCCGACTTCGGCGAGCAACTGGATGCTGGTGGGGATACCGATAGACACGAGGTGGCGGACGGCAGGCCAATCGGGTTTGGCGAGCCAGCGTCTTGGAATCCAGTCTTTAAAGCCGGGAAGATTGAGGCACAGGCAGATGAGGCCGGCGATGGTTGCGATACGGGCGAGCAAGGTGGCGAGACCGGCGCCTTCGAGGCCCATGGCGGGTGCGCCGAGGTTTCCGAAGATGAGGGCCCAGTTGAGGAGGACATTCAGGACGACGCCGCCGGACATGACCCAGAAGGCGGGCCAGGGACGGTTCATGGCGTCCGAGTGGCTTTTTATCGTGAGGGCGGCGATAGCTGGCACCATGGAGAAGGCCACGAGGTGGAAGTATGCGGGTGCGGCATTGATGACTTCCGGTTCTTGTTGAAGAAGCGGGAAGAACGGTTTCACGATCCAGGAGAGGGCAACGGTGAAAAGGCCCACGGCGACGGCGAGGTAGAGCCCATGGCGAAGCGCGGCCCGGGCTCCGGCCGGGTCTTTTGCGCCGCGGGCCTGGGAGACCCGGACGGAAACCGCCACGGACATTCCGATGCCGAGCATGAGGGGGACATAGAGGATCGTGTTCGCGAGCGTGGACGCTGCGAGCGGAACGACCCCGACTTTCCCGATCATCAGGGTGTCGGCCAGAGAGATAAGCATGTGGTTGAGTTGCCCTGCGATGAGGGGGAGCGCCAGGGCCGAGGTCAACCACGCCTCTCGGCGGATGGTTGTTTTAGTTTGCATGGATGGAATGAGTTGCTTGCGCCCGCCGATTCCGGATGCTCCATGCGCCCAAAAAAAGAAGCCCGATGGAGCGAACCAGCGGGCTTCTTTGGAAATTCTGTTAAAAGTGATGACTGAACTTCTGTCAGAAACGCCCGCCGCGCGTGAGGACAATGCCCCCAAGCTTGGTAATGACTGGACGTGACATGAAGTTCATGGGAACAGAGTAGACCTCAGGGCCGACTCGTCAAATTAAATACTTCCCGGCTTGCCGATGGGGCGTGATCCTGAGCGGGGCGTTCAAGGAGCACGCGGGAGCATCGAGGGGGAGGGAATTGGAAACCAAAGGCCTTAGTCCTTTTTGGGATCACGTTTTTTGAGAATGAGCGAGTGGACGTCGACCATTTCGCTTCCAGTCATTTTGGCGGCGGAAAGTTTCAGGAGGCCGCGGCCCTTGGTCAGGGGGATGGTTCCGAGAGACGTCGGAGTGAAGTCCTTCATGAAGTAGTGGGAGTTTTCGACGCGTTCCCTGCCTTTGTCGTAGAGAGGGGGGTCAAAGGCTTCGACGATGGTTGCGCGGAGTGAACCGCCGCGTTGGAAGCTCAGTTCCAATTCGCACCCGACATTTTCGGGCGCGCAGGTGTAATAGAGGATCGCCTCGTAGTCACCGTATTCACCCACTTCGATATCCCAGGTGATGTAATCGTCGGGATTGGTCCAAGCGTGCAAGAATGAATTGTTGGGGGCTTTTGAGCTTCGTTCAATGGAGCCGTGGGCGATTGCGTCGCGCACGGGCAGTTGGGTGGTTTCGCCGAATCCGACTGTGAAGGGGCGATCGGCGTTGGCCTGAAAAGCGGCGAGCATTTTTTCGCCGTGATTTTTGGCGAGTTCGGCCAGCCGGGCGGCCGATTCGGGATGATCCTTCGCCACGTCGGTTCTTTGACCGGGATCATTGGGGATATCGAAGAGTCTGCCTTCGGCGTCGAGTCGGAATCGTTGGGTGCGGACGCTTACTTCATCCCGCCTGACGGAGTAGAGTTCCCGTTCGGGCCATTTGGCGTTTGTGGATTGGGGGATGAGAAGGGGGCGCAGGCTTTGGCCGTCGATGGGCTTGGTTGGAGAGGGGGTCAGCGGGACGTCCGCGAGATCGGTGAGGGTGGGAAGAAGATCGATCGCTCCTGCGATTTGCGGGATGCGCGTATTGGGAGCGATTTGGTTCGGCCAGCGGATGAAGAACGGGGAACGCACTCCGCCTTCATCGATTGATCCCTTGCGACCTTTCATGTCGGCGTTCCATCGGTAGGAGTTGGGTCCGTTGTCTGAGAAGAAGAGCACGATGGTATCGTTGGCGACGCCGGATGATTTGAGAGCTTTAAGCAATCGCCCGACATTCCAGTCAATGTTCTCGCAGAGGGCCAAGGCGGAGCGAGTCATGGCGAGGTCTTCTTTGTCAGGATCGCGGTGGCGAAGGGTGGGTTCGAAATTTTCGAATTTTTGGAACCAACGATCGGGTATCATCATTGGTGAGTGGGGTGTGTTGTAGGGGACATAGCAGAAGAAGGGGTTTTCTGCGGCAGCTTCCCGTTCGATGAAGGCCACGGCTTTATTTGTCACGTCGTCCACGATGAAACCTTCGCCCCGCACGCGTTCTCCGTTGTGATCCATGGGGACGTCGAAATAGTGGCTCCAGTGTCCCGAGGTGAATCCGTAGTATTCGTCGAATCCGCGGTCGTTCGGGTGGTATGGAGGTTGTGTGCCGTTGTGCCATTTTCCGAAGGCGCCGGTGGCGTATCCTTCGGATTTGAAGACATCGGCGATGGTTGTCTCGTCGGGATTGAGCCGGCCTTCCCCGCGGGTTACTCCACTGACGCCGGTGCGCGGGTAGTAGCGTCCGGTCAAGAATTCCGCGCGTGTGGGGGCGCATACTGCACAGACGTAGAAGGAGTCGAGGGTTGCGCCGTCCCGCGCCAAGGAATCGATGTTGGGAGTTGCAAGGTGGCTGTTTCCGGAGGCGCTCAAATCGCCCCAGCCTTGATCATCCGTGAGGATTATCAGAATGTTGGGTTTTGCCTGTGCCGGAGGGGTGGTGGCACAGACGATGAGGATGAGCAAGATTCGAACGAGAGACATTAGTTCACCCTGTTGGCGGAATCCTGGCGGGCGTCGCGAGAGAATTTCCATGGCGATTCGAGGGTTTTGGCAGGTGTGCCGCTTGTGGGATATTTGTCCGGAGACCAACTAGTCGAAGACCAGTTCCACGCGGTCCATGATTGGCTGCACCCCATTTGGGAGCAAGGTGGTGCGAAACTGGAATTGGAAGCCGGTTCCGGCGGGGAGATTGGAGGTATCGAGGGTGGCGGGCTCCACCTCGACGATGCGGGCGAACCCGGGTTTCTGGGAGTAGCTCTCATTCACAGGTTGCCAATCGGTCCACTGATCGATGGAGCCATCGCCGTCGGTATCGACGCCGGCGCGGGCTTCGACTCCCTCAACCCAAGGGCCGGGGCTTACGAAGTCGCTGCCTCGTTGCATGATGGCGTAGAATTTTCCTTCGGCGAAACCGACGCTGGGATCGGGATGGAAGCCTTCTCCGATTTCGCCGGACCAGGTGAACTCTTTGTCGAGGCTGTCGGAATGGAAGCGACCCATGCGCATTGACTTGGAGTGGTCGGCGGGGTCGTAGTCGCAGAAAAGGTGGTAGTATTTGCCGACCTTGATGGCGGTCCAGTCGCCATAGGCGTCTTGGTCTGGCTCGTGAATTTCGTATTCTAGTGGTTGTCCGTTGTTGGATCGTTCCATTGAACTATGGGTGTAGGTTCCCTTCTTTCCGGTGGGCTTGGTGCGGTGGTCGACGGCGGGAGGATGTTCACCGTATTCGAAGCCCGTGATTCCGTCGGGGCTGGAGACGCGGCCGGCGAGGGGAGAGTCCCAAGCGTTCTCGCGTGCATTGATGGGGTTCCAGTCTTCGTAGATTATGTGGAAGGTGCCATCTTCGTCCCGGATCACGCCAGCGTCGGAGCCGTGGGAGGGATCGTTGAAGACTCTGCCGTATTCCTTGCCTGGTTTTCCGTCCGTTAGATCGTCGTCGATGATGAGGTGTGGGTCCTGATCGTTTGGTTCGTCGAAATAGAGGTAGAATTTGCCGTCGGCGTATTCGGCAGTGGTCATCCAGTTGGACCAGCACACGGAGCCGAGGTGTTTCCAGTTCTTGAGATCGGTGCTGTGCCATGCGTGGTAACCTTTTTCGCCCTTGGGAGCGGCAGCAGCGGGGTTTTTCTTTGCGTATTCCTTTTTGAAAGCGGCCCGTTCTTTTCTATTAAGGCCTTCGGGGTACGGGATTTCGGGGCCTTTGAATGTGCCGAAGACGTAGTAGTCGCCGGGAGCGACGGGGAGGATGACCAGCGCGTTGCCCATACCGGGCGGGGTGATGTCATCGATTTGTTCCCAGTTGTCCCAGACGGGGGATTGTTCGAAGACGATGGAATTTAGCTTTCGCTTTTGCGGAAACGATTTCACGATGCTTTCGAACTTGCCCTTGCCGGACTGCGGCTCGATGAAGCCATTCTCGATTTTGATTTGTTGCGCTTTACCGGTCGCCGCTTTCCAGTCTTTTTGGGATTCGATTACCCAAGGGTCGGCGAGACAGACTGTGGGCAGTGTGCAGATGAGGGTGAGGAGAGAGAGGAGGTTTTTGTTGTGCATTCCGTCATTTTGGGTGCGATGGAAAGGAGCGGCAACCGGTTTTTGTGTCGCGCGGGCGAGTTTAGTCCGGAGGGCCTGCCAAGCGGAGGATCGGTCGTGAATCAATGCTTTGATCAGGCGGAGTGTGAAGACAGACGATCTCAATTGTATGTTGGTTTCTTGGCAGCCAGCTTGTCTTCCGATGGTTCCGTATTCATGGTTGGGTGGATGAACTAAACGCGTGCCATGCGATACGCCATCTTCTCAGATATTCATGCCAATCGACAGGCTTGGGAGAGTGTCTTGCTGGACATTCAAGGTATAGGCGTGGATGCGTTGGCTTGTTTGGGTGATGTGGTCGGGTATGGGCCGAAGCCGCAGGCGGTATTGGACGGAATTCGCGGAGTGACATCGAATTTTGTTTTGGGGAATCATGATGCGGCGGTGTGCGGGCGGATGGACGCTTCGATTTTCAATGAGCAGGCGCGGGAGGTGATTGAGTGGACGCGTGAGCGGATCGATGAAGAGGGGTTGCAGTTTTTATCGGAGGTTCCATTTGCGATCGAATCTGAGGATGTTTTTTTCGTTCATGCCGAAGTTCCGGAGCCGGGGCGATTCGGATATGTGACCGATACGGAGATGGCGCGGGAGAGTTTTGAGGCGACGGAAGCTCGGCTCATTTTCCTGGGGCATACGCACGAGCCGATGGTTTATGTGGAGGAGGCGGGCGAGGTGCACTGTCATGGTCCAGCGGATTTTCATACCCGAGCTGGGCAGCGGTATTTGGTGAATGTTGGTTCCGTTGGAGAACCGCGCGATCCGGACGATTTGAGAGCGTCATATGTCTTGTATGATTCGGAGAGTGGACTTGTGAGATTTCGACGAGTGGAGTTTGATTTTGACGGGTATCGTGTAGATCTTCGGCGGGAGAAGCTGGGAATTGATCCTTATTTTCTTCGAGTGGTGGATTTTGATGGGGCGGAGCATGAGCGAACACTGCTAGTGCCGAGCGCGCCGGCGCTGAAGCGGGCGCCAATTGTGCCGGTGATACCTGTGAAAGCGGGGCCGCCGCGGAAGTTGGTGGGGGCGGGGAGTGAGGTGTTGGGGCCGGCGGTGCCACGGTCGTCTTCTTCGGCGGCGCCTCTAGAGTCAGGAGGACAGGTTAGGAGGGCGGGGGCCATTTCTGACAAGGGCGTGCACGGGAGGGGTGAAGCGGTGAAGAAGCGTTCTATTTCGATGGGATTGGTATCGACGGTACTTGGGGTGACTCTTTTGCTGGCGGCGATTCCGGTGGCGTGGCGGTTGGTCGGGCAAGCGGAGTCCGGGTTGCAGACGCCGGTGATGGTGAGCGGGAAAGTCAGTGAAGGGGAGGCTCCCTTGGTTGAAACGGTGAATGAGGCGGTGGCTGATTCGGGAGGGGAGAGTTTCTCCCGGGAGGGATCATTGGGCGACGATTTGCTCAGCTACTGGTCATTTGATGGGGATTTTCGGCCGACGGCCGGGAGCATGCCAATCGTGGGTGTATCGGGAGGGAAGAAGGGGTGGTCGGCGGATCTTTTTGGAGGGAAGGCGATTCGACTGGCAGGGAATCTACAACTTGTTTTGGGCAGCAAAGATTTGTATTCGATCAAAGACGGCGGAGCCCTATCCGTCAGCGTATGGGTTTTGCCGCGGACGAAAGGGACGAAGCGTCATCAGGTGATCGGGAATGGTGGAGAGGACTCGAAGCAGGCGGGGTGGGGGCTATTTGAGCAGTCGAAGAAGTATCAAATGAAGGTGGTTACCGGCAGGCAGAAGGGCGGGGTACGGATTCTCGAAGTGGAAGCGCCGCGGAAGTGGATTCATCTTGCGGCCGTTATCGACATGGGGGAAGGGGTGGCGACTTTTTACAAGGACGGGGAGGCCGTGGTGGAAAAGGATGTGAGCGGGATGGGCCGCGGTGTTGGGTCGAGTCGATCGTTGATTGTTGGAAAGAATGGCAAGAGCAAGCAGACGGCGCCGTTTGCCGGCGATTTGGATGATCTCGCGATTTGGCGGAGGGCGCTCTCACCGGAGGAGGTGTTTGCGATTTTTGACCAAGGGAAACGTTTGAAAAACCCGCTCGGAAAGCTACTTCCTTCTTCGGAGTAGGTTCGGGGGTGGGAGGGTGATTGTGGCTTATTGCGGGTCGGGTTGGGTGGTGTTGCGATGGGGTCGTGTTTCGGGAATGGTGAAGACGGCCACGAGTGACACCAGCGAGAGTGCGATCAGATACCATACGGGGGCGAAGTCGTCGGCGGTTCGCTCCAGCAGGTATGCTGCCACAAGCGGGGTGGTGCCACCGAAGATGGCGAGGCAGATGCTGTAGGCGATCGAGAAGGCGCTGACCCGGACATTCTGGGGCAGGATTTCTGCCTGGGCGGCTGGGTTCGCGCCCCAGATCCACGCGATGAGCAAGGCGAAACCGAATTGACCGAGGAAGATCATTTGCTCGGTCGCCTGGTGCATCATCCAGAACAGCGAGTAGCTGCACAAGGCGAGGCCGAGCATTCCGGTGATCAGCACCGGTTTGCGTCCGAGCTTATCGGTGATATATCCCGCCACGGGGATCATGATTGTCAGGAAGAGGAGGTTGAGCGTGTTGATTTCCATGGCTCGGGCCGTGGAGAAGTGCATGTGTTCCGTGAGGTAGGTATTGGCGTAGACGAACATCATGTAGAATCCGGCGTTTACCGCCAGGGCCAGACCCATCAGCTGCAACATGGGGCGCCAGTAGTCTTTGACGGCAACAATGATGGGCGCTTTTTCCATGGGCATTTCTTTTTGGCGGGGGGGTTCCGGGGCGTGCCGACGGATGAAGTATCCGATGGCGGTAATGACGATTCCCAAGAGGAAGGGCAATCGCCATGCCCAGCCTTGAAGATCTTCCGGAGTGAATACTTGCTGCATAAGGGTACCGACGCCGGAGCCGATGAGGAATCCGAGGCTTGCGCCGACCCCGATCCAGCTGGTTGCGAACGCGCGTCGATGGGGAGGTGCGTGCTCGAGCACGAAGGTGATCGATCCCGTGTATTCGCCGCCGACGGAGATGCCTTGGAGGATTCTGAGGGCGACCAGCAATGTGGCGCCGGCGACCCCGATCTGCAGGGTCGTGGGCAGCAAGCCGATGCCGAATGTGGACAGCCCCATAGTGACGATGCTGAGGTTCAGTACGGCTTTGCGGCCGTATCGATCGCCGATGTGTCCAAAAATGAGGCCACCGAGGGGGCGCGCAAGATACCCAGCCGCGAAGGCGCTGAATGTCGCGAGGATTGAGGCGACCGGGTCGTCCGAGGGGAAGAAGAGGCTGCCGATGATGGGCACCATGTATCCGTATATGGCGAAGTCGTACCACTCCATGAGGTTGCCGGCGATTCCGGCGACCACTGTTTTTTTGTATTGTCGATTTGTTTCCAACTGTTCTCCTTGGGTGAAGTCGGGCTATGGGAGTCTTTGGTCCTGCGGGTGGCCGCGCAGGATTGGGAGGCAGGGCGCGCTTTTCAAAGTGTGTTCGATTACAGAATACACGTGTATCACTTCGATGACCGAGGGTAAACCGATCGGAGTTTCGGCATTTGGCATGCCTCAGGTTTGGAATCAACGTTCTGGTTCTATTGGTGTCGTGAATGAACGATCTTTCAGCATTCTTTTCGATTGGATGCGTTCCGCCAAATTGCGCTCGCCATCTGACGAGTAACTTGTTTGCATGGTTTTATGAAGCGGAAGTCGTTTCCCAGTGTGACGCTGGCGCTTGGGTTGATTGCGGGAACTCTCTTTGCCGCTCCGACCGAGGAACGAGAGTGGACTTCTACGGCGGGGACGAAGATTCGAGCGATGGCGAACGCTGTTGCCGATGGGGAGGTGGAGTTGAAGACGGCTGATGGCCGGGTTTTAAAAGTGCCTTTGGACAAGCTTGTGGCGACCGATCGGGAGATGCTGGAAAGCCATTTTGAGATGGCGGTTTCAGATACGGTAGGTGAAGGTGCGGCCATGGCCGGGGGCAGCGGGGGGGAAGCGGCGTCGGGTTTGGCGCATCCCCTGGGCGCGATTTCCGGACCGATTTCGACGCCGGGCGACAAATCGCAATATCTCGTTTACTTGCCACAGACGTTGGTGGAGGGGCGAAAAGCGCCGGTCATTTTGTACACGGGACCGGGCGGCGGCGGAAAAGCGATCGTCAACGACTTTGTGCCGGGCGCGGAGCTATGCGGTTGGATCGTGGCGTGCTCGATGAACTCTAGGAACGGGCAGGATTTTCCGGAGAACCACGAGTATTGCGAGGACAGTCTGAAGCACCTTTTTGAGACTCTTCCGATTGACGAGGATCGCGTTTACTTCAGCGGCAGTTCCGGTGGCGGGGCCACCTGTCTTTACAATGCGGGACGCATCAAGCATGCCGGCGCGATGCCCATGGCGGCATACATGCCCGGGAGCACCAGTGTTTCGGGCGGCAACTATTTCTTCATCAACGGCGCCACCGATTACAATCGATACACATCGGCCAATGCGGTCAAGAATTTCGGGGACGCCTCGATTCAGCGTTTTCATCCGGGAGGGCATGGGGGGAAGAAAGACCCGACGCTTTTCACTGAAGGAATGGTTTGGCTTAATGGCCGCTATCTTGCGGACGAGAAGAATGGCTCCGACGATGAGCGTCTCGATTATGAAGCGGCAGTGATCGAATGGATTGAGCAGCTCAAGGGCAGTGAACCGTGGCGCGCGTATGCCCTGGCTCTTTTTCTAAAAGAGGAATACGGTATATCGTCCGCCAACACAGGTGCGGTGGAAGCGGTTGTGTCGGATCTCGGTGGGGACGTGGCCAATGTGCAGTATGCTGATGGATTGAAGGCGATCGACGATTTTGCGCGTAAAGAATTCGGGGATATGGGCACGGGTTCCAAGTCTGAGCACACCACCGCGGGGATTCAGTCTGCGGCGAGGAAACTGGCATCAGAGTATTCTCAAGCGTCCAAAATCGTGGAAATTGCCAATGCCTTGGCGGAACCGACCGTGCCCATCGGCGGGAAGAAGAAGTAGGGTCGGTGGCGATCCTTTGGTGAGTTATTTTCCTTAATCGCGCGTGAAGCGTAAATCGAGGCGACAAGGCGAACCCGGGAGGTGACGGCTGGAGGGGTTTTGAAGTTACCATTGTTGCTCCTATATTGTCCCATCGGATTGGAGTCCTGGGATATCGTCAAAATCAGTTGTCCTTACCTTGGACCCTCGGTAGTCTTTTCTTCATGAACCCTTCTCAAAAATCGAATTTACCCCGCCGTACTTTTATCAAGGGTATGGCGGCTGCCGGTGCCGGCGTCCTTGCCGGTCCTTCAATCAATGTTCTTGGAGCCGGATACGAAGTCCGAGTTGGTGTCATCGGCTGCGGCGGCAAAGGCAACGGCCATATCAAGGCGATCAACGCTATTGAGGGGGCGAAAGTGGTTGCTTTTTGTGATGCCGATCTCAGCCGCGCGGAGAAGGCCGCCAAGGGGGACTCCTCGGCCCGCCTCGTTCAGGATTATCGCGAGATTCTCGAGATGAAGGACATCGATGCGATCACGACCGCGACTCCGAATCACTGGCATGCGGCGATGGCCGTTTCCGCCTGTCAGGCCGGCAAGCACGTCTATGTTGAGAAGCCCGTTAGTCATTCGCTTTGGGAGGGGCAGCAAATGATCGCGGCGGCCCGGAAATATAACCGCATGGTTCAGGGTGGGACCCAGCAGCGCTCCTGCCCGGCTCCCCAGGAGTGCGGGAAAGACCTTCGTGCGGGAAAATACGGCAAGGTTCTTTGGGTGCACTGCATGAAGCTCAACCAACGTGGTCCGATCGGATTTGTCACCGAGCCCTGTGAGATACCGGAAGAAATTGATTACAATCTTTGGTGTGGTCCTGCCCCGGACGATCCGCCGATGCGGGAGAAATTTCACTACGACTGGCACTGGCAATGGAACTGGGGCGACGGTGAGATGGGTAACTGGGCCGTTCATTACACGGATGACCTTTGTCACATGCTCGGCTGGGACAAACTTCCTTCCAAGGTTCAGAGTGGTGGGGGCCGTTTCGTATGGAAGGACAATGGCGAGACACCCAACATGATGTTTTCGCGCATGGAATACGACGGCATCCCAGTGATTGTCGAAACCCGCAATCTCCCTTATGCCAAGGGGCGCGATACTGATGGGGTCTACATGGATTTTCGGGGCGGGAACATTATTCGCTGTGAAAACGCTCTCATTAAGATTTCCCGCGGGGGTGGCCGTGCTTACGAACTCGACGGCAAAACAGTGATCAAGGACTATCCCGGCAATGCCGGAAAAGGGCATTACCAGAACTTCGTCGAAGCCATCCGAGAAGACGATTCAGATGTGCTTAACGCCGAGATTGCGACTGGCCACATCAGCAGCGGCATGTGCCACCTTGCGAATGCGTCGTATAAACTCGCGGACACGGCCACGGTTGATGATGTTCGGGCATCATTCAGCGGGCACGAGGACGCGGTCAATACGATTGATTCGGTATTCCAGCAACTTGAGATGAACGAGGCTTCACTCGACGACTTGGTCCTTGGACCCGAGCTGGCCTTTGATGCGGAGAGCGAACAATTCACGGGCGACGAGGCGGATAAGGCCAATCCTCTACTCAGGCTCCCGCACCGTGAAGAGTTTGCGATTCCCGACGACGTTTGAGGAATCTTGGCAGGAAAGAGGCGAGGCCGATGTGCTTTTCCTGCACGTGGGGTATGCCGATGTGATCGGAATCGTCACTGATCGGGGTGAGGGGAGATTGGAGGCAGGTCCGTTCGCAAGAACTCCCGAATCTTCGTTCCGAATGCCATGATTGAAGTCTCGCAGCCGGCGTCTTTGGTTTCGCCTTGAGCGGTTTTGTCCGGGTCGATAGTTTATTTGCGAGCGATTGAACCGCTTTGATTCGACAGCTATGAGGTTCTTGTATCTTTGTATTTTGGCACTGGGGGTTGTTGTGGTGGGATGCGGAGAGCGTGAGGAGGGAGCATTGGGTACGCTTGAGTGGGACCGAGTGAATGGCCGGGCGGTGGTATCGGAGCCGATCGTGGAATTGATGGCTCGTGAAGGGGAGTGGGTGGAAGCGGGGCAGCCGTTGTTGCAGATTGATCCGCGGTTGCAGGTGGCACAGGTGGCGCAGTTGAAGGCGGAGGTCGGGGAGGCGGAGTGGCAGTTGACGCAGCTTGAGAACGGATATCGACCGGAGGAGATTGCGACTGCGGAAGCGGAATTGGAGGGGGCGCAATACGATCGCAAGACGATGGAGATCGAGCTCGAGCGCAAGACGACCATGTCGAACCCCGGTGCGGTGAGTGAGCGGTCAGTTGATTTGACGGCCAATGCTCTGGCGCAGGCGCAGGCACAGGAGCGGTCGGCGGACGAGCGGCTCAAATTGCTCAGGAGCGGATACCGGCAAGAGGAGGTCGAGAAAGCTCGCGCGCATTTGGAAGCGACCAAGGCGGAACTGGTTCGGGCGGAGGAGTCGTTGAGTCGGTATACGGTCACCGCCGAGCGGGCGGGGTTGCTGGACAGCATTCCGTTTAAGCTTGGTGACAAGCCTCCGGTGGGTGCGGTGGTGACGACGGTGCTTGCGGGCGGTGCGCCTTGGGCGCGGGTTTATTTACCGGAGCCGTGGATGAGCCAGGTTCATGCCGGGGACATTGTAGATATCTATATCGATGGTGTATCGGCGCCGTTTGAGGGAAGGGTGCGCCACATTCAATCGAATGCGTCGTTTACTCCGTATTACACCTTGTCCGAAGAGGATCGGTCGCGTTTGTCTTACGTTACGGAGGTTGATCTTGATCCGGAGACGGC
Organism: Verrucomicrobiota bacterium; assembly: GCA_039028175.1. GTDB lineage: Bacteria > Verrucomicrobiota > Verrucomicrobiia > Verrucomicrobiales > DEV007 > JBCDBW01. Next base: position 55,375 of record JBCCIR010000010.1, read on the forward strand.
GGGGGATTTGCCGCTTGGGATTCCTGTTCGGATGCAACTGCGCGATGAGTGACGCAGTGATCACAGTTAAGGGTTTAACGAAGCATTTTGGCAGTTTCACCGCGGTCAAGGATGTCAGCATGGACATTGAGCGCGGCCAGGTGCACGGTTTTCTTGGGCCGAACGGCTCGGGCAAGACGACGACCTTGCGGATGATGTGTGGATTGATGGTTCCGTCGGCGGGACCAGTGAGTGTGCTTGGGATGTCGGTACCGGAGAAGGCCGCGACGGTTCGGCGGCATGTTGGCTATATGACGCAGCGTTTTTCGTTGTATGAAGACATGACGGTGTTGGAGAACATGCAGTTTCTTTGTCGTATTCATGGCTTAAAGCGGCAGCGTCGGAAGGAGCGGATCGAGGCGGTGCTGGGGCAGTTTGAGCTTGGAGATTTGGCGGAGAAACGCGTGGGGCCGATGTCCGGGGGGCAGAAACGGCGGATTGCCTTGGGAGCAGCGGTATTGACCGAGCCTGAGTTATTGATACTCGACGAACCTACGTCGGAAGTGGATCCGAACACGCGACGAGACATGTGGCGTCATTTCTTTGATTTGGCGCAAGGTGGCGCGACGCTCTTGGTGACGACGCACTTGATGGATGAGGCGGAGCGGTGTCATCGGTTGACCATCATGAGTGAGGGAAACGTTGTTGCAGACGGATCGGTGGAGGGGTTGAAGGCGGATTTGCCGGCGAAGGTTTTGCAGGTATCGGGGGAGGACGTCACGCGGTTGGTCCCCGGGCTTTCGGAAATTGATGGAGTGATCACGGTGAGCCAGGTGGGGAAGACATTGCGTGTATTGGTGATTTCGGGCGACGTTCGTTCCCGAGTTGAGAGTGCGCTTCCGGCGGGGATGGATTTGGAGGCGGTGGGGGCGTCGATCGAGGATGTCTTTGTTGACGCGACACGGAAAAGCAAGCGCCAATGAAGGGTCTCGCAGATTCAGTGCTTCGCGTTTTAGCGATCTGTTCCAAGGAAGTGACGCAGCTGCGGCGTGATCGGTTGACGTTCGCGATGGTAGTGGTGATTCCATTGATGCAGTTGTTGATGTTTGGCTATTCGATCAACACCAAGGTGCGGAACATTCCGATTGCTGTGTGTGATTACAGTCAAACTTCCTTTTCGCGTCAGCTCGTTGAAGATGTGCAGGCTTCGCAGGTGGTCAAGATCACACGAGGGGTGGACACGCCGGACGAGTTGCACGAGATGGTGAGGAACGGAGTGGTCTCCGCGGGCTTGTATATTCCGATCGACAGTGAGCGTCGTTATTATGCCGAAGACGACGAATTTATCGCGCAGCTCATCGTTGACGGATCAGACACGGTGATGGCGAGCGCTTTAAAATCGCTTGGGAACTTTCCGTTTCTGCCGGGCGGTGTGAGTTCGTTTACGAATAATCCCGGGGACATATCGGTGACGTTGCTTTATAACCCTGCGCAGCGTTCCGAGTTGAACACGGTTCCGGGGTTGCTGGGGATCATTTTGACCATGACTATGGTCATGTTTACGGCGGTGGCGATTGTGCGGGAGCGGGAACGGGGGAACATGGAGCTTCTCATTGCCACGCCAGTGAAGACCGCGGAGCTCATGATCGGGAAGCTGATTCCATATGTGATCATCGGGATGATCCAAATGACGATCATATTGTGGTTGGGTTGGCTGCTTTTCCAGGTTCCGGTGGCGGGCAGTTGGGCCTTGCTGGTATTCAGTTGCCTTGTATTTATCTTTGCCAATCTCGGCCTCGGCTTGTTGCTATCCACGATTGCTCCCAATCAGATGGGGGCCATTCAGTTGTTTATTTTCATTTTTCTACCCTCGATTTTGTTGTCGGGATTCATGTTTCCCTATCAAGGGATGCCGGTGGCGGCGCAGCGTTTGGCGGAAGCGCTGCCGATGACGCATTTTATGCGGGTGGTGCGGGGAGTGGTCCTCCGCGATGCCGATTTGGCGGGGCTAAGCCGGGACTTGGCGTTCTTGGGAGGATTCTTTGTTCTGACGCTTTCGCTGGCGATTCTTCGATTTCGCCGGCGCTTGGATTGACGGGGTGGCAGCGTGGACGGGAATCCCGGGAAGGGGTTTACGGAGCAGCCGGTTCCGGGAAAGGGGATTGTTCGATGCGGAAGAATTCGTTTCGGGGAAGTGGGGCCGGTCCGCCGAGGGGGTGGCTGGCGCGGTCGCTGCTGGCGCGGTAGAGGGGAAACTCCCCTGTGAAATTTCCGTTCGTGAGATCTGGCGAACTGTGAAGTTTGTAGAAGAGGCCGCGATACTGGGTCCACTCGACCTTGACGTTGCCGTCGGGCAGGGTGGTGAGATTGACCTCGGGACGTTGGTTTAGGATGCTTCCGTCGAAGTATTTGATTCCGAGTTCCCAGGCCCCAATGCCACATTTGGCTCCAACGACGCGCCCCGGCCCGTCGTCCGCGGGGACGTGAATGCCGCCATAGAGTCTTGAGAGTCCGGCTTGGTCGGCGGCGTCGTAGAAGGTGCCCCACTGAAGCTGGACAGGGGCTGATGGGCCAAGTTCGAAGGCGAGGTCGCCGGCGGGCACGTCGTGAGTTCCGAGGCCGCCCGGGAAGAAGGCGCTTCCGGTGAAGCGTGTCAGCACCTCGGCTGCGGCCCGGCTGAAAGTGCTGTGTCCCGAGATGTATCCGGCGAACGCGGGGGTCACGAAGGTATCGAGTTGATAGGGAGCCCAGTCCTCGGCGAGAATCCAACCCACCCCCCCAAACTGGGTGGCGGGATCGAGCGGCGCTCCTTGCCACGCCTTGATGACGACTTTTCCGATGGCGGGTGAACCCAGATTCTGGTGGGGTTGACCGACGAGGACGGAGGTGGCGGTGGCCACTTCGATCAATCCCGGGACAATGGGGAGGCCTTGGGGGTTGTAGTGGGGATCACCTGGGTTGGAAGATTGTCCTTGGCGGGCCATATGCCGGATACAACTGATGGGACGAATGTAGTCGTACTCCCTTTTGCATCCCCAAGCGGCGACCGCGGCGTCGTGAACGGCGGCGTTGAGTAAGAAATACATTTTGACGTCCCACTCAAGCGGGTCGAGTTCGGGGTCCTGGCCCATAAAGCGTCGTTCGAAGCCGGGCGTATCGGAGACCTCGTTAGCGATGACGTTCCAGTGACCGGGAGGTGTTTCCGATTCGGGACCGTCGGCCCAGAACTCGGCGACGACGCGTCCGAAATCCGCTTCGTTCACCATGTTGGGGGCGTAGGCGGTCATGGTGACCGGGTTCTGGGTATGTCCCGTTCCGCCGCTAGTGCCGAGCGGATTGTTGAATCCGGCAGTGCCGGGAGAGCGATCGACCATGGGCGCCGTCGAGGGATCGAGGAGGCTGCTGTATTGGATTACCTCGACCACTCCATTCTTGAAATCCGTATCGGTCGCGCCTCCGAGGATGGGGGGAGCGCCGGGGTCGAAGTAGACGGTTTGGCCGGGCGCGCGGCTCAGGGCGAAGGGCCAAACCTCTCCCCAATGTGAGCCGACGAAGACTTGAATCGTGAAGTCCAGTGGTATGCCTGTTTGGGAGAAGGCTTCGACGAACTCGAGGGGCTGCCATCGATTGACATCGACGAGGGCGTTTGGAGCATTGGGATTCTCGAGGATCAGGGGCGGGTTGACGGGAGTATAGGTGGAATCGGTGTATCCGAGGACTTCGTTTGACTGATCGCCGGCGGTGAAGTTGATGATCGTTTCGGCGACGCGATTGCCGACAGCTGAGGGGCTTGGTCCGATGGTAGAAGTATTTGCGGTGGAGTAGCCGAGGTCTGCCATTTGATTGTCGAAGTTGGCTTGGGCGGTGGCGGCATTGGCGTCGGGGGTATTGGGGTGTTTTCGAGTGGAGTAGCGATGAGAAAGGACCCGATAAGCGGCGTAACTGATCGCCTCATGGCGTGCGGTGGCGAGATCGCTTCCTCCCGGGACGGCGGCGGGTTCTCGATGAAGATAGCCAACGGCGACTGAGTCATATGCGGCCCACGCGTCCCACATGGCGACGGAAACGTGCCAGATGTTGCGGGCATGCACGGGAGGGTCGGGAAAGGAGAGGCGGATCGCGGCAAGGTTCTCCTCGTTCCAGGTACGGGCGATCGATGAGGCATTGGCGGCGGCATCCAATCCTCCCAAGAAAAGAATAGCCGCGATGAGTCGGGAAGGGGCTGGGGAAGTCAAGGCGTTGGGAAGTCGGTTTGTGGTATGGGAAGATGCCGCCTATCGAGTTGACCGGCGCGAGTTGTTGTCTTGGTAAACTATCAGAGTATCAGAGGTTCGTTAAAAATTTCTTTGGGAATGTTTGCGACGTCTCCCGTAGGAAAGGAGCGAATCGTGTGTGCCGTGGTCTGGATGAACGAGTTGTATGGACGTTAATGTTTCCGATTCTCCCGAAATGACCCCTGCTTTGGACTATACTTACCGACCCCGGATATCCGGGAAATTTGCGGAGATTTTTTGATGATTGGCTTGGAGTCGTCTAGATAGTGGGACGTTATGAAACATCTTTGCCGACTTATTCTTCTGATGGGGCTTTTTCTGGGAGCGGCCTCGCTGACTGGAGCCGTTGATGCCGACCGGCCGAACTTCGTGATTATTATGTGTGATGATCTCGGTTGGGGCGACGTTGGGTTTAATGGGGGGACCCACATTGAGACGCCTCATCTCGACGAGATGGCGGCGAACGGGTTGAAGTTTAATCGGTTTTATGCGCAGGCGCCCGTTTGTTCGCCGACGCGCGCTTCGGTGGTGACGGGGCGCCACCATGATCGCACCGGAATCTACACGGCGAACCATGGGCATTTGCGGGATGAAGAATTCACTCTTTATGAGGCGCTCAAGTCGAAGGGATACGCGACGGGTCATTTTGGCAAATGGCATATGGGAACCTTGACGACGAAGATTAAGGATGCGAACCGGGGCGGGGAGACCGGGAAGGAGCATTTTTCTCCACCGTGGAAGCATGAGGTGGATGTGACCTTCGCGACGGAATCGAAGACGCCCACATTCGATGCGATGTGGAAGCCGGTGGGTGGTTCGGAGGACGATTTCACCAATGCGTCACGGAAAGGTTGGGACGTGATTCCCGAGGGAGGCGAGAAGGAGCTTTATGGTACCCATTACTGGACGGCGCAGAACAAACCGATCGATCCGAATTCCGACGAATTGCTCGGGGACGATTCGAATCTCATCATGGATCGCGCGCTGCGATTCATCGATGACAACCAAGATGGTCCGTTTCTCGCGATTGTTTGGTTTCATGCGCCGCATTTGCCTGTGGTCGCCAGCGTCGAAGATGCGGGCCGGTACGACGACGGAAAGAACACGGCTTTTCAGCGGAATTACAACGGGTGTGTCACCGCGCTTGATCGCGCTGTGGGTCGTCTGCGGGCGCAGTTGCGTGAGCAGGGGATCGCCGAGAACACGATGATCACGTTTTGCTCGGACAATGGGCCTGAAGGAAAGGATGGTGATCCTGGACAGCAGGGTTTGTATCGGGGGCGGAAACGCAGCCTTTACGAGGGTGGTGTTCGGGTGCCTGGATTGATTGAGTGGCCGGCGAAGATTGAGCCTGGCTCTGTGAGTGACGCGGCGACGTGCACGGTGGATTATTTTCCGACCATTCTTGAGATTGTCGGCGTGGAGATGCCGGATGACCGACCGCTCGACGGCATCAGCTTGATTCCGATCATTGAGGGGTCGATGCAGGAGCGCCCGCAGCCTTTGGGGTTTCATATCAAGGGGAAGGCGGCGTGGCACGACGGGATGATGAAGGCTCACCGGGCCAAGTCCAATAGTGAGTGGGAGCTTTACGACCTGTCTGCTGATCCTGGTGAAGAAACGGATCTTGCGGAGACACATCCGGAGCGTCTTGAGAGTATGGTTGAAGCGTGGATGGCGTGGAAGGCGTCTGTTGACGCCAGTGATGGAGGGGCGGATTACTAGGATTGCTTCGATTCATTCGACTGGTCGGAACTGATTTTAGGCGAGAGATCGACGACTTGATCTTTGGGGGAGATTCTGCAGGCACTGTCTTGATCCCTTGGTTGAGGGGCAGCTTTGACGATTGTGGTGATGGATGAGATTTTGGTGGGAGTGTAGATTCGATCAGCATCATGTTACTCGACGCTATTGGAGAATCGTTGCCGATGGCCGTGGGAGCGGCGCTTAGTCCGCTTCCCGTGGCGGCGGGGGTGTCGATTCTTTTGTCGGCGCGGCCGGGGAACGCGTTTCCATTTCTAGTAGGTTGGGTTGCAGGGATCATCGTCGTCAGTCTTGTCGTGTTCAAGATTCCCGGGCTGGAGACGGCGCGAGGGGATCCGGCGGCGGCGGCTGGGTGGGTGCGTGTCGTGTTTGGAGGGGCTTTGCTGGTGATGGCCGGGCGGAAATTCAAACGCCGGCCCGCGGCGGATGTTGCGGTCGAGCCACCGAAGGTCCTGGCCGGACTCGACACTAATGGCTTTGGCAAATCGATCGTGCTGGGCTTTGTCTTTTCGGCAATCAATCCCAAAAACCTCATTTTGACGTTTGGGGGCGCGGCGTCTATCCACGCCAAGGCGGATACACCGGCGCACATGGCGACTGCACTCGTGGTTTACACGTTGATTGCCAGCGCGAGTGTGATTTTTCCGATCGTTGGCTATTACGGTTTCGCTCGGAAGGTTCGCCCGGCGCTCAGAAGCTTAAAGGACTGGCTCGTCCATCATCACCAGGCCGTGGGCGTGGTGCTTCTGATCGTGTTTGGTGCTCTACTCATTGGGAACGGCCTGGAGATTCTGGCCGAGTATTAGAGGACGCTTGGTGGCGGGGCAACAACGTGTGACCGCGAGGTTAGGTCTGAGAAAGGCGTATAGAATCGACGAACTGCGCCTTTGATCTGATGATCTCATTGCCGACGACACGGCGGTGGAATATGGACGTGAATCTATAATGGCTGTTATGGACGCGGTCGCGTACTTTTCCGCACATGGTTTTCATCCTTCACCGCAGAATTCGATTCGGGATTCTTGTCGTCTTTTTACTAGTTGTTGCGACGGGAGATTCTCAATCGGCCGAAGAGAGGCAGGCGCCCAAGGTGAATGTGACGCCGGCAGGAATCAGCACGTTCTGGGGGGAGGATTTGAATTTGACCACAGAACGGTTCGAAATTTACCCGGCTCGAACCAGTGCCTTGTTGTACTTAATTCCCGAGAGGGGGGCGATTTTTCGCTCGTCGCTTCGGGAGCTCGTCGTTTCCCGATTTGTCACCGATGGCGGTTTCGATCTGATGGATCCCAATTATGCGGTTTTTCTGGAGGATCATTACTGGGAGGGGGCGGCTTCGATTGAGATTCGTGCGGGAAAACGGGTGCCTGTTGATACGAAACATTTTGAGATTGAGGGAAGTATTCATGCCGTCGTTGGATGGCAGGCAGAACGGGTCTCTTCAGCAGAGGTCGATTGGAAGGAGGGAATGTCGATCCGAGTGGGTGAAATGGAGTTTGTGATCTCGAAGTGGGTGGGCAGTGAATTTGGAGAGGGTGGGCGCCTTTATTTTACTTCTGAAGTGGAGCGACCGGAGGTCATCCGCCTTTACTGGACGGAGGAAAGCGATGAGGGTTTGGAATCGACGGGGAAGTATCACGGACGGAGCGGGGATACCGAGTGGTTTGTCAGCAGCGTGGACAGAAAGCTGGGCCCTGGTCGATTAGAAGTCGTTCGATGGAAGCATGTCGGGGAGATTGATGTTCCGATTTCTGTCCG